>JBAZRZ010000038.1:0-22078 GCA_041662685.1 Methanoregula sp.
TAATTGTCTCCTTATTCTTTACTAGCATAACATTGTAAGGAGACACCATACCTTAGATCTTTCGGTTGTTTTTCACTCGGTTTTTCTTCGTGAGGAAATCATTTCTACAGAGCATATTTTCGGAACAGATTTAAAATGTCATCAGACTTGTGGCAGTACCACAAATTATTGTACTGGGAATAGTGTTTGTATTAATGGTCAGTGTAAGGGATGCGACACCGGATATTACCTTGGAACAGATTTCCGTTGTTACAAATCTTAGAAATTTATTTGAAGCCGTTAGCGATTGAGGAAAAATTAGAATTTTTGAAAAAAAAATCTGAAACACGCGCTTGAGTCCCAAATTACATTTATTCCCCCGACCAGACTCCCCCTACTTCATACTAAGAATCTGCCTGACCGTCAACAGCCACTGCAGTTCCCCACCCACCGGGTCAAGCCGGGCATTCCGGATCTTTGCAAACCCGCCTTTTCCCAACGCGATTGCTGCATCTCCTCCATGGGAGATCATGTATCCGGTGAACATACCTAAGATGGGTTCATGCTTGATGATCAGCAGGGACTCATCTTCGGGCAGGCCCGATATGCGTGATTCCAGCGCTTCAATACTGGATCCCGGTGTCAGCTCCTCCCACTGGACGAGAATCCCACGCTTGCCGAGTGCTTTTGCAACGATCTATGCGGTTTCCACTGCCCGCACATAGGGGCTGGTTGCTATGCAGCCAAACACGACATCGCGCGAAGCAAGGAACTCTGCAACACCGAGAATATCAGTGCACCCATCCCCGGTTAATGCCCTCCCTTCATCGCCATGACCTTATGGGGCACGCTTCTCTGCTCTGCCATGTCTCAGAATATAAATATCCACGCAGGTGAGATGGAAGCCGGAAGACAAAAAGGTTCGTGTCCCTAGAGCAACTCTGACAGCCGGTGCCCGCCACTGCTCTCGCACCGCTCCTTGTACTTGCACCGGTGGCACGGGGCATTGAGCGGGTGCTGCGGCATCTCACCGTTCCGGATGGATTTGCTCTTGTGCAGGGCGGCAATCACCAGCCGCCGGTCCCGGGGCTGGACTTCATGGAAGCGGGACACACCATCCGGAATGTATTCCACACATCCGCCTTTCACCTCTGAGCCGGTCATCTCCTCTAAGCAGAACGCGATGCAGGCGATCCGCAGCCGGTCTGCGGCATAGGTACCAAACGGCATTGCTTCCGCAGCGCGAACGATCGAGAAGGTGCCATCAGCAGCGACGCGATCGATCATACCGACAATCCCGTGCTTAGTCGAGACCTCCTTCACATCGGTCTGGACGGCTGGTTTCCATGCGCTTTTGTTACAGGCAGTGATGCAGAGTGCCAGAAATTCCCGGAGCGCGGGATCGAGTGCCGGGGAAACAGCTACGATCTCCTGCTAGATCACCTCCGCATCGAGAGGGGTTCCCAAGTGGTACGAGAGCTGTTTGCAGACCGCGTACCGTTCGGATTCAACGACAGGCTCATTGCGTTCGTAATAAAAACGGACCGGGCACGCGTGCACCCGCACCAGCTTTGATACCGTGACATGTTGCCTCTGCTCTGTCAGGATGGTTCCTCTTTAGGTGACCGTAGGAAACCGGGATAATTAACCTTTTTGAAATATTTTTCACCGTTCTTAAAAAAAATGCCTCATATTTTTTATGGGGAATGTCAAGGCAGGAACCAGATTTTTTAAACCAATGTTTGATAGCGGTAAAGGACGTACCTGATCAGCATGACAGGACAGGAAATTTCGGTCAATATCCCGCAGACACTCGATCCGGTATACAGTAACATGATCCAGATCGCGTACAAGGAAGACGAGTTCACGTTCCTCTTCCTCCACCAGTTACCGCAGGTGAACCAGGCGCGGGCAAAGGCAATCGTCTCGATCACCCCTACCCATGCCAAGAACCTGCTTGCCGTACTCACCAAAACCATGGCGGATTACGAGGAGAAGTTCGGCACCGTGAATGCACCCAAAGAACCGCAGGGAGACAAAACGGTCACCACCCTTAGCGGGTATTCCTGAACCATTCTATCAAACACATATTTTATTAGCATAACGGTCGACATTATGAGATATTGCGCCGCCGTGGCTTAGCGGTATAGCGGCTGATTCGTAATCAGCAGATCGAGGGTTCAAGTCCCTCCGGCGGCTTATGCATGCAGGGGTCCCCTTACCGGACCCTGTATTTTTTCTCTCCATTTCCCAGAACTCATTCATCCCGGGCAAGCCGGTCACATTTTTCGATCTGATTTCCATAGATTTATTGATTACCCCACAAAGGTATGCATATGCCAGTAACCCTCTTTGGGGAGGTCGTACTTCTGTTCCAGATGGCGTGCGTCGTCTTCCTGTTCGCGTACCTCCTCTCGAAGAGCCGGTTTTACACGCAGGTACTGGAGCACCGTGCCACGCTCGCCACACAGGTCTTCCTTGCCATAGTCTTTGGCCTGCTCTCTGTGTACGGGATGAGCAGCGACCTTTCCTTTTACACGGCCACGATGAATATTCGGGATTTCGGGCCGATTGCAGCAGGCCTTGCCTGCGGGCCATATATCGGGCTCGGGGCCGGGATTATCGGGTTCATCTACCGTCTCTCGATCGGGGGAACGAATGTCTATACCGCAGCGATCGGACCGCTTGCAGCCGGCATCATCGGCGGGCTGGTCTATTATTACAGCAACCGTAACCTGGTTTCGGTAAAGGTTGCAGTCATTATCACCCTGATTGTGGAATCCCTCATCTCCACCATTGCCATCGTTGTCCGGATCCTCGAGGGGGATTCTGTCGTGGATGTGATGACAGTGACCGTCAATGTCGCCCTGCCGATGATCATCATGACCTCCATCGCTGTCGGAGTCTTCTGTTTTATTCTCCATAACCAGATACGCGAACGGCAGGTGCAGACGGAAAAAATGCAGCTGGAACTCGAAGTAGAGTCCAAGAGGAATCTTTCCACCATCATCAATACCATCGCCAACCCGGTCTACGTTCTTGACCGCGACCACCGTTTTGTTCTCGTCAACGACAGTCTCTGCAGGTTCTTCGGACAACAAAGGGAAGAAATTCTGGGGAAAAACCACCGCGATTTCTATAACCCGTTCGATGCGGAGCGCCACTGGGTGTGGGTCGATACTGCATTCAGGACATATGCCCCACGGGAAGAAGAAGTGACCATAACAAAACCGGACGGGCAGGTATGCACCATCATCTCCACATCCACCATGTACACGGATGCATCCGGGCAGGAATTCATAGTCGGCGTCATCCAGGATATCACGGAGCGCAAGAAGATGGAAGTAATCCTCGCAGAGAATGAGGCGTGGTACCGTATCCTCTTTGAGCACACCGGGGTTGCCACCATCATTATCAACGAGGATGGCACCATCGACCAGGCAAACACCGAGTTCACTCAGCTGACCGGTTACTCCCGCGAGGAGTGCGAGGGAAAGTTGAACTGGACACATTTCGTGCACCCCGATGACCTTGAACGGATCATAAAATTCCATCACGAACGGCGGAACGATCAGACACCAGTGCCCACCAATTACATGGTCCGTATGCATGACCGGAGCGGGGTGGTAAAAACCCTGCGTGCCGTGGTCACCCTGATACCGGGGACGAAAAAATCGATCGCTTCCTACGTAGACATCAGCGAGCAGAAGAGATCCGAAGAAGCCCTGGTGCAGATGAACCGGAAACTCAACCTCCTTTCCAGTATCACCCGGCACGACATCACCAACCAGGCGACAGTGCTGATGGGCTACCTCTATATTCTCGAAAAGAAGCAGCCCGATCCCTCATTTCACGAGTATTTCCGTAAGGTTGCAACCGCAGCACAGCGCATCTCCACCATGATCCAGTTTACGAAAGAATACAAGAAGATCGGTATCAATGTCCCCGTCTGGCAGGAGTGCCGTACACTCATTACCACTGCGGCAATGCAGGCTTCTCTCGGACAGGTTATCGTGAAAAATGATATTCCTGCCGGCACAGAAGTGTTTGCCGATCCCCTCATTGTCAAAGTATTTTTCAACCTGATGGATAATGCAGCGCGATACGGGGGGAAGATCACGACCATCCGGTTCTCATTTGAGGAACGCGACGGCGATCATGTCATGGTGTGTGAAGACGATGGTGATGGTATCATTGCTGAGAAGAAGGAGCGGATCTTCGAACGGGGATTCGGGAAGAATACCGGGCTGGGTTTAGCCCTGTCACAGGAGATCCTCTCCATCACCGGAATCACCATCCGTGAAACCGGTGAGCCGGGCAAAGGGGCACGGTTTGAGATGACGGTGCCAAAAGGTGCATACCGATTCACCAGTACAGGGAAGGAATAATAATAATAATAAAGAAACCGTTGAGGGATCACTCCGGTGCCGGATTCTCAACCGACTTAAGGAGCGGTTCCTTGCGGGGAAGCATGGTACGCACCGGCTTCAACAATCGTATCAGAACTCTCTGAAACAAAAATATTAAAAAAAAAAAGAAGAGAGAAATTTTTTCGTCCGGGGAATTATTTATTCCCTCGTTTCGACATATCCCGCACCGTGCTCATGACGGCCGACATGCCGAAGTACTCGGTAACCCGGCTGCTGATCTCAACGATAACAGTTGTCCCGTCCTTTTTCTTCTGCACCGTCTCATACAGCATATGTCCGCGCGACTGGAACCGCTGGATCTTTTCCGGTGTCAGCAGGTGCTCCGGATGGGTATCGATATCATGCAGGCGCATCTGCATAAACTCCTTCTTCGAATATCCTAAGAGTCGTGAGGCAATCGTATTGGTCTCAAATATCCGGTATTTTCTCTCCTGCAACAGCTGCCCGTAAAAGGCTGATATAACGACACCTATCGATACAAAAATGTAGAAGAATGTACTGCTCGCCGCATAGAGCCGGATATCCACCGGGCCATACAGGTAGATAAGGCCCAAGAATATCCAGCCAAGGATGATGGTGAAATACACCGCATAGTGGGGATAGAGATAGGCAAGGAGCAGGATAGGCAGGATGTGAAAATACGGGAAAATATCAAAATAACCGCTTTTTATGGAGAAGATTGAGATCAGGATAATGACGATAGTGATGAGCAGGGTAACCGAAAGCCACAAGGTTTTTTTGCGCGGATATTATCTTCATGTATACTTCATCTCAGTTCTGCTGATACAAGGTTGAACTTTGCCCGACTGATTTATTATATGTTGTCATCCGGTCCGGCACAGAAAACCCGGGGGGTGTTTTTCGTTCATTTCCTCTCTTAAGAAAATGAAGAGGACAAAAACCCGGTTATTTCAGGTCCATTACCGGATTAATATGCGCAGGTACCGTCCGGTTGACCGTCAGGGATTTCTCATCAGGCATCTGCAGGATAACCGAGAAGGACGTGCCAGGTAAGAGCGGAGTGCGGGGATAAACAAAAATCCCAAACGCCTCATTGGGTTCAAGGAGATCATTGGCATTGGCCTGCCCGTTAGGCAGCGTGCTCCCTTTACTGACAATTGCACACCCCGGTTTTGTGTAGGGGGCAGCAGAGAGCCGGGTGAGCGTTTCCGATCCTGACGGAGTATTGAAAATCACCTGCGTCTGGTCGAGATCAACACCGGTGCCGGCCGGCCACCCTGTCCGGACAAAGTCGATCTGGATCGTCATTCCGACCGCTCCGAGGCGGGAGGGAGACGGCCGGGTGTTTGAGACAGTTATGGGCCCCAATGTACCGGAGAGATCGCATAGCCGGTAACACCGCTTGCCAGCACGGGATTATCCGTGGTCCGCTGGAAACCGGCATAGGCAGTTTTACCGGAGAAATAACTGGGGTAAATCAACAACGAGAACATCAGGAGAGAGAAGAGTATTAACGCCCCAAGCAGCGCGATGGACGTGAACGAATATCCGGCATCAGACAGCGGTTGGCGGAGCATTGGGAAACTACTATTCTGCAAAGAAAAAAGGATTGCGCCGTGCCGCAGGTGCAGATTCGTATGTTTGAGCCCGACAATGTACCCAACAAAAACCAGGAGAATCTTTATGGTTCTTATACCATCCCTCACCACTTCTAGTAAATTACATGGACACTGCTTCGCGGTTCAAAGGGCTGGAGGGAATTCTCCGGGCGGCACTATTCCTGATCAGTGGCATCGTGCTCATACCGGTAGCCATAGGATTGATCTTCCGGACCTCCGTGTGGAACGTGCTCGGGTTTGTGGGATCGGTTCTCATTCTCCAGCCGATGGCAGTCATTGTCGGGGTCGGACTGGGAATTCCTCCCATTCCCATCATGCTCGTCATGTGTTCCTTTGGGATTGCCATCATCTATGGACTATTTGGGATCTGCGACAGCTTTGCAGAACGCTCGGCCTGGCTGCGCAAACATCTCGACTCGGTCCAAACAATTGCCCAAAAATCATCACTGTTCCACCGATACGGAATTCTTACCCTTATCCCGTTCATCTGGATCCCCGGTGTGGGGCTCTACGGGTGTGTTCTGCTTACCTGGATTTTCAAGTGGCGGGGAATAAAAGGGGTTGGCGTGATCATGGCAGGCTGGATCATTTCTGTCCTGATCGTGTTAGTGGCATCAATAGAAGTGATGAGCAGAATTTAATGATTACCGGGCTCTGTTGAAACCCTCTAAAAAAGAGGAGGGGCAAGGGGATGCACCCCTGGGCTGCCTCCCCCTCTGGGGGAGAGAGGGGGTCACCCTCCAAACAGCCTATAAGAGAAAGCGAATCACAGGAAATAGAGTTTCAACAGAGCCGATTACCGGGAAAATAGGGAAGAATTATCGGGAAGTAAGGTTCGTAAAACTCCGCAGGTGCGACACACGGATGGACCCGGTGAAAACCTGTTACTACCCATTCTGATCCGGATGGCCAGGGGGATGCTTGCCGTGCTCTGCATTTGACCACACGCTATGCGTCCTTTGCCCTGAGTACCAGCCACTCATTATCGCCCGCTTTTTTGAAACGGATCAGCACATATTTGCCGGAAAAGACCTGGCCGTGCAGGAGAACTTCGATCCGGTCATCCCGCCAGATCAGGGGTTCATAGGTTCCGGTATCCTTAATCGTCACTTCACCAGCGCCGTACTGCCCTTCGGGTATGGTGCCTATAAAACCGATATAGTCTAAAGGATGTGCTTCGACCATGATTGCCAGTCGTCGTTCACCGGGCGTTTCCGGCAGCCCTTTGGGCACCACCCAGCTCTTCAGCACCCCGTCCCGCTCAAGCCTGAAATCAAAATGGTGATGGCTGGCGAAATGCTCGTGGAGGACAAAACGCAGGAGCTGATGATCGCTCATTATCGCCTCGCAGTTTTGCAACGGGTGATCCTGTTTTTGAGATCCCGGGCGGCAGCGGTAATATCCGTGGCCCCGACAACGGCAGATATCACCGCAACACCATCTGCTCCAGCATCGATCACGTCACCAATATTTTCAGGGTTTATCCCCCCGATTGCGATCACCGGTACCGATACACTCCGGTGAATCTCGCGCAGCATCTCAAGCCCGTGTCCCGGCCCGGCGTCCGGCTTGGTGCCGGTGGAAAACGTCGGGCTGAGCGCAACATAATCCGCCCCTTCCTGTTCTGCCTGGCACGCCTCTTTTACCGTACTGACCGAAACCCCGATGAGGAATCCGGGTGGGGCAAACTGCCGGGCCACATAGGTACGCAGATCCCCCTGCCCGAGATGTAAACCATCCGCTCCGCAGGCGAGTGCTACATCCAGACGGTCGTTTACTATAAAGAGGGTTGAACTCTCACGGGTAATCCCGCGAAGGGTTCTCCCGATCCGGATCAGCTCACTGCTGCTACAGGATTTGTCCCGGAGCTGGATGACATCGGCTCCCCCGGCAATCGCCCGCTTGGCAATCTCTGCATGGGTCTTTCCCCGCCCGATCATCTCATCGGTGATTATGTACAGCTCATAGTTCATAGAGAGTTTCAGACGGATCGGATCTTTGCAGCGGACATGAGCTCTGCGGGAGTAAGTTCTGAAAGTTCATCGAAAAGGGTGACCTTGAACGAGTACGGCCCCCGTGCCCCTGCTGCTGCCCGTTCGCCGGCAATGCCAAATGCAGCGAGTGCTGTTGCCGCTGCCTGGACGGAGTCGCTGGATTCCGCTGCAAATGCACCGGTCACCGATGCCGCCATGCATCCAGTTCCCGATATACCACCCATCATCGGATGCCCGTTCTCTACGAGCAGGACGCGTTTGCCATCGGTCACGATATCCGTCTCACCGCTCACGACCACCGTGAGACCGGCAACGGATGCAAACTCTTTTGCAATCACTACGGGATCGCCGGTGAGTCCGTCGGAATCCACACCCCGCACCTTCCCGTCAGCGCCGGCCAGGACCCCGATCTCTCCGGCATTTCCCTTGAGAATCGTAATATCCAGTTCTTCGAGCAGGCGCTGGGTGGTATGCGTCCTGAAACGGGTGGCTCCTGCTCCGACAGGATCGAGAATAATCGGTATCTTCCGCTCATTTGCCTTCCGTCCGGCTGCGATCATCGAATCGATCTGGACCGTGTTGAGCGTCCCGATGTTGAGCACGAGCGCTCCGACAATACCGGTCATCTCTGCAACTTCTTCGATCGCATCGGCCATGATCGGTGCACCCCCGGCACAGATCGTGATATTGGCGCAGTCATTGACCGTGACGTAGTTGGTGATATGGTGGACGAGCGGACGGTTCTTGCGCACGCGGGCAAACAGGTCGGATAGTTGAGCAGGCGTCATTATGATCTCCAGATATTGGAAGAAGTATTCCGGATAATTGTATTACACATCTATTTGCAGCGGGACTATTAAACCGTGACAGCAGGAAAGCAAAAATGAAAAAAAAAAAGTGATATGGCTACCGCGTGAGTCCCTCTAACGTGGCAAGGAGCATATCGCACTCTTCTGCGGTATTATACAGCGCAAGACTTGCCCGGACTGTCCCGTCGGGAAGGCCAAGTGACTCCATCAGCGGCTGGCAGCAGTGATGACCGGAACGCACCAGGATATCGGCCGCTTCATCCAGCTGCTGGGCCACCTCGTGCGGGTGGAACCCGTCCACCGTAAACGACACGACGCCGATGCGTGCTTCCGGGCGCTTTGGTGCATAGACATGGATCTTCGTGTTCCGGGAAAGTCCGTTGATCAGCCGCGTAGTAAGCATTTCTTCGTGGCGCTGGATCTTTTCCATACCGATCGTTTCAAGATACCCGGCCGCAACACCAAGCCCGATACCTCCGGAAATATTGGGAGTGCCGGCTTCATATTTCTGGAATCCTTCAGCGGCCGTATAGCCGGTTCCCGTGACCGTTTCGACCATCCCCCCGCCAAGGATGAAAGGTTCTATGTCCGGCTCTTTCATCCAGAGGACACCGGTCCCGGTCGGACCGCACATCTTGTGACCGGAGAATGCGAAATAATCGCAGCCGAGCGAGGCGACATCCACCGGGATGTGCGGAACCGTCTGTGCACCATCGACAAGCAGTTTAACACCGTGATCATGGCAGGCTTTTGCAATCTCTTTGAGGGGGGTGACTACTCCCAACACATTGGAGGCGTGGGTAACGGTAACAAGACGCGTTGCTGGGGTGATTGTCTTTTCCAGCGCATCAAGGTCGAGCGAGTAATCCGCACCAAAACCGATCACATCGACTTCAACACCCCGGGCATTCAGGGCCCGCCACGGAAGCAGGTTGGAATGATGCTCAAGTATGGTAGTGACAACACGATCTCCGGATGCCCATGCAACGCCGTGGGCAACCATGTTGATCGATTCGGTGGTGTTTTTGGTAAACACACAGATGCCCTTCTTCCCGCCAATGAATGCTGCCACCTTCTCGTGGGCGTGCCAGTAGCGCTGGCTGGCGATCTGGGTGAGACGGTGCACACCCCGTCCGACATTCGCCCGGTAGTTGTGCTCGAACTCGACCATTGATTCAATTACCAGTTCTGGTGAGAAACTCGTGGCTGCATTATCAAAGTAGATGAGATCTCCCAGGATAGGGAAATCCTTCCGTATCGTTGAGATGGAAAATCCCTCAATCGTGTGTGAATACCTTAACGGTTCCATTATTTTTTCTTCACGGACCTTTGCGTCTTCCTTTAATTCCTTTACTACCTTTACTTCTTTTGAGGGAACCGTTACCTGCGGGGGTGCCCGTGCCGGACCGGTTCTTAGTGTATGGTCCTCATTGAAGGGGATTTTTTTGAGGGTACAGAGTTCCCGCATCTTGGGGGGCAATTCCCGCCACCGCCAGAGCCCCCAGCGGAAGAATGCTTCGGGGAGGCCTTTCTTTGCTGCCCATCGTTCGAGGAACGCGTCCCAGCGCTGTGCATACGCCGGCTGGAGCGTGTGGAGTTCCTCGTACTCGCTCTCGAGCATCGCGGGGCAGAGATAACATCCGATGCGTTCGAGCCCTTTGTCATAGAGCGGGTTGGTCGCCACCTTCTGCCACCAGAGATAGAGGAAGACTTCCAGCGCCCGCCAGTGCCGGATGGGCGAGATATTGAGCTGGAGCGGGTTGGCCGGGTTCTGGCTCGTCTCGTCAAGACCAGCCCGGTTCCACGACTCGTACCAGCGGTTGCCCTGCACCGTGACGCAGGGGCCGACATCCGCGAGATAGAGCTTGAGCGGGTGGAGCTTCTGGAGTTTGCAGCACCAGCGGTTGTCCTTGCCCGGAGGCCCGGCTTTTTCTGCAGCCTGCCAGAAGTCGCCGGCTTTTCGTATGATCTCTACATTCTGCGATTCAACGAATGCGATCGTCTCGGGAAATTCAAGACCGGTGTCGATGAAGAACGCCTTTGTCACCCCGGCTTTCCGGGCGATCGTGAGCACAGCGGTGCTGTCTTTTCCTCCGGAGAATGAGACATTAACAGTCGGGCGATCCGCGATGTGCTGCTTGATGGCACGGATCGCGTGGCGCTCAAGATTTTTTAAGTGGAATTTATTCTTCTCGATAGCCACATCCCATACGGGATTTTTCGGGGTCCGTGGCGTAACGCTGATGAGCTCCTTGACCTTGATGAACCCTTCCTTTACCATACCGGTGCCGAACTTGTTTTTGTATTTTACAATGACTGTTCCCTCAGGCACGGGGATCTTGAGCGCAACCCGTTTGCCTCCAACACGTCCCTTCTCCTGCCGGACATTCGTGTGGGTATCGAGATCGATGATTCCCTGTGTGGCATGCGGGAGGATGAACTGGAGCGCTTCAGGAGAAAGGTCCAGGCTGAATTTCCGTGATACGGGATCGAACGTGAGCCAGCCGAGCCGCTCGCCGTTCATGATCACCAGGTCGGCCCGGTCAACCCCACCGGTCTTGTTAAAGAGCAGTATTTTTGCGAGCGGGACATTCCCGAACCGCTCCTGCACGAGTTTTTTGACCAGTGCCATATCGGCAGCAAGAGCGGGGCGGACATCGTACGGCTGGAGCAGTTCGATCTTTTTGCCCTCGGCCCCGCACGCACAACTTTTTGCCACCAGCGGCACATTGCACTGCTCACACCAGAAGAGGACCTTTTTTGCCGGCGGCTCGTGCATCATACACATAAATTACGCGGGAAGGGAGATAAGAGAAGCGATTGGGGGGATGTACACGACCATCATCTGTTCCCCACACATTAAGTGCTACCAAATCCCACATATTTTTCAATACACCTATGAGCCCCTCCGGTGCATACCCTCTTGAACAGAAAGAACAACAACGGCATCCCATAAGCGGGGGCTCTGCATCTTCAGGCGAAAGCATCATCCGCATCGATCATCTCTCCAAAACCTTCAAGGACAAGCAACGGACAGTAAACGCAGTCGACGATGTCACCTTCGATGTGAAACGCGGGGAGATCTTTGGCCTGCTCGGTCCCAATGGTGCGGGAAAAAGTACCCTGATACGTATCCTCACCACCCTGCTCAGCCCCTCATCGGGCACCGCCTTTGTCGGGCCGTACGAGATAACACGAGACCCGGAAAAGATCCGGGGCATCATCGGGGTCTGTCCCCAGAACAGTACGCTGGATAATGAACTCACCGCGTACGACAACCTGGAGTTCTACGGCAAGTTAGAAGACGTCGATGACCGCATCCTGCCGGACCGGATCTGGGAACTCCTGGAAATGGTCGGACTTACTGACCGGGCCCATATGAAAGTGCAGACATTTTCCGGGGGTATGAAACGGAAACTCGAGATTGTGCGGGCGTTCGTCCACCGGCCCCTGATCCTGTTCCTGGACGAACCGACCATCGGTCTTGATCCTGAATCCCGCCGCGAAGTCTGGCAGCAGATCGAGCAGCTGAACGCCGAGAACACCACCATCATCTTAACCACGCATTACATGGACGAGGCAGAGAAACTCTGTGGCAGGATTGCGTTTGTGAGCCAGGGGCGGCTCATCTCGTTAGATACCATGAATAACCTGCGCCTGCTGCTTCCCGCGGGGGATCTCATCGAAATAGGATTTGACCGGATGGACGAGCGGGTTCTTTCTGCAATACAGGCCTATGATCTGGTCATATCCGCTGAAGTAAAAGATCAGCGGCTCTTCATCTCGGCCAAAAGCGGCAGCACCGCGTTACCGGCAATTCTTGCAGCCTTCGAACGCTATTCAGTGCCTATGACCACCATCTCGATCCGGTCGCCATCCCTTGAAGACGTCTTCATCTACCTGACCGGTAAAAACTTGAACGATGGCGCTCAGAGCGGGGGCAGTGCACCAGGGCAGAATGCACGGAGGCATTCCTGATGATCAAAGGTGCGGTTGCCATCTTCAAGCGGGATTTCAAGAAGTTCCTTGGCAACCCGTTCGTGATCGTCTTTACCCTGTTGATGCCGATCATGTATCTCGTGATCTTCGGCAACGCGATGGGAGGAACGATAAGCCACGTATCGATCGCTATCGTGCAGGAAGAGCCCTACGACGATTCAGTCCCCCCGTTCGCCGCATTTGTTAATGATCTCAAACATATGGCCCAGGCGGATAATCCCCCCACCTTCGATATCGCAGTATACACCGATGAACTCAAAGCCAAACAGGCATTGGCGAACGGGGGGGTGAGTGGAGTTCTGGTCTTACCCTCACCGGCATTCCCGGGCCGTACGATCCGGCTCTATGTGGACAGTTCCGATTCGGTGACACCAAGCGTTATTGTAGCCGGGGTCAATGCAGCGCTTGTACAATCAGGGTCCCGCAACCCGGTTGAGATCAACAAAATTTACGGGGATATCAAATATATCCAGTTCTTTGGTGTCGGCGTCATTGTGATGGCAATCTTTATGACAACCATGATGGGCGGTGGCATTGCGCTTATCAAGGACCGGGAGATGGGCATAATCGAGGGCTACTTCGTGACCCCCGTGAAGCGTTCGAGCATCATCATGGGCACGATCGCCAGCGGCACGGTGCGGGCGTTTCTTTCAGGGTTCATCATCTTTGTTGTAGATCTCCTGATCACGGGGATCATCATCCAGAGCACAGAAGATTTTTTTATGGTCCTTTTGGTGTTGTTCATCACCAGCATCGGGATCACCAGTTTCATGGTCTCGATGGCATCCCGGTTCACCAACCAGCAGGAGTATGCCTCCACGTCAGCATTCTTTAACCTGATCCTGTTCATGACCAGCGGTGCATTTTACCCGGTCATCGGTATGCCGGACTGGCTGCGCTGGATAACCATCATTAACCCGGAATATTATGCAGTGCACGCGCTCAGGAGCATCATCCTAAGGGGACAGGGGCTTGATGTGATTAGTACGGATCTCATCGCATTATGTATATTCTCTGTCGCAGCGATGATGCTGGGAATTGCCACGTACCGGCGCACCCTTGAGTGAGTGGCGCAAAAACAGGAAGTTCCCTGGTGACGGGTATTTCCCGGCCAATCTTCCATTTTTTGGAATTGGCATGGAATAAAGACACTGTTTGATGGCAGTAAGGGTGAATGAAGATCCATGGATTGACATTATGAGTCTTGTAGAAATCAGAGTATTAATGTGAAGAAACGCAATTGGAGGAGAGGACAGTACCTGTCCCTCCTAAACGCCCCTGCACTTTTTTGATGGTGCCGTATAATCTGTTCAAGGGTTATCATATTCGGGGGGGCAGCCCCAGTGGCAGGGGGGTGAAACCCCCCGTGAACGTTTTTATTTTTTAGAATTTTTCTACAGAACCAAATTATAAGGACGATTGCCGGGTACCCGTGATGCGGTACTCCCCTTCCGGCACGGTAATATCGAACCGGACACCTTTGCCGGGGGTACCGGTTTCGGTTATGGATAGTTCGGTAATACTGAGCACTTTCCGGGTAAAAAAGAGGCCGAGGCCGGTATGCTTCCCAAACCCTCGTTCAAATAGGTGGGGACGGGCTACTGCATCAACACCAACGCCATTATCTGCGTACGTGATGACCAGTCCGCTCTCCCTTTTCTCCCATGAGACCGTTATCTCCGATACGGTTTCTCCATGGTGGTGGGTGTTGTCCATTAAATTGTAGAACACCTTCTTATGGAGTGGATCCGCATAGATCTCCAGATTGTCTGCTACCACATTCAAGCGGACACCGGTGAGATCAAGTCCCTCAGCAGCGCTCGTGACCGTTGTGCCAACTGCCTGCCATACCGGTGCGTTCACCCCCAGATCCTCATACTCCTTGGTGAACAGGATCTGCTGGTGGATCATCTCTATCGTCTTTTGTTCTTTTTCTATCATCTGCTCGAATTTTGCGTCCTCGGAATAGTGTCCCGACAACGTCACGTAACCGCTCAGCACCATGAGCTGGTTCACCACATCGTGGCGTGTAAGACCGGATAGCAGGTTGAGTTTCCGGTTTGCTATCTGGAGACCCCGTTCGGATTTATGAACTGCCTCCCGCTGTTCTTCGAGCTCCCGGTTCCGTGTCAGGAGCAATTCCTCTGTTGACTTCAGCTCTTCAAACGCAGCTGCCATCTGTTCGTTTGCCGCGTTCAGCTCCTGGTTTTTCAGCTGGAGGTCCTGCCGGGCAATTTTTCGTGCCGTGATATCGGTGAGCATGGCAAACGAGCCCTGGAACATACCCCTCGCATCCACAAGGGGGGTTGCTGACACCAGAAACCAGAGAGGGCTCCCGTCTTTTTTGCAGAACTTCCGCTCATACAAGGAGCTCGCACCGGTTTTTCTCTGCAGGATCTTTTCCGCATGATCCGGCATCTCTTCGGCATGCATGAAATCCCCGATTGGCCTACCAAGAATTTCATCGGGGGAATACCCGAGCATATCGGCAAGGCGGGGGTTGACAAAGGTGGCTTTCATCCCGTCATCCATTGACAAGATACCTTCATTTGCCGTGTCAACGATCTGACGGTAGTGCTCCTCACTGGCACGCAGTGCCTGTTCCCGTCTTGCCAGATCCTCAAGATTGTTGCGCAGTTTCTCTTCTATCGCTGATATCTGCTCATAGGCTGCCCGGAGTTCCTGTTCGTTTTGCCTGCGGGTGGTGATATCTTCAAATACTGTGGCAAAGGTTCCTGCATTAAGAGAATACACCGAGATCGCAAGATGTTTTTTCATCGGGGGATACCAGAACTCCAGCGATTGAGAGATTCCCGTCCGGACGACATCTGCATACCGTGCAAGCGCGCTGGGTTCATCTACGCCAAACGCCTCCCTGCTCGTCCTGCCAACTGCGGTATCGCTGGGGAGGTTAAAGATCTTCTCAAACACAGGATTCACCTGCAGGATCCGGTATTCCACCGGCACACCGTTTTTATCATACACCAGTTCGTTGACGGCATGTCCTTCAACCATGGCAGAGAAGAGAGCCCGGTAGTTGGCTTCGCTCTCGGCTACTACCCGCTCCCGTGATGCCAGCTCCTCAAAGTTCTTGCGACGTTCCTCTTCCATTGCGGCTATCTGTTCGTAGGATGCCTGAAGTTCGGTCTGTCGCGTTTTATGAGCGCTGATATCCCGTATTGATTCAATTGCCCCTATAACACTGCCATGGGAATCGATGAGCGGAGATGCAGTAAACCAGATATAAGCACCTCTTCCTGAAATTGGTTCCTTCTTCTTTTATCGAAGTGTAGTTGAAGGCTAGAGCCGTGAGTTAAACTCCTCGGATATCAGGATACTCTCATTTTGGGAAAGGATCAGGTCGATCAATATTGGGCGGCGCTCGCCATAGAACGGGAGTGAGTATGCATAATCACCCTTGCCGATAATCGCATCCGCAAAAATTCCAGTCATCTTTTCCATTGCCCGGTTCCAGGCAATCACCCTTCCGTCACTGTTAATGGCAAACGTGGCATCAGGCAGGAAACTGATGATGTTCGTCATAAGCTGGGCCGATTCACGCAATGCGCACTCGACCTGTTTGCGTTCATGAACATCCCGCACAACTGCCATTACAAGATCCCGGCCCCTGACATCCAGACGGGTAAGACTGATCTCGACATCGAAGATCCTCCCATACATCCGCTGGTGGCGCCAGCCAAATATCCTGGATTCCCCTTTGAGTGCTTCATGTAACTGTTCGTGGCCTTTTTCCAAAGAGTCAAAACCATCAGTCTGGAAAGCAGGTGAATGATCGCGGGGGTGGGAACCAATCAACTGTTCACGGGTACAGCCAAAAAACTCGAAAGCATTTGTGTTACCATCGACAAACACACCACGCTCCATCATGAAGATCGCATCGCTTGCACTCTCAAACAGGGTGTGATACCGCTCTTCGGATTCATTGATGCGGCGCTCTGACTGCTTCTGGTGTACCGCCTGCTTGATCTTGTGCTCAAGTTCAGCGAACTGCGGGGCGGGACTGCCTCCTTTCTGGAGATAGAAATCGGCACCGAGATTGAGGGCCTCGATCACCACTTCCTCACATCCCCCTCCGGTAAAAAGGATGAACGGCAGATCGCCATGCTTGTTTCGGATGTATTTGAGTAATGCGATGCCGTCTATCACTGGCATCTGGTAATCAGAGACGACCGCATCATAGCTGCGTTGTGCTAATCGCACCTGAGCATCGGCAGCAGAATGGGAGGTTTCAGCCGTGATCGAACCACCCCGTTCGAGAAATGTCTTTTCGATGTCAAGAAGGGCCGGCTCATCATCCACATACACAACCGAGATCAATGTACACCACCGGATGTTTTTGATCCCTTCATCCCAAGAGAGTAAAAAGATGCGAAAAATTTCGTATTTTACTATTGCTATATTTGAATTTATACCATAAATATCCAGCGACACCTGTGAGGTTTAATATAATTTTAACGCCATTTTGAATTTTTACTGATTGTTTTGAAGATTTTTTGACTTTTTTCCTGACTCGTGCACGGATTGCATTTTTTTATGAAACGGGTTTAAAAAAAGCAGGATTTTGCAATTTGCAATATATTTATATGTAATGAAACCATGAGGAAGAAGATGGAGATGGTAATTTTGGCAAAGTTAACCGCAGATATGAAGGAAGCGTTTGCAAAGATGAAGGTCTTCCCGGTTGCAACGGCAACCAAAGATGGCACTCCTAATGTGATCCCGCTGGGAATTGCCGAGCTTATCGATGATGAGACCATCTGGTTCGTGGACAATTTTATGAACAAGTCACTCTCGAACATAAGGACCAATCCCCGGATCGCGTTCTATGTCTGGGGACCGGAGATAAAAGGATGCTTCCAGGTAAAGGGTGTGGCTACGATCAAGACGAGCGGCAAGGAATACGATGAGATGAAGGCAAAGATCAACATCAAGAACCCAGCCCTGCCTGCCCGGTCGCTCATCATCATGAAGATAACCGAAGTCTTCGAGTGCAAGCCCGGCCCAACCGCCGGTGCAAAAATTCTCTGAACTTTTTTTTACCCTGATTTTACCCTGAAAATGGCTCTGCTGGTTTCCTGTACCGGTATGTTTGTAACCATCGGGATCAGGGAATTTTTTTAACGGATACATTCCTCCGGTTGTTTGCCCGGGGTGCAGTTGTGGTACCAACAGTGCGAGGATCGTTTTCGGAAAATTCCGGGAAAAAACCTGACTTGGTCTTCTGCTCCGGACAAGAACAGGTCTGCTGGTGACCGAAGCGTTTGCGATAAAAAAAAAAGAAAAAATGTTGATGGGAACTCACTTCGCGCCGGGCTTTGAACCCGGTGCAGCGGCGACCACTTTTAACGATTCCGTAATCTCCGGAAGCAGTTCGGCCGGGATGCCGATGACCAGTTCGCCATCTTCAATTCCCGAGAACTTTCTTGACCCGTCACAGCCCAGTGAAAAGTTCACATGGCCGGTGAGGTAGGTCTGGGCACAGGCATCCGCACAGACAGACTGGATGCCGGCAAATTCCGATTGTATCCGTCCACCGAGCCGGAAGAGCGTGCTCTGGGCAAGCTTCAGCATCGCCCACGGTGTCGCAACGATCACGACGACCTGCGGATCGAACGGGGTCTTTTCGAGCGGGGCATACATCGTGGCATAGGTGTCGCCCGAATGCAGGTGAGCGACCCGGTCGAGGGTTCGCTTGCAGGAAGCGGAACTTTCGAATTTCCCCAGTTTGTAATAAAAATCACCGGTCTTTAAGCTCTCGGTGATCTCCTTAAGACCCAGCGACCATGCACCACCATTGCATTCGTGTTTTTCTGAAGTTGAATAAAAGATCCGCCCTTGTGTTCTTGCAAGGCCAACCATCGAGCAGTGCCGGACGGTCTTGTCAAACGCTTCCATACCTGCCGGGATCTCTTCCTTTTTTGCCGCAAACCGGAACGCGACCGGTGAGCTGCTGAGCTTGAGATATTTTTTTAACGTCCCTGATGCTTCTGCATAGTTTATCGGGATTTTCATATCTGTTGTCATAGAATCCTGCCTCATGAACCCTGAATAACAGGGATGTTTACATCTAGAGCATGTGACAGGAATTATTTAAAGATAGTGACCGTGCACATTTTTTTAATGTCCGTATTTTTTCTCTGAACGCTACGACCATTTTTCCCTTCAGCGCTACGTTTATCCGTCTCTCATCACAAACAGATACAATGGTGAAATCATGGAGTATGGCAACTTGTTAGACGATGCCCTTCACTATACAAAAGAGGGCATCTTTGGAAGAGAGGACCGGTGGATGAAACTGATCCTTGCGATCATCTGCCTTGGCATTCCTATGAACGGATATGTCATGCGGATCTACCGGGGAGCAACCCCGGCTCCGGAAGTAGACCAGTGGGGCACCCTGTTCGTTGACGGCCTCAAGCTGATCATTGTGGGAATTATCTATGCGATCCCCATGATGATCATCTGGGCATTCCTCTACGGGAGCATGCTGCTTGCCGTAATGCAGGGAAATACCGCAGCTATGGGGAACTGGTCTCCCAACCTGGGACTCGTGCCGCTCCTGTACGTTGTCGAGATCATCATCTGCATCATTTATCCCGTGGCAGCCATCCGCTTTGCCCGCATGGGGAGTTTTTCTGAAGCATTCAACTTCAGTGCCATTCTTGAACTAATCAAAAAGATCGGGTGGATCAATTACATCATCGCATTGATTCTCATCGCGCTGGTCATTGGTATCCCCGTCTTTATCATTATCTTTGGCATGATCCTTATCGGGGTAATCAGCATGTTCATGCTGGGTGGCAGCACCATTGCCGTCCTCGGGTTTATTGCAGCAGCGATCCTCATTATCCTCATCCTTGCCCCGCTCTTTGGCGTATTCCAGGCACGCTATATGACAAGGGTTTACGATAGTGCGGTTCCCGCAGCATAATTTTTTTTTTAATTTCGGTACCAGGAAATTCATTCATGTTGTTCGATCCGGAATATTCCCGGTCCGAAGAATCAGGAATGTTTGAAAAAAGACGGATTTGTTGATTTTTTATGGGTGACTCTGCCACAAAATACCACAAAAATTCAGCCAGGAATGGACATGCCGGTGGCTTCCAGATTCCCTTCAATCTCCCGGATGGTTTCGAGTTTCGCTTTTGTAGACGGCCCTTTTGGTACGGCTTTGCAACCCGATGCAGATGACGTGGATTCGGTAAAGGTCCCGATCTGCCGGGCGAGCTGGATCGTATCTTCCTTGTCATATCCAATGAGCGGACGATAGATCGGGATCTCTGCCGCATCGGTAAGAATAAGAAGATTATCGAGCGTCTGGCTTGCCACCTGTCCGATGGATTCACCGGTCACAATCCCTTTTGCCCCCACCCTGTTCGCACAGGCGGTTGCAACCCGGTACATCCGGCGCTTGCAAAATATACAGGTGTACTTCTCAAGATGCCGGCTGACGAGTTCTGCTTTTGCCTCAGCAAGGTACGAGTCGGCAATCACGGTCAGTTCGATGCCGGGCTGGTACTGTGCCAGCTGCCCGACAACGCGCCGGGCCCGGACAATCGTAGTCTCGTCAAGGAACGTGTCGAGTGCTACAAAGAGCGGGATGATCCGGCAGCCCCGCTTCATCATCATCCACGCAGCAACGGGCGAGTCGATACCCCCCGACACCAGCGCAACGAGCGTGCCTTCGACTCCCAACGGAAGTCCTCCCACTGCTTTTGTCACATTATCGTAGAGATAGGCCTCGTTCTCCCGGATCTCGATATGAATTTCTTTATCCGGGTTGGGAAGATTCACCTTCAGGTGCGGGAACTCCTGCCGGAGCAGGTTGCCGTACTCGATTGCTTTATCGTTCGAGCTGAAGGAATGGGTGCCCACCCGCTTCATCTTGATGGCAAACGTCTTTGCCTTCTCCATCCCATGCCGGCGACAGTAATCCGGTAGACTGGACTCAATCTCGTCAAGTTTTATGTGTTCCACTTCAGAGAACGATACAATCCCAAAGATCTTTTTCAGCAGATCGGGTTTCACATCGCCGTCGAGCCAGATGCGGCCCCGCTCGTCCCGGACATGGATGCCTGGCATCACTTCGAGAATGTTTGCGATGAGCACATTCTCCCACTGCCGGCGCACAGGATCAGATTTCAAAAATATTTCAGAATAGCGGACAAGCCATTGTTTTTTCATAAAGAGGTTACACCGGTTATTTTTTCTTTCTCGCAGTTGTGCGGACACGTGCCGCTTCGTCAATATCTTCTATACGGAGGAGATAGGTCCCGTGGCAGGGTTTGGTATAGGGAAAGACGATCTTTCCCCCGTCAAGCCCGAGCGCAATCGGCGGGAGTCCGATGATGTACTCATCGAAGAGCTTGTAGCCGGGATCCACATACCAGACCTCTGAAAAATTCTTTTCCACGTACTCGCGGCATTCCTTGAACGAAGCCCCGAGCGGGAGGAGCATCTCGTACTTCAGGTTCTCGATGCAGCCCATCCGAACACCTCGTTGACCTTTGCCTTCAGCTGCATCGGGTTGTGCACTGCCTTTTCCACGATCTTCTCGCACGGAAAACCGATCGATGCCGCGAGCGGTTCCGGGTCCTTGCCGAAGATGATCACGACCATCCGGCTCTGTGGAAGAAGGTGGCGCATCGTTGCCGCGTACGCAATTGCTGCGTCATTGTGCGCACAAACCACGCAGAGATCCGCCACCCGGCCCTTCTCGACAATCTCTTCGATGCATTTCTCGAGCACCATCATCGGCCCGATATAGTGCTTCTCCGGGTCAGAGACCATGAGCAGGTTGAGCACCGAAGGATTGCCGGTGATGAGGAAATCCGCACCATGCGTGCGAAGCTGGTGCGCTATGTACAGGGTGATTGCCTGCTGCGCCGGGGCTTCCGGACAGCCGAGCAGGAGCAATGCTTTACCGGGAACGTTGCCGGGGATTGAATTAGGTTCAGTCATATTTTCCTCTGATTCCGGAACAGGTGCCCGTGCGGGAGACGGGCTGCTTGCAGACCTGCACTGGGAGAATTCTCACGAGTTCCCTCTCCCGACAAGGGTGCTGATCGCATCGCTCGTGATGAGGCCGATGAGGTGCTGGTCGGCATCGACGACCGGCAGGGCCGAGATGGAGTGCTCCTCCATCTTCTTTGCGGCAGCTTCAATTGGTTTGCTCTGTAGAAATGATTTCCTCACGAAGAAAAACCGAGTGAAAAACAACCGAAAGATCTAAGGTATGGTGTCTCCTTACAATGTTATGCTAGTAA
>JBAZRZ010000039.1:0-21447 GCA_041662685.1 Methanoregula sp.
ATCAGATCCAGATGAAGGAAATCTCATGTAAGAGCATTCTCGCGAACCTTGACAGGTTCATACAATTTGTTTGGAGCAAGGTTTTCTACAGAGCAAAATTTTTAGACCTGCTCTGCTGAAGAGGTGTACCTCCAGATGCAATGGCGCACCCGCAACGGTGCAAAAAAGATCTAAAAAATGGTTTTTGGTATCAATATCAGGAAGATATTTACCTTTTAAGAAATAGTCTATCCACTATGAAAGACGTCCGGCTAACCATCAAAAAGCGAGCATTCCCGAGTCAGGGACGGGTGCGTCTCAATATCGCACACCTGCCCGAACTGGGAATACATGAGGGGGATCACGTAGATCTCGTCAACGAAGCTACAAAAAAATCCGTTACAGCTACAGTGATTGCCGATACCATGGTACGGGAAGGGCATGTACGGGTGAGTGAAGAAGATCTCAAGACGATCGGCATGAACGATGATGATGAGGTCCTGGTCAGAAAAACCCCGCCGTTCCAGGAAAAGATCAAAAAAGCAGCAGCAGATGCCAACAAATCGCTCACAAAGGGTGTTGATAAACTGGATGCGTCGGTGAAAAAGACTGCCGCGAATGTAAAGACCAGCGCAGCGAAAACTGCCGCCACCGTGAAAAAAGAGACCAAGAAAGTATCGGACAGTGTGGAAGAAGTTGTTGCAAAAACCGCCGGTAAGGTAAAAAAATCTGTGAAAATGGCAAAAGGATCCGATGAACACGGATTTGAAAACAAATATGATGATCCCGTATTTGATGATGCAGGGTTCGATGATGAACATCATTAGTGCGCGTTTGTTTTTTTAAAACCGAATGAAAAACCTATAATGGAGTAAAAAAATGGCAACAGAAGCAGTAATCACCGACACTGTTCTCATGAGGATCCTTGTTGTTTTCGCAATGGTGATCGCGTATCTCATTGTCCGGGAGATACGCATCATGAAGACTGCCAACCGCACGATAGAGCTGGAACTCGAAAAGGACAAACTCAAACTCTTAAAATAGCACGAAGAGTCAAAGACGTTCTCGTTTACCCGGCTCTCCCCGGAACAGACAGCCGAGATAAAAACAGTTGAAGACGATAATGCGAGCCTTGAAACGAACATATACGCAAAGGAAAAACTTATTGAAACACGGTTAAGCCGGCTCGAAAACCTGGTAAAAACAAGAAAACTTGATAATCTGCTGGGAAATATCCAGGAACAGGAGAAACAGGTGAAGTAAACCATGTACCCGGTTATCAACCAGAATCCTAACCCGAACGCAACAGGAGCTTCGTTCTGGATCAGTTCTCCCATATCCCCGGGACAATCGAATCCCGCATGCCGACACTCGATAAATCGCTTGATGGATATCTCGACCAGAACTTTGCTGCCATCATCGAGGAATGGGATCTTGTAACCGACAGCGATCTCCACAAACTGGAAACCCGGCTTACCCGCGTGAGTGATGAGATCAGCGGTCTTTATGCAGGAAAGATGACCATCGAGAATCGGGCAAAAAAACTTGACGACCTGATCACTTCTCTGGAGAAATCGCTATGATCGGCGTGGACAAGTACCTGAATGCGTATGTTGACCGGCGGATGAAACATATCGTTGACTAATGGGATCTCTCCACGCGAACGGAGCTCTCGGATTTTACCAGCCGTCTGGATGCGATCGAGCAAGAGATCCCCCGGTTGAAAGCGTTTGAGCACGCAGCATCTGACAAACTCACCGAGCTTGAAAATCGTGCGGGCAAACTTAAGGGGATGATCTGATATGGACGTACTGAGTTTTATCCTCATTGTCTTCTGCCTGTGTGTGCTCATCTTCCTGATCTATTACTTTATCCGGGGGGCACAAAAGGCGATATATCGCTCGCCCGCCCCGTAGAGAGCCGGGTGGACGAGTACCTTGACCGCAGGTTCCAGCAGATGGTTGAAGAGTGGCAGTTAGTCTCCCACCCAAAACTCCAGCAGTTCAGGGAACAGCACTCCAAGGAGATCGAAAACGATGAAACGCGTCTCGCCCAATTAAAGAACTATGAATCCGGGATGCAGACCCCACTGGTGAATCTGGCGGCACGCCTTGACACTGTGGAAAAAGAACTTGCCAAGAAAGGAACAGCCAAAAAGTAAGAACTCCCCCGCACTCTTCAGCCAGCTGAAAGGAGAGATTACGGTGATGCGAACGCAGGGGGAGACACTCTTAAAGGACCCCCATAGCTTCAGTATATGTGCGATCTCTGCTCTACACTTCATCCAATATAAGAGCTCCGCCAGTGCGCTCTCTGCGGGCGCTGGGCGTGTGATGCCTGCTGGAAGGACGAATTTTATACCTGTAAGTCCTGCGCAGGTATCATAAAAATTCACACGATGAAGGGTAATGATTAGCTTATCCCAACTCTTTTTTCCGACAGTTTTTTCGCAGAGAGACTATTGGACCCGCTTCCTGTTTTTTTCAGGTGTGCAATGCAGCATTGAAGGAAAGCGGGCATCCTCTCTTCTTCCCCGCTGTATGCCGTCCACATATCAGGGACACCATCCGGGTTGTATCCTGAATGGGGAAAGGATTACTCTGGATTCGCGTGACCGGTTTGCAGTGCCGGGACACTCCCCATTTTATGACCCAAAAGAAAATACACAACGTTCACTACGTTTAATGCTCTTACCATTAACAGTAGTAAATCTCATATCGGCACGGTGACGCAGTTGACCTTAGGCACAATTAACCAGGAAACCCGGAACGCACTTCCCCTCATACGGATTATCCGGGACGAACTTTTGGCAGTTCAGAAAAACCGTGCTGAACTCATGACCCCAAGAGGCCATCAGGGAATACAGGTACTCATCCTTCTGGTGTGTGTGCTTACCAATGTAATCTTCTCACTTGTCCGTCCCGATTATTTCGGGCTTTTTATTGCGGCCAGTTTCTACCTCAACATGTACTACTTTATCACCCTGTTAATCCCGACAAATTTCCAGAACACAAGCCTCCCATCAGCAGACCTTTCACGGTTCCACACGTGGCTCAAAGAGATCGGGGTAACATCAGGCACAACCCAGGTTACCCGGTTATTTATCAACTCACTCTTCATGAATAGCCGGGCCCTGTCGCTTGGGATCGGGCTTATCTTCTCGATTGATATCGTGTTTGCTCTCATCCAGTTTACAAAGGGACTACCGCTTGATACCACCATCATTGTGATCGCCCAGTGCGCCATCATTGTTATCTTTTACCTGCTGGTCTGGAAAATGGAACCCTTCTCTACGAGGTATGTAAAAAAAGTAGAGGTGGCAAAACGCACCCTTCGCCAGCAGAAACTGCCGCCCCGGCTGATTACTGCCATGTTCATCTTTGGCTTTTTGCTGGCAATATTCCTGTTTCTGACCACCATAATCTATTTGCCGGGTGTGACCCTGAACGCCTTTTTAAACCAGTCACAGATGACTGAGCTCGGGCACCTCTTTGTCCTTCTTGCCATCCTTGCCATCAGCCAGTATTTCATCATCCGGTGTATCTACGGTATTACCAGCAGGACAATGGCAGACCGGCTCTTTGACTTCAAGGAACAATCCTTAAAAGAACTGCTGGATGCGGAGAATCAAGCCCTGCTCGTAATTTCAGATACGGATGAGAATCCTCTCGAAACAAGTGCACTCCTGCTCGAATCCAAGATCTTCATCATAAAGCGCAGTTCACTTGCAGGGACATTTCCGGTCTTTGTTGTTGATCTTGACTTCTCGGTGCTGATGGACAGTACGACCCTGACCGCAATCAAGGGGTATATCGTCGAGAGAAAACACTGAGGGGAACCGGAGCACAACCACACACAAAAGGAATCCTCCCGAACAAAAAAAATATGGGATCAAAAAAGAAGCGCGTTATTTTTCCGCTTCAAGGTTCTGTTTTGCTGCCATGAATTCTTTGATCTGGTCCTCAGAGACCTTCGGATACGAGAGGTTGAGCCCTTTGATTGCTGATGTGATTACCTCAGCGACAAACGTCCGGGCCATCCACTTGGCATCTGCCGGGACGATGAACCACGGGGCGTAATCTGTTGATGTTGCCGATAACATCTCCTCGTAGGTTTTCGTATACTGATCCCAGAACTACCGCTCGGCGAGATCTGCTGTTGAGAACTTCCAGTATTTTTCTTTGTGATCGAGCCGGTCCAGCAGCCGCCGTTTCTGCTCGTCCTTTGAGATATGGAGGAAAAATTTGAGGACAACCGTGCCATTCCGGACAAGATGCTTCTCAAAGGCATTGATATCCTTATACCTCCCCTCCCAGAACCCTTTTGCATCCGGTCCAATTTTTGAGGGAAGTACTTCCATGCGTTCAGGGTGAACCCTGACCACCAGCACATCCTCGTAATAGGAGCGGTTGAAGATACCAATCCTCCCGCGTTCCGGCAGTACCTTGGAATACCGCCAGAGGAAATCGTGAGCATGATCCTCGGAACTGGGAACCTTAAAACCATGGACTTCGCAGCCCTGCGGGTTCACCCCGGACATCACATGCCGGATCGTGCCATCCTTTCCTGCAGTATCCATTCCCTGCAAAACGATCAGCACACCATGCTCGTGGGAAACTACCAATAGTTCCTGGGCTTCTGCAAGTGAAGCCCGGTCTTTTTCCAGTTTCGTTTCCAGCAGATCCTGCGCCTGGTCTTCACTCAAGGTTTTGAGGGCCTTGTTCTGTACCCAGCCGGCATCATATTTTTTTAACTGGACTTTTTTTCCCGGCTCAACCATGAACTTCCTGATATAATCCTTGACTTTGGGTCCTTTGACTTCCATCTCATTCACCTCTCAAATCAAAAAAAAAGACTGCATATACCACACGTATGGTAAGAATGCCACACGATCACCCATTACTGGTGATCAATTACTGGTGATCAAATAATCCAAATCAATACGTGTGAAATGGCATGAAACCCTGATAAATCTTTCCAACTTTTTTTAGACGATTTAACAGGGAAAATTGCTGAAAAAATTACGTTTCCGTGTCCGGTTGCGGAGACACAAATGCCCGGAAAAACCATATCCTTTAATAATCAAAAACAAAATGAACCGCATGGAAAACTGTAGTGTTTGTGGAGCCTCAAAGGCCCAGATTGCGGGAATCATCGGCGCAGTCCTTCTCATCATCGGATGTTTTGCCCCATTATTTTCCGTCACCGTTCTGGGAAAATCCCGGTCGGTCACGTTTTTTTCGCCCGGGTTTTACATTTATGGAGGAGCGTTAATCCTCACTACCCTGGTCATCATCGGCCTCTTCTTTGCAAAAAAGGTCCAGGAAGCACAAGGGGCCGGTATAGCGGTCTTCATCACGCTCCTTGTCTTTTTCGTAGATGCGATAACCGGGTATAACGCGATCAGGGATATGGGAGTTATCGCATCGTTTGCAGCAGGCTTCTTCAGCTTTGGGTATGCCTGGATCGTGCTCTTGGCCGGTGCAATCATTGTGGTTGTAGCGCCATATGTGGACCGGTTATTCCCGGCGAAGTGATAATTTTAGTCAGGATAATTAAAACCAACATCAAAAATGGAACCTATTTTTTAAGGCTTTTAAAAAGTCCGTAAAACCCGGAAAAAAAGATATGCTTTCCGGTTTTTAGAATGCAATCACCGTTTCGCCTTTCTTCATGAGCAGGCCGGCGATGATGCTGATGATGCCAAAGAAGAGGCAGTAGATTCCCAGGAGCAGGATCAAGACGAGCGAACCCTCTTTCGGGAGCGGGGCAAAGCCTATCAGGATCCCAAACAATATGGCGAAAAACCCGCTGATGCCCAGCAGGACCCGGAATGGCAGATCCTTTAAGGAGTAGGCAATGGCCAGTTCCGCAATACCGGTGATGATCGCCCATGCGGCGATCAGGATGGTTACGGCAATGAACATCGCAAACGGCGAGATGAACGTGAGGAGCGCGATGAGCACACCGATGATCGAGAGGATGAGCACGCCCCAATGTACCTTGCCGGACTCGCTCAGCGAGATCGCGCCGGTGATGAGCGAGATGATCAATAAGAAGATTCCGATGATGTAGGCAAACACTGCCTGCATCCCCACCGGAAGGGTAAAGCAGAGTATCCCGATGATCAGGGCAAAAATACCGCGGGCCAGAAGTCCGCCTTTTGTCAGAATTTCAGCTTCCATAGATAATCATCTTCGATGAACGATGGCAGGGGATATAACCGTTTCCCGCTATCTGCCGGTGAAAAAATATGGATTTTTTGGGCGCTCTAAAAAAAAGTGGTTACGCTGCCTGCACGCTGATCTCCATCTCGGCGATCTTCCGGTACACATTCGCAGTCTTCGACTGCGTCCACCGGTCGAACACGAGCGACTGGAACGGCTGCCAGATCGTTACCCAGCAGAATATCACCAGCACATTCTCGACAACTTCAGAGATGGGATTTCCCTTGAACTGGGAACAGATGGCAATGCCGACAAATGAAGGAATACAGATGGCGAGTGTCAGCCTGAACTCCCGGAGGCAAACTTTCTGCGTAAGTTTCATGTCCCGCTGCACCTCCCCCGCACGGAGCCGGAAATGGGATCGTATCGCAGAAATGATCGCGGTCGATCGTTCTGGTGTCAGATCCGTTCCGGGAAGAGTGATCTCGAGCTGATCGCAAGGCTCCGTCCGGTATCCCTGCGGCACATCCAGTACCTCACGAAATATCTGCTGTTCGGCCCGGTCCGAAAGTTCCCGGTGTTCCTCGGGGGAGGGGTCATCTGCATCATAGAAGTGGGCAATGGTCCTGAAGGGTACTGATACCCTGGCAGATGCTGTCTCTTTTTTTTCCGGCATGGCGAGTCACCGACACCTGCGTATCGTATGTAGTGGTTACGCGGTATGCAGGATAACCGTTTGCATGCGTCCGGTTGAAGGGGAGATGAAAGGGATTGAGGTGCTGATCCGAGCGTTCTTATGGAAACAAACCCATTTCCCTCTTAACGGGTCCGGATATACATGAGTGAAAGTCCGTCTCCCCAGAAAATGTCTTCCAAAGACCTGATGATCGTGATTGTGATCGCGCTCGGCTCGTTCATGGCCGGCCTTGATGCCACGATCGTCAATATCGCCCTTCCCGTGATTGCAAAATCCTTATACGTCTCCACCGTGATGGTGTCATGAGTGCTCAACGCGTACCTGATCATTCTGGTCAGTCTTCTGCTTGCGGCATCGCGGCTCGGGGATATGAAGGGATACCGGAATCTTTTCCTCGGGGGTTTTGCCCTCTTCACGGCCGGCTCAGCCCTCTGCGGGTTGTCCTCCACCATTGACATGCTCATCCTCTCACGGATGATCCAGGCCGTGGGCGGGGCGGTCATCTCGGCACTGGGGGCCGTCATGGTCACGTCGTACCTGTCCTCATCCCTGCGGGGACAGGCGCTCGGGTTGCCATGTTCACCATGCTCGGGGCAGCCCTCGGCCCGGTTGTCGGCGGTTTTCTCACCAGCGCATTCAGCTGGCAGTACATTTTCTTAGTGAACCTGCCGGTCGGCATCGTTGCGTTCAATCTCTGCCTGTATATCCTTCCGCAGCAGGCACCCGTAGCCCCGAAAGCAAAGATCGATATCCCGGGTGTGCTGTTGGTCTTTATCGCGCTGGGTTCGCTGATCGTTGGCCTGACCTCGGTGCAGGGTAACAATCAGAATCTCGGGGTGGCGGCTCTGGTTATATCGGCGATCTTCTGGGGCCTCTTCATTGTGCAGGAACTCCGGGGAAAAGAACCACTGATCAATACCAGCCTCTTTGCCAACCGGGCGTACTCGCTCCAGAATGTGAATGTGATGCTGATCCAGATGGCGATGGCCGGTGTCATGGTTGTCATGCCGTTCTATCTGGAACTGGTCAAGAAGATCCCCATCGATAATGCCGGCACGATCCTGCTCGCGTTACCGGTTGGTATGATCCTAACCGCTCCCCTTGCTGGAAAGATATTCGATGTGATCAGGACAAAAAAACCGATCATCACCGGTTTTGCGTGCAGTGCAGTTGCCCTGTTTCTCCTCTCTACCATATCTGCCCACACGAGCGTGGGGCACATCTGTGTGTACCTGTTCTTACTCGGTGCGGGAACCGGTGTGGCATTCTCACCGCTGAATAGTGCGGTGATGGGCGAGTGTCCGGCAAAAGACCGGGGGTCCACGAGCGGTCTTGTCAAGATGATGACCAATCTTGGCTCATCGCTCGGGGTCGCTGTCGTGATGCTCGTTGCCACGATCGCAGCGGGACCAAAACTTGCCGAAGTCTCGGCCCATACATTATCGTCAACGAATCTCGCGAGTGCGTTTGACTCTGCGTTCCTGTTCTGCATGGTACTGGAGATCATTGGTATTGTGCTGATGCTCGCAGTTGCGGAGAAGGAACCCTCAGGCAAGAGCAGCGGGGAAGTGGGAATTGGGTTTTAGATCTCTTCTTTTTCTAGTGAGGGGGGGAACTTCCCTGAATCTGCCGCACTTTTCTGTACCTCATCAGATCTCTCTTTTTCATCCCGACTTCCTTCATAGATCCCCTGTTATTACCCTGCTGTCGCAGTAAGGATAACTCCTGATATGAAACCGCCATCTTTTTCAGCTTGAAAGAGAGATCTCTGTCAAAGAGCAACCTGCAGATGTCTGAAAAACCGGCCCACCAGAAAGGAACTGACTTAGATGAGGTTGTGAACCGGGCTGGGGGGAATCAAACCAAAATAGCGGCAGGATCGATCCTTATCGTTGAGGATAGCCAGACGTAGGCTGAATATCTCCGCGCCATTCTTGAAGATGAAGGTTACCCCATCGTTCTCGCGATGAACGGTTTTGAGGCCCTGAAACAGATCGCGGCTGACCGCCCCATGATGGTACTCACCGATATCGTCATGCCGGAGATGGACGGGTATGAGCTCTGCAGCAGGATAAAGCAGGATAAGAAGTGTTCGGATATCCCGGTCATCCTCGTTACCCAGCTTTTTAATCTGGAGGATGTGATCAAAGGGCTGGCATCCGGTGCTGATAATTTTATCATCAAACCTTTCACACCCGCCGATATCCGTTCTCGCATCCGCACCATTGTATCCCAGCGGGAAAAACCTGATCCGGATGAATCGCATTCCCTGCTTGAGGTAACCTTTGACAAAACTACCCATATGATCCCATCAGGCCGTCTCCAGATCCTCAATATTCTCCTGTCCACATACGAGGCGGCAGTCAATAACAACCGGGAACTGCTGGAGGCACAGGAGCAGTTGAATGCCTTTAATGAGGAGCTAGTTTCCACAAACGAGCAGCTGCTTCAGGCAGTAACGGACATCAGGAAATCAAACCAAGATCTTGAACAGGAAATCACGGAACGAAAACGAGTGGAAAAAGCCCTCGATGGAGCAAATCAAAAACTCAGTCTTCTCTCAGACATCACCCGCCATGACATCAACAACCAGCTCCTGGCCCTGAACGGGTATGTCGAACTGTTACACGGTGAAATTGATGACCCCTCCTTTGAACACTATTTCTCCCGTATAACAAAGGCAAGCAGCCAGATCACTTCCATGATCCAGTTCACCCGTGAATATGAGAAGATCGGTGTCCGTGCTCCCGTCTGGCAGGATCTTGAGACCATGGTCAATAGTGCAGGAAAGGGTGTCATACCCGGGCAGGTCACGCTCAAAAATGATATTCCTTCCGGCAGGGAAGTGTTTGCCGATTCCCTGATTGTCAAGGTCCTCTACAATCTGATAGACAATACGATCCGGCATGGGGGCAGGAACACGACAATCCGCTTCTCTGCTGAGGCACGAAACGGGGACCTGATTATCATCTGCGAAGATGATGGGGAGGGTGTGGTCACCGAAGAGAAAGAGAGAATATTTGATAGGGCATTTGGGAAGAATACCGGTTTTGGATTACCCATTTCCCGTGAGAGCCTCAACATCACCGATATTACAATGAAAGATACCGGGGAGCCCGGGAAGGGTGCACGGTTCGAGATAGTGGTGCCGCCCGTGACGTTCCGGAAGACTGGCTGAGTAAGGGGAACCCGCTAACCCGCAACATAGTTATCGCTGTGTTTTAGTAAGTATTAGGTTAATGGCGGGTCAGGGCGTGGATAATCCGAATGCAGCTGTGGGTGTCACCGGCGTAATTGCCCTGCTCCATGATCTCAGCCACTGGCGAGAGCAGCTCGCCCGCAGCATTGCCCGGAATAATTATGGTCTGCTGAGTGATACGATTGCGGCAGCAACACACCGGATCATCGGGCGCCTCTTGTTCCTGCGTATTGCAGAAGATCGCGGGCTCATAGAGACTGGAATTATTCAGCAGATCCAGCGTGCAGCAGATCCCCTCACTACGGTTTCAGAATTTTTTTTACCGATTGAGGATCCGTGGAAAGAGGTGCACGTAACCGGCCGGCATCTGAAGATTTTGATGGACCCTGTCGTGCCCGAAGATCACATTGTACAAAAAATTCTCCTGCGTCTCTGCGATCCGGACCGGCCGTATCATTTCGACACTCTCTCGAACGTCATGATCGCAGAGGTTTTCGATCAGCACTTCACCCACGCCATCCGCCGCTCTGCCGCTGACCAGGCAGTCGTTGTCGAGACCCGCGACGCGATTCAGTCGCAGGGAACCCCCACCCCCTCAATGGAAATGATCGCGTTCATGGTGCACCCGTCCCTTGCCGGCGTGTACGCGAACCGGCACCCGGACGATCTGCTTCCCGTCCGGGTGCTCGATATCGCATGCGGTTCAGGGAGGGTGCTCCTTGCTGCATACCGGCAGCTTCTCACCCGTTCCGGCAGGAGCAGGCACACGTCTGCCGAGCGACAGGAACATCTCGTTGCATCCATCCATGGTGTGGATCTCGACCAGCATGCTGTTGCGGTGGCAAAGATGCTCCTCTTCTTCGAACTCTGCAACGGTGAACGGGCCGAAACCCTGCCGGAAGAATTCATGAGTCTCGCAGGATCGGTGTTCCGGGCACTGGACCGGAACATCCTGTGCGGGAATTCCCTGATCGCTGCGGATGTCGAGGCCGAGGATTCGATCGCTTTCTCCCCTGCTCATGAACGGCACCGGATCAATCCTGTCTACTGGAAAAATGCATTTCCCGAAGTTATGGGGGCGGGAGGATTCGACGCAGTGCTCGGCAACCTGCCGGATGGCCCGCTCCAGCCGCACGAGTGGGTGCACCGGTATTTCCAGCGCCACTATTCCGTATACCATCAGCAGGCGGATCGCCCTGCGTATTTTATCGAGCGGGGACTCTCGCTCCTCAGCCCGGGCGGGACACTTGGCTGTATTGCGGGCAACCGCTGGCTCCGGGCCAAATCCGGCACGCCGGTACGAAAGTTTTTGCTCCAGTACCAGATCGAAGAGATCACCGATTCCGGTACGGAAGCGGAGGATAAACTGCATCCCTCTCTCTGCGTGGTACTGATCACCCGGCACCCCCCATCGCACCCGTTTTTTGCCGCACTGCTGGATCTTAATAGCACTGAACCGCTGGAGCAGCAGGTTCGTATGGGCCGGTTCCCGCTCGACCAGGCAATGCTGGGAGCCGGTGGCTGGATCTTCAGCGATACCCGGGTGCAGGATCTGCTCACAAAAGTCCGCAGTGCCAGTACGCCCCTTAAGGAAGTGGTGATTGGCCGGGTACATCATGGGATTATTACCGGGCTGGACGAGGCGTTTGTGATCGATGCCCGACAGGGAAACGAGCTCCTTGGGGCATCCCCGAAAAACGGCGCCCTGGTCCGCCCGTTTCTGTCCGCAGGAGAGATTGTCCGGTACGGTTCTCCCCCAGTGTCCCGCTCCATTATTTTTATTCCGCAGGGCTGGACCACATCCCACGCGGGCGACCAGGCCGGCTGGCAATGGCTGAAGAAGAAATACCCGGCCATTGCCCGGCACCTGAAGCCTCATGCTGAGCGGGCAAAAGAGCGCAGACACCAGGGAGATTTCTGGTGGGAATGCCTCTGCGAGCTGGGAGTCTTTGAAAAGGACCGGCCACGGATTTTTTTCTCCGGTTCCGGAGAACTCCCGGTGTTTACGTTTGATGCAGGGGCAGCAATTCCGGATCGCCATACCCGGTTCATCAGTTCCTCCAGTCTCTCCCTGCTAGCGGTACTCAACAGCCGGCTGTGTGCGTTCATTCTCCGCATTACCGCAGATGAAGTACCGGGGAAAAAGCGAACGCATGTCTGGGGGCGGATCGCGGCACTGCCGATCTATACGACAGACTTTGATAATCCAGATGACCGGGCCCGGCACGATCGGATGGTCACGCTCGTGACCGGGATGCTGGAGCTGCAGAACCATCTCGGCCTCGCAAAGACCGATCAGGAGAAGCGGATCATTACGCAGGAGATTGGGTCGATCGACCGGCAGATCGATTCGCTGGTGTACGGGTTATACGGGTTGTCGATGGAGGAGATTGCGGTGGTGGAGGACGCCATTGTAAAATAACTCTCTCCGACGATCAAAAACAGGGTCATAGCGGGTGCTGTAACGCACGATCTTTTCCGGGATTACCAAAAGCAGCCTCCCAAAAAAGGGGCTGCCGTAAGCCCGCTATTTTAACAGGTTTTATCCTGATTAAAACGCATATTTTCGAAAAATAACGGACTAGGGCACTATTTTCCACAGGGGTTGACGTGCTTCCACTGGAACCGGATTTGACCTTTGTCCTTTTGCCAAACGGAGCCCTTATAGGGCTTATTTGGCTTAAGGTATTGACGGGTACCCTACCTGAAGGAGAGATTGCCTTTTTCCCCCTTCATATCAAAAACCGGCATCTCCCGGTCGACCATATTTATTTCGTTCAGCTTGTCTCCAAGGAGCCGGTACCGCTGGAAGACCCGGCTCCAGACATAGCGCACCCAGAGCTCGCGGCTGATCGGTTCCGGCATGGGGAGGGCTTTGAGGATTGCAACATCCTCGTAAAAGAAGTCCTCCCACAGATCGAAGTCGCCTGGTGAATACCGGGCCGTCCTGACCCGGACCACGATGGTATCGTGATCGCGGTAGGCAATCGCATCGTACGGCAGATTGGAGTCCGGGTTGAGTACCCAGCGGTAACCCTGCCGCTCGGCAAATTTTTTCGCTGAGTTAATAGTAACGACCGGTCGTGCACCCCGCATCTTTGCAAAACCTTGGATTCACCGGTTTTTCCGGTACGAATTATCTTAAAAAAGAAGGGAAGGCAGGTGGATACGCTTTGTCGTCCGACGGCTCGGCCTTCGCGAAGCGGGGCGACCATTCGGTCGCCAATGGATGCATTAAACTCCGATTCGACACATTTACAATCTCCACTCACTTCCTCAGCGAAAAAGTCAGATATCCCGTCTCTCTTATTTCCCGGCCCTCTTGGTCAGGTTCACCCACTCCAGTGCCAGCGCAGCCTGCGTCGCAAACGCGGTGAGAATCAGCTCCTGTTCATGGGTGATCACCCCTTCGGGTTCAGAGGGCTTCACTCCCATGATTCCCAGTACCTGTTTTGAACTCTGGAGAGGAATATACCGGAGGGGGGATCCATGGAGAGTATCCGTGTCGTAACCGGCGATCGCTCCGTGCTGGAATGCCCACGTAGCAACAGCGATATCGTCAGCATTGAGGATGAGTTTTGGACTTGCGAAGCGGACAACCAGCTGATTCTCATCAGGGAGGAGGAACACACTCTCCCACTGGAAAATCTCCCTGATATGTTTTGCAACTATCGTGATAATTGAATCCACATCAATTGCCCGGGCGAGATCCTGCGAGAGTGCATAAAGAGTGCCCGTCTCATTCTCACGTATCTGTGCAGCATCGGCATACTCGCGTGCACGCGCAACCAGCAGGCTGACTAAAGAACTGACAATGATCATACCGGCAAACGTGATAAGATACTCCGTATCGCTGACCCTGAAGTTCAGGTAGAGGGGATGAAGAAGAAATCAACTGCAAGGACACCGATGATCGCGGTAAAAATGGCGGGGCTCAATCCCCTCCTCCATGCGACGGCAACGACGCCAAGCATGAACAACATGGCGAGATTTACCGGGGAGATGAATGAATGGATCAACCAGCCGATAGCCGTGATGATGGCAACAAGGACCAGGCTTGCAACAGCGCTTCTTCCACCCTCTTGAGCTCAGTAATATCGCGGACAACCGCCAGCACCCTGCTCTCATCGAGTTTTACCAGTCGCGCTTCGAAATAACGGGGATGGGATGGACCTGCAAGATCGTACACAATCCCCTGGGGAGTCCCTGTACCAATTAGTGAGAGCAATCGTCTTGAGGATCTTCTCCACTACACCTTTGCTGATACCGTTATCCCGGATGTTCGTACCGATGATCTTTTTTGGATCTCTGGCAAGGATCCTCTCATCCTTCGTGTGATAATTCAGGTACACACCATCCCGTGAAACGATCATCAGCGTATCCGGTATCGCTGCAATCATGGCTGCATTGCGACGCTCGCTCTTTTCCAGTGAGATCTCTGCCTCTTTCCGTTGGGTGATATCCCGGCCCACTGACTGGTATTCAATCACCCTGCCTGCCGGATCAAAGATGGCCCGATCACTCCACCGCAGCCAGCGGATGCTGCCGTCGGGCATAATGATGCGGTGTTCTATATAGTCAACAGGATTTACCGGGGTCAGGGATGGGAAAAAACTCCGGACAGATGCTGCATCGTCAGGATGTATTTCCGGCCTGAACCGGCTCCCGATGATCTCCTCGCGCACCTTTCCAAAGTAGCGGCAGTAGGCATCATTGACAAAGACGTGCGTGCCATCCGGCTGGAACAGGCAGATGAACTCTGTCTGGTCCTCCACAACGTTCCGGTAGCGCTGCCTGCGTTCTCCGGGTAATGTCGCGAAAGATCCCTGCGACTCCCGCAGGAGTGCCATCAGCCGAGTAGATGCGATGGGCAGTCAGTGATGCCGGCCTGTGCGTCCCATCACGTTTCTTTAGCAACAATTCATAATCCCTTACATACCCCTTCTTTGCGATCTCTTCAAGGAAAACGACCCTGTCCTCAGGATTGAAGTAAATCATTGTTACCGGTTTTCCCATCAGTTCTTCCGGGGTCCATCCGGTGAGCGGGTTCAGGGAGAGGGACAGGATGGTAAAGAGCCCGTTTGTATCCGTCTGATAATACAAATCCTCAAATGATTCAAAAAAATGACGGTATCGGGTTTCACTCTCACGAAGTGTCAACTCAGCAAACTGGCTATTCGGCTCGCCACCTTTATGAGTATAGAAATCAGCACCTTCGTTGAGGGCTTCAATGACCACCTCTTCACACCCCCGTCCGGTTAAGATGATGAACGGGGGTGCATTCCCCGATCTTTTGAGATGTTTGAGGAACCGTGATGCCATCCATCTCCGGCATCTGGTAATCGGAGATGATGGCATCATAACGCTCTGTTTTCAACTGCTCCAGTGCCAGTCTGGCAGACGCAAGCGTATCGATAGTAAACGTTCCATCTCTCTCAAGGAACAGTTTGCCAATCTTCAGCAAGTCGGGCTCGTCATCCACATAGAGGATCCGGATTGCGTCAGGCATTATTTTCGGCATCCCTGTTTTACAACAGTCTACTCCTTTCTATATTAGCGTAGTGCATAGAATCCATCATGAAACGCACTTTTTTTTAATCTGAAGAGGGTTTCACTATTTTTATGTGCCTGTATGCTTGTGGGCATTGGGATCATAGGGGTGTTAATGGGCATTTTTGATAACCGGGTGGCTCCCTGTTAACAGGAACAAAAATTGTACGATTGTTACTATTCCGGCTCACCCCGGCACAATGGTTTGGCCAGATGTCTGCGGGCTGTAGATGGCACTTCGTACCACCCGGCCTTTAGTGAACGGGCAGTCTCTAGTACGTCCGGATCAGCAGCCCGGGCATCGCACCGCTTGCACTTGTATCCCTTCCCTTTTCCGTCGCTGGTCATCCGCTTGTTGCACGTGGTACAAAATGGTGGGCGGGTGATCATGGGACGAGCGAGCGAGACTATCCGGATCTTCTCTAAGTTAATGCTTCCTTTCTTGAAACTGCCAACCGCAATCACCTCATCACCCGGCACCAGCTGCCGGATGATCTGCCGGAAGTTCTTGGTAGGCTCGTAGGCCATGCACCGCACGGCAAAATCCCCGTCTTTCATGATGAAAGAGACGTGTCCACCCGCCTTTATCTCAGGGAGGTTGATGACGGTACCTAACACAACGTAGGAGAGCAGTTCGCCAAGATGACCAATCATTCCGGGCAACAAGTGGGCATCAGTCCCCTGGTTTGTCACCCAGATCTGTTCAATCCCTGGCGCCTCGGACTGGATCTGCTGCCGGGCTACCATCACCCATGGCGGGCTCTCGCCCCGGATCCCAAAGAGGACCGGGTCGGGCGTGTGGGGAACGCAGACAACGACATCGTTGACCACATCCACGGTATCCCACGTATGCGGAAACGTTGCAGCCTCAGCAGTAAACAGGCTCTCGCGATTTACATCACGGGACGTGCCAAATCTTGCCGGCTCGCGGTACACCAGGATCTCGGAGGTTTTGTCCGCAAGTTCGCTTGAAACCGCCGCAGTCGCTCCAATCAACCCGCGCCGGTTCTTCCAGCCCTGGTAACGTGCACCGGCCGTATCAAGGATGGCGACTGCTTCTTCTATCGTGCAGAAATCGGTCACCGCCTTCTGGTAAAATGCCGGTGCCAGTTGTTTGTCCGCGACAACCACACCGGGATTTGTGTTCTCACAGGAAAAGTCGGCCAGTTCCTCAACCAGTGCACAGGATATTTCAAAAGCTCGAGCAGGATCCCCATCCACATCGACCATGACCGCGGCATTCCCCCGGGTCTTCCACGTCACATTCGGGTTGAGGCGGATCAGCCGGGCTTCCTTAACCTGCATGTGTTCGTGAATAAGCCTTCGGACGAGCACTGCCCCGAGGTATGTAGTGCACATCCCCTGCGGCGAATCCGTATCATCGATCCCGATCAGCATGTCTATATTAATATATGGGCACGCTCCATCCATTTGTAACTGCATGTCCCAGGACCGCCAGCTCCAGATGGTTACCAGCGTGATGATCACCGCAGGCTTTGATGTCTCCGAGAGGGTCACCCTTCGCCCTCGGAGTTTTGATCTCATCGCCCGCAACGATGGGACGCTGCTCGTCATCAAGGTGGTCTCCCACATCGATTCCGTGAGTGAAGAAGTGGCATTTGACATCGAGCTCATCTCGCACCTGCTGGGGGGCATACCTTTGATTGTGGGTGAACGCGCACGGGACGCAGAGCTGGAGCGAGGGGCGGTGTACGTGCGTTACGGGATCTATGCGATCAGTCCCGCCACACTCTACGATTACTTTGTTGAGAAGATCCCCCCGCTCGTGTACGCATCACCCGGCGGGTTGTACGTCAACATCAATGGCGAGGCACTCCGGGAATTACGGGAACGGCGCAACATGTCGCTCGGTGATCTCGGGACCGTGCTCGGGGTCTCGCGGCGCACCATCAGCAAGTACGAGAGCGGGATGGGCACAACGCTGGATGTGGCCATACGCATTGAGGAATACTTCAATACCGGCGTTGTCGAGTCTATCAATCTCATCCGGAACGAACCGCCAAAGGCAATGGAGGAAGAGAAAGAGCAGACGGGATTCCATATCCAGAGCCCAATGGAATGCTTAGAGCTGATCGGGGTCCGCCTCCACACGCTCCACGGCGCCCCGTTCCAGGCCCTCCTCACCTTTGACAAGCAGACGATCCTGACCGGCTATGGGCCTGCCCAGAAGGTTGTAAAGAGGGCTGCCCTCATCGGCAATCTCTCGCAGATCGCAAAGAAGCACGCGATGTGCGTGATCACCGATTACCACCAGGAAAAGAAGATCGGAAAGACGCTTGTGATCGGCGAGAAGCGCCTTCACCGGATTGAGGACGGTTTCGAACTCCTCGACCTACTGGGCGACTGAATTTTTTTGCATAACTTATATATACAACCACAAACCAATTTTAGTGCTAAATCTATGCGAAAGTGGTGAAATTTATGTCACAACAACTTGGAGGACAGCAGATTCTTATTCTTAAAGAAGGCAGCACCCGTACCCGCGGCCGCGACGCTCAGGGTATGAACATCACCGCCGCAAAGGCAGTGGCAAGTGCAGTCAGGACCACGCTCGGTCCAAAAGGTATGGACAAGATGCTCGTCGACACCATTGGCGACGTAGTGATCACAAATGACGGTGTCACCATCTTAAAGGAAATGGACATCGAGCACCCGGCCGCAAAGATGATGGTCGAGGTAGCAAAGACTCAGGACGATGAAGTCGGCGACGGTACAACCACCGCAGTCATCATTGCCGGGGAACTCTTAAAGAAGGCAGAAGACCTCCTTGAGATGGATGTTCACCCGACGATCATCGCAGCAGGTTACCGCCAGGCAGCCGAGAAGGCCCAGCAGCTCTTAAAAGAGATCGCCTTCGATATAAAAATTACCGACAAGACGCTCTTAAAGAACATTGCAGGCACTGCGATGACCGGCAAGGGCGCAGAGGCCAGCAAGGACAAGCTCTGTGATCTTGTCGTCAAGGCAGTGACCATGGTCACTGATGCAGACGGCACCGTTGACATTGAGAACATCAAGGTCGAGAAGAAGACCGGCGGCTCAATCGAGGACTCCGAGATTGTTGAAGGAGTACTCATCGATAAGGAACGCGTCCACCCCTCAATGCCAAAGAAGGTTGTCAATGCAAAGATCCTTTTACTGAATGCAGCAGTCGAGTTCAAGAAGACCGAAGTCGACGCCGAGATCAACATCACCAGCCCCGACCAGCTCCAGGCATTCCTTGATGAGGAAGAGCGCATGGTCAAGGATATCGTTGACAAGATCGTCAAGAGCGGCGCAAACGTCCTCTTCTGCCAGAAGGGCATTGACGACATTGCACAGCACTACCTTGCAAAGGCAGGACTCTTTGCAACCCGACGTGTCAAGAAGAGCGACATGGAGAAGCTTGCCCGTGCAACCGGTGCAACCCTCGTCTCCTCTATCGATGCAATCTCCAAAGAAGAGCTCGGCAAGGCCGGTCTCGTTGAGGAGCGCAAGGTTGGCGGCGAAGATATGACCTTTGTCGAGCAGTGCAAGAACCCCAAGGCAGTCTCAATCATCATCAAAGGCGGCACTGAGCACGTAGTCGACGAACTCGAACGCGCTATCCACGACGCACTCCGCGTTGTCGGTGTCGTTGTCGAGGACAAGAAGGTTGTCGCCGGTGGCGGCGCGCCTGAGACCGAGCTCTCGCTCCGTCTCCGCGAGTACGGCGCAACTGTTGGAGGCAGGGCACAGCTCGCCATTGAGGCGTTCGCATCAGCACTCGAGATCATCCCGCGGACCCTTGCAGAGAATGCAGGACTTGACCCCATCGATATGCTTGTCGAGATCCGTGCAGCCCACGAAAAGGGCAAGAAGACCTACGGACTCAATGTGTTCGAAGGCAAGGCAGTCGACATGAAGGCAGCCGGCGTTGTCGAGCCGCTCCGGGTCAAGACCCAGGCAATCTCTTCAGCAGCAGAAGCAGCTATCATGATCCTGCGCATTGACGATGTCATTGCATCCTCAAAGAGCCATGCACCCGAAGGCGGCGGTATGCCCCCGGGCATGGGTGGAATGGGTGGCATGCCTCCGGGCATGGGCGACTACTAAACTTAATTTTCCCCTATTTTTTATTCTTTTATCCCCGTTATTATCAGTGCTCCCCATGCGTTCTTGCAGCCGGGATTACCCGTGTATTGTTCGGGCGGGATACCTTGGGGTATACATTCTGGCATTAAAAAAAAAAGAGAAATGAATAAATTTATGCCGTTGAGGTGGACTGTACGGCAGGAACACTGCTCAACAACTCACCTTTCTTAACAATGATCATAAAGGTTGAATTCGAGTAGGGGTCGATAATTTCAAACGTGCCTTCATTCACTCCAAACGTGTAGCCCCACTGGGAACCTGTCGTGATATCCCCTTAATTAAACATGCCATGGTGGCTGCCCGTGGTCTTGATCGCATGGACGTTTACATCATCATTGATCCAGGTGAGACCAGTCCCCGGCATGACGGTGAGTTCACTGGGGACGAACGAATTATTCTGGATATGAATCGTGGTAATTTTGGTCGATGTTGTCTGCACCGGCATGGGTGTCTTTGCTACGGTAGCCACGATCGTTGTTATCGCAGTAGTATTCTGAGTGATTGCGGCTACAAGTGTGGGTTCCAGGGTTGGTTCAGTTGTTGCTTCTGTGGGGGGAACCGTTGTTACCACGGTAGTTACCTCGACAGTTACAGGTGTGGTTACCGGTGTAGTTACTGCTACAGGTTTTGCCTGCTGGGTACATCCACTGATCATCGCAAGGATGATCACAAGAACAAACAATCCAATAATTTTTTCATGAAAATTACATTGTTTTCGCCTTGTAATTAAATTTACGAAAAAAATTGAGACCGGTTATGTTGCAGCACAACGAATCGCCATTTGTTTTTGATATTCCCCGGCACGAGAAAAAAAGAATGAAAAAAGTAAAATGATCATATGAACAGGGAGCAGGTGTCTGCATTACCGGCGCGCCTACACCTGACGCACCATTCCTGACAACGATCGCCTCTTGCATCTCCGGATGATAGGTGCACATGAATTCGAATACACCTTCATCGGTACCAAAAGTGTACCCCCACGAAGCTCCTGGAATATTGTCACCGTAGGTGAACATGCCTGCGTGAGTGCCGATCATTTTGACGGAGCGGATGGTGGAGTCGTTGTTTTCGTCTTGTAATTAAAATTTGCGAAAAAAATGAGACCCTTTTGGCAGCAGCACCGAAATTTACGGCTAATTTCGGCTAATCCGCCTTCCTGGCTTTTTTCGGCCGGCTCATTTCCCGTGTAAAACAGGCAAAATACCCTTTTAAATTCGACAGATTCATACGACAACAGATTAATGTGCTCTGTAGAAATGATTTCCTCACGAAGAAAAACCGAGTGAAAAACAACCGAAAGATCTAAGGTATGGTGTCTCCTTACAATGTTATGCTAGTAAAGAATAAGGAGATAATTAATAAATCGTCCGGTCGGTTTATCAGTTTTATCAAACATGCATATTCCCTTGTCCAGTCTACTCGACTCACCCCGTATTCTTGTAAGTATTCCAGGAGAGATTACACTCAACATCAGCGGTTGACACTACTTCTTTTCAAAGAATATCGAAAAGAAAACTATCGCACCGTCATCTGGAACCTTGAAGAAATGGATCGTATCCGGGCAGTACTGGGTCTCACAACAATTCCTCATTTTACAACCCTTCAAAAATTTCTCTGTCGTATCAAACCCCTGTACTTCAATCTCCTCTTAAAAAATACGCTGAAACTATTCTATTCGGAAGACGATGGGATCTCCATAACCGCCATCGATTCATCCGGTT
>JBAZRZ010000040.1:0-21197 GCA_041662685.1 Methanoregula sp.
TATAGAATACGACTGCTTTGGTCCTGATTTCCATTGTCGCTTTCACCCGCAAGCACCTGATTGGTGCTCTTGAAAGCGGACATAAATTATGTCACTATTTTAGGACAGAAATACTGGCACGCTACACCTAGAAAAATCAGGTAATCAATATGTCTATGGACCCGACAGTGAAAGTACTGGCGTATTGCAATACGCCCCGACAAACTCCCTCACATCCACCATCCGCGGCCCCACACCGATCGCCACAGAGGGCACCGGGTCATCAGGAACCACCCAAGTCCCGGCCAGAGTGTCGGGCACGATCCCTGCGATATCCAGAACCGCTCTACACTGAGTTCACCAGCAGTATGAACCAGCGGAAGTCCGCCCCGTTGTCATCCATAGTGCACGAGGATATGCACAGCCGTACGCGTATGCATTCGTGTGCCTGTTCCCGTTCATCATCATGGGGAAGTCGATTTTTTGTACTCCTGCCGCAGTGTTCGATCAGGAATGGGGTAATTTCTCCCACAAACACCCCTTGTACCGTTGGACAACAAACCAAGGATACGTTTGACAACCCAATTCTCCCTTCCCCGACATAAGCCCAAATCAAGCTCCGATTGCCGGTTTTCCGTTACGGAAAAACCCTCAAAACGCTCCGATTTTGTACGGTTCATAAAAACCGTAATTTGAGACTTATTTAACAAAATAAGCCATATATGCCCACTAATTCCGGTCCTGATAGCTGCGTGAGTTTTGATCATGAGCCTGCTTTTGCCTTCCAATGGGTGGATCTGCCAGGCAAATGGCCTTGGCAGCCTCCTAATTGAGGGGTCGAAAATCGACGAATCTTTGCGGTTATTTCCACGAAAAATCGTAATTTCAGCGTATTTTTACACGACGGGGCGGGGATTGTGGGATGAAACCGGAGTGGTCCGAGTATTGATGAACTGCTTGTGCAAGTATGCACTGTTTCTTCCCACACGAGCCTTAAAAAATTGCATGATGCCAGGAGCCTCGCCTCAACGCGATTAAAATTTACAAAAACCTTCCGGAATTTTCTTTTGTAAGGAGAGTAGCGGCAAAGCTCAAAATTTTTGATTGTATCCAAAGATTGGCTGATATCCCTAAATTATTGAGTGGTGATGATAATTCCAGATTATTGAGGTTGAATTCATCGGCCGCATTATAAAAAACCAAGATTTTTCCCTATCCTCTTTATGGTTTGAATAGATATGTTATTACAGAAAGCACAATGACCTCTCACCAGGAAATGAACACCACAGGTCTTTCCGTTGTTCTCGGTACCTACAACCGTAAATCCTTTCTCAAACTTGCCGTGGAAAGTATCAGAGAGGAACTTTCAAATGCCTCATTTCCTCATGAGATCATTGTTATCGATGGTGGCTCAACAGATGGTACCCTTCGATGGCTTTTGAAACAGAAAGATATTATCACGATCATCCAGCACAACCGCGGAATCTGGCAGGGAAAAGAGGTAGAATGCCGTTCCTGGGGCTATTTTATGAATCTTGGGTTCAGGGCCGCCCAAGGCAAATATATCTGTATGCTGAGTGACGACTGTCTTGTTATTCCCGGATCAATAATTAATGGGTACCAGACCTTTGAAAAAGAATCAGAGAATGGTCATCCGGTGGGGATTGTCTGTTTTTATTTCCGTGACTGGCCGGAATATCTTGAGTATTTTGTTTGTGTTGCTCCAAATGATATACTGCTTCTCAATCACGGCATATTTGCCAGAAATGCACTGGAGGATGTCGGTTACATCGATGAAGATAATTATCTCTTTTATCATGCGGATTCCGATCTGTGTCTGCGGATTTGGGAAAAAGGGTACCGGATTATTGCATCCCCGGACTCGTATATTGAACATTATTCGCATGCAAATGTTTTTGTACGGCGGACAAATGCCGCTACCATGAATCATGACTGGAAGTGTTTCTATCAGCGCTGGAACATTCCGCTGAGTCTGGGACCGGAAATACACAAGGATATCTGGAACAGGCAGGTGAAAGCATACGCAGATCCGCATGCAACCCTTGAAAAATTCCGCTGGCTGCACTGTATGAACATCTGGTATTTCTGTGTACGTAAACTCTACCGGGTACTGCACGGCCGGGGCTGATGCACCCCTCATAAAAACGGTGAAGACCTACCTATGACAGCAAAAAAAATCCTGATCTGTGGAGATTATCTGACTCTGGATGAACCGATTTTCGGGGGTGTCCCACGGGCTGTATATTCGATCGTGCAGGAAGTAAAAAGACTCCGGCCTGACTATGAGTTTCACGTCTGCTCATTGAACCGAAATACAAAAAAATCCTCGGTGATTGAAGAGGACAACCTTTTTGTCCATACCATTGCGTTCCCGATAAAAAACATGCCCATTCTGGTGCCACAACAACTCACTACGTTTCTGATCCAGAGGACGATCCGTCAGGTCAGGCCAGATCTTGTTCATGCTCATGGCACAGGCAAGGATTATGCAGTTCCTGTTCTCCAGTGGAATCCTGAAAGATCAGTCATTACCGTGCATGGCGTCACCCGGGAGGAATCAAAACACTGGACCGGAATAAAAGGAACCTATCACCGGATAACCGGACGTCGCGTAGAGCGTGATGTCCTTTCAAAGGCCCGTACCATCATTGCTGTTTCACCGTACGTGAAACGTATGATTTATGGGGAGACCCGTGCTGATATTTCCGTCATTTTCAATCCGGTTGAGAAAAAAATTTTCGGAATACAAAAGCACGAGATCCCCCACCGGATCCTGTTTGTGGGGGGTATTGAGGAACGCAAAGGTCTGGTTGTACTCATAGAAGCCCTCGCGCAGGTAAAATCGATTATTCCCGATGTTGAACTTCACATTGTGGGGGGTATCCGTAAAGTGGTATACTACCACACTCTCGTCAGTCTCATTCGATCCTGTGGGCTTGACTCACATATCCGGTTTTTGGGCAGCCTCCCGGAGCAGGATCTGATGAAAGAGTACGCTGCTGCGGAAATTTTTGTCCTCCCTTCATACGAGGAATCCCAAGGAATTGTTATACTCGAAGCCATGGCCACCGGGACACCGGTCATTGCAACCCGGGCGGGAGGAATTCCTGATATGATACAGGATGATGTCAACGGGCTTCTGGTCGATTGCGGGAACGTTCAACAGATGGCACAATGTATCATATCCCTGTTGACAGAACATCAGCAAAAACAGAGGATCGCAAGAACCGGTAACGAGATGGCATCGGCGTACCTGCCCGAGCCCATTGCACGCCAGCACCTTGACGTATATGACCGGCTCCTGTCCTAACTCAATTTTTTCGTGAGAGTACTTCCCGGTATATCGAGAGTATCTGCTGCGCAACATTATCTCCCCGGTATTTCTGGGAGAATTCGACGATTTTTTCAGGATCCCAACTCCGTGAAAGCCCAAGCAGGATCCCCTGTGCAAAATCTGCCGTATCGGCACGTTCACACAGTATCCCGACGTTTGGATCCGTGAGGATGTCCATACTTCCGCTGTTCTTTGTAGCAATCACCGGTTTTCCGCAGGCCAGCGCCTCAATCTGGGCAATACCAAAACCTTCTTCCAGGCTTGGGAGCACAAAGAGGTCGCACGCATTTATCCATGGGGGAATGTCGGGTGCATTCATAAATCCGAGGAAATGAACGCAATCCTCAAGGTGCAATTCAGTCACCCGTTTTCTGATGAAGGTCTCATACGATTTTTCGTATTCTGCTTTTCCCCCGATATAACACCGAACGTCATCGCGCGTGCGCCTTATAATGTCCATTGCCTCAATGAGGTATTCCAGCCCTTTCCTCTTCTGCAAATTTCCAAACGTAAACAAAATTTTTGCATCACGCGGCAATTTCAGGGAATCCCTGCAAACCAGCATATCGCGTGGATGATATACAGGATGAAACCCGTTTGGAATTGAAATCGTGTTGGGATTATATTTTTTCAGTTTCGGGACTTCAAGATTGTTCATGTACATGATCTGATCGGCATCAGTCCATGCACGTTCCATCCGAATATCATTGAGGTCGATCTCTTCCTGAAGCCACCCCGGATCTTCATGAGGGGTAATAACATAGGGCACGTGGTACTGGTCTTTGAGCAGCGCCGCACAGTATGCTGATGGCCATGTGAACTGTGCATGGATCAAATCGAAGATTACATGATGCTTCTGGATACATTTCCTGACAGCCGCATAACGGAAGTCAAAGTCTAGTTTCCACTTGTACGTCAGTACCGGGATGATTCGCGGTACAAAGAAACACCGGGGATAGAATACGGCTACATTATCATACTGGTAATCCGTGCAGTACCGGTCGTTTGGCATGATTCTCAATGAAAAAAGCACAGGACATATAATAATAATTTTTTTAAAGAATGGTTTGAGATATTCCACTTGATCTTTAACAAATATTGAACCAAGGTAATTGTTGTTTTTATCAGGAAAGTCCGGTGTTATCACCAGCAATGTGAGATCTTTGGTGTCACACGAATTTTCTTGAATGATCTTCTGGCAGGTAATATCCATCGAATTTCACCACTATCCTTGTATCTGAATTCCTTTTAGTAAATATGGAAATCACCTTTGATAAAGTGTTTATTAAGTAAAAACTAATGCATTTTTTACCAATTATTATAAAAAAACCGGATTTGCTTACTCATATATCGCGTTCCCTGCGAGATCAATGTCCTCCATTTTCGCTGTTTCACGAGACTGATGATCTGACTGCAATGTATCTCATCAGAAGATGAATTCCGTGTGCAAAGAATTTCCCTGCAATGGAATGAATACGGATCCATCCGAATTTTCACCATTCCAATCTCTGAACTGACATGTGCATCACTCCCGTACATCACCGGTTTTGAAAGACGCTTTGCCAGATCTCCTGCAGCAGTATTTTGTTGAGGAGCCAAACGGGCATTCCAGCATTCAATGAAATCCACGCATTGGGCAATCTCTTCAACACAAGTATGATCATGATACGGATGGGGCAGCACAACGATCCCCCCCTGGGTGCGTATCGCACTGATGACTTCCTGCCAATCGGTACCTTCGATCTCCTGGTTAAGATTAAGACCAATAATATCCCCGCACTCCGTCTTAATCTCGGCACCGACAATAACCTTTACACCATACCGGCCTGCAACCCTTTTCCCCTCAACTCCACCGGCAATTGTCCCATGATCGGTGATCGCAATACAGGTAAGCCCAACCTTTTTTGTCCGTTTTACGATACGCTCCAGTGACATCAGCGAATCGTGGGAATATTTTGAATGGATATGGAAATCAGCAATGAGGTCGTCCATGAGGTCTCCAGAACCGCTTCTGATTTACACGAAGTAAAAATTCTGCAAAAGTCATGCCAACCTGAAGAATGGAAGGGAATGGATCATGAATATCCAGATCGTAGTGAAACGATCGATCTCCAAAGTCCCGGATGAATTGCGGAAGCATGCACGGGTTGGTCATTACGTGAAATATATCTGACGGGAAAAGCCAGCGATATTTCACACCGGTTTCATAGTGGTTTACCGGTTCAATATCCCCGTCGGTTACCATACGGCAGGCAAGGTACGGGAAATCAACTCCGGAGACAATAGACAACCCTAGGGATCCCCAGAACTTGGGATTGATCTCCATCAGCACAAATTCTCCTGTCTTTTGGTCTTTCTTGAATTCCACCATCGCGACACCATGCCAGCTCAGGCTGTCAAGAATGTGCAACCCTGCATCCCGTAATGCCGGATCATACACGCTCTCTGCTACAGCACTCGGGCCCCCCGTAACCGGATATTCACGAATCCGTTTGTGCATGAACATCGCTGGGGCCTTTCCATGATTATACAAAGCAAAAAAACCGTACCCTTCCCCGGTAATATATTCCTGGATCACCGGTGAGTATCGGGCGATCATCCGGTATTTTTCCGCTAATTCCTCCGGGGAATTGGCATACCGGACAAACCCGGATTCTTCGGATCCTTTGATCACGGCAGGATAGGAAACCTCATGGGCAATTTTGTCAACATCGGATTCCGTTTTGGGATACCAGGTTTTGGGAATACCCACACCAATTTTTTCTGCGTACTGGATGGTGCGATCCTTACTTCCTGCAATGCCTAGAGCAGCGTCATCTGCCAGAGGGATTTTCACATATTTTTCAAGTTCGTCCCTAATCCGGGACACTGGCATCACTGCGGCAAAACTTACGGGAAGCAGGACATCAAACTGGTTTTTCTTGACATACTCCAGCAGGAAATCTGCAAACCGGGGATCATTCTCAGGATTGGGCGCGATCACATGGTGCCGGCAGTATTTCGAATAAAATGAGATGCTGACGGAAAGATGGGAAAGAACCGTCACATCAATGCCTCGTTTTCCAAGGGAGCGTACCGCTGCGAGAGTGTGCTTGAAATTTCCATCGGTCAGCAGGACTTTCATCGTAGTATCACAGATCATTCCGGTTTGTCGCACTTGATATCAACGTAGTTATCTTGCGTTATATGGTCTCCATCTATATATGAAATCGAAGCGGGGTCAATATGAAGCCGTACTCGCAGAGAGGGTTCTTGAAAGAGATTCAGATTCTGCACCCTGATAGTGATTTTTTTTGTATCATGAAATAATGTAATGCTCGTTTTTCTTCGTGCCTCAAACCACTCAACCACATTCCCCGCAGTCGTCACCCATGCACCATCGGCAAGTGCCCTCTTTACCAAATATGAATACATCCCCGACCAGTCCCGGGGCGGTGTTAGGTTCTCGTAATGCCAGAGTATCGTGATCGCCCCGCCATAGTTCCGGGCATAATGAAAGATATGATTACAGTACTCATGAGCTGCATATTCATCAAGGTGAAGACAGGGTGTTTTTTCCAGCCCTTATCAACAGGTGCCCAACAAAAGTTCCCAAAGAGCCCGATATCCTGAATGTGGAGGGGAAGTTCCAGAAGTTTTGAACATCCCTCCGGATGGCAAACCTGCAGGGTTCCCGCACGGAACCCGGCATCGTCATTGTACCCGAAGGTTGTATCATAGGTATAACCAGCATCATCAAGTTTTTTCCAGCTGTTCCGGTCAAAGAGAAGCCAGTGCGTCCGGTTGCCGACAGAATCATCGCCTGCCAGCCACCATCTCCAGTTTTCCCATTTCAGCATCTGCCCAGTTATCGATACCGTGAACGCCGACCTCCCATCAATCTCGCGTCAACTCGCGCAGGATATCCTTGTTTATTGCATAACTGACAGACCGGTAAGGGTGCGCCTGCATGCCCGGATCATTCTTTCGAGGCACAAAGAAAAAGGTCGAACGGACACCCAGCTGATCCTCAAACGTTTTCCAGCGTTCAAAAAGCACCCATGGATCGTTTACGATCCCGCACCTGGCACATAACAGGTGAAGACCCGCACGGAAATTTCCCTGTCTGATACACTGGTATGCCGCATACCCTACGGTGAGAAAACGGCATTCCTTCACGGAAGTGACATCCACGTCATGTGTGAGTGCCCCCATGTAGGGATGTTCCCAGGGTCGCGGGGGAATCTCCACAAGGATCGTGTATTTCCTAATTTCCTGCCGAACCTGATCAAAAAGGATATCGCATACCGGTTCATGGAGGTGTGCCTGACAAGAATTGATCAGATCGCTGATGGTCAGGAAGAGATCGTTTCCGGTGAGATCGATGAGATTTCCCGCGTAGTCTGGTACATCTGTTTTGCGTGCGATAACCACGTCATATGATTGACCGGGCACATACCATTCCCATGGTACTTTGAGGAGCTGGAATATTTCTTCAACGGCATACTTGTCCGGATAACACACGCCGAGACTCATAATAACCTAAATTATCCCCATCTCACTCAACCGTGCCGGCAAATACGTCTTAGTCACAAAGTCCAGCCCCCGCGCCGCAAATGCCTGCTGTTCAGACTTCAGTCCCAGGCTGATCTGCAAATTGATCTGCTTCTTCCAGTACTCAGTTGCAAACCGGGGATCGGTCAGCTCCGCATGTAACGCTTCAACATCCTTGTCCGATAATTTATCCGAAGGCAGGTTGTAATCCCGGATATCGCTCGGCTGCAATCCCAGGAACTGTGCCTTGGGAGTTGCCAGCAGCTCCGACATATGCGCACTCTTGATCGAACCGTACGCAACCGAAGCAAAGATACGGTACGACCACGGGTCACCATCCGTAAAAACTATCACGGGAAGGTTCCACGTGGAACCGATCTTGTTGAGCATGCGCCGGGTCGAACGCGCCGGCTGACCTTTTAAGTGAACAAGAATTGCATTGTGCTCCTCGTCAAACCCGTTCTCGATCAGCCGGTCGTACATACCACCCGTTTCGAGTGCGATCACAAACTTGGCATCGTGGTCCACGAACTCGATATTCTCGACATTGTTGGGGATCGTGTACCCGGCCTGCCCCACATCATCCTGGCAGTGAATCGCCCGCATTCCCCTGCGGGTCTCTTCCCGGATCCGCATCGGACCATAGATGGAGGCACCATTCTCTTCGGGATGGAGGTGGAATCCTTCGCGCGGGACTTCTGATATAATCTCAAGGTCTTCAATGAGGAAATTGCTCTCCTCCTGCGCACCGAACTTCGCCCGCTTCCAGCCCTCGGATATGTAATACATCTCCCTGAGTGTTGACGAACGGTTCTCGATCAGCTGCTGTTTGATGAATTCGATCACGTACGCCATCTTCAGGAGATGCGTGGCGCTCTTTGCGGAGGCGGCAGTGCGCATACTCTCCTTGTCACCGTATTTCCAGACTTCGCTGGTATCATCGTATTCGATATTATATTTCGTCCGCGTGGGCAGCGAGATGGAGGGGATCTCGCCTGCCTTCATCTGGTCGTACCATGCGCTTGCGATCCTGAGCAGGGCCGTCATCGACTTCTTTTCCAGTTCCTCTTTAGACATCGAGATCCACCACCATCTTCTTGTTATCGTCAATACCCCGGATATCGAGTAGTCCCCCACCCTTTCCGGTATAGATGACGCGCGTGACGGTCTGGGAAGGTATCACCAGTTTCCAGACCTTTGTGAACTGCCCGTCCATCTCGCTCACGAACGCTGCCCTGGGCTCGGCATCGGCCGCATCATCCTGCGAGATATCGTAAATGGACACATCCACCTCGTGTGCAGTGTAATTGTTCAGCTCGATCGTGATCCTGCCATCAATGGTTCCCTTCTTCACGATCAGCTTGCGCATCAGTTTTCCTTCAATAGGCGTGGTATCCACAAGCGGTTTTTCCACGATTTCGCTCACTTTAGCGGCAATCTCCGGAATAATTGCACAGACAGCGCGTGCCCGGTCCTCGGCCACCTTGTTCTTGTCCCGCCGGGAGACAAAGAGTTTGAGATCCCGTCCCAGGTCCTGCAGGGCGAGCACAATCTCTTTCTCTATTTCCGGGATACTCGCAATCGCATCCTTACTTTCGCTCGTAAAGGGGACATTGGTGGATGCCACATGGACCAGGATCAGGACCGGTCCCATCGGGAGACCCTGCTGGGAGAGGTGGTAGAGTTTCCAGTTCACATTCGCAACACTCTGGGTGATCGCGCACGCGCCCTGCTGGTACATCAGTGGCACACGGTTGGCAAAGCGGAGGATAATCGCATGTCCTTCTGAGGGAAGCTTGCCTCCATAGCCAATCGCCGCTTCGACCACGAACGAGTGGCCGGAGAAGACCGACGCCGGCCGGGTGCGTGCCCCGACAAAATCCATCTGGAACTCCTTGTCGAGCCCGCGCCGGATCAGTTCCTCACCAATCGGCGAGAGGCACTGGATGGTGAGCGGGGGAGGTACCGGAACGTCCTGCATGGCAGCAAGGAGCGCCTTGAGCTGCTCTGCGGAAAGTCCCGATACCTTTGCCGTCGCCTTCACGCCGGACTTATCGCACATCTCCTGCGCAGTCTTTTTCCCAACCCGGCTGAAATTCTCCATCAGGAAATCAGCAAGTTTCTCGTCACTTGCAACAGCCATCCGTTTCAGTTGCCCGAACTCGATCCCATGCGGGTGGGGTTTGACGGCGATGGGACACGCGATGATCTCCTGGCTCACCCGCTCGAACGTGAACGTTTCATCGTCCAGTTCCACCCGGAACCGGGCATGGGGGTTCACGATTGAAGTATACTTGAGATACTCGAGCAGCTTCTTTTTTGCCGACATCGTGCTCTTGAACTCGATCTGCACCCGGGTGCCATGAATCCGGTCCCAGTCGATCGTCTGCTGGGAGATGATGTCGGGTTCGTTGGTCTCGATCTTGATCTGGATCTCGAATTTGTACGCCGGCTCCTTATGGCCGGTACGGGAGATCACGACTGTCGGGACGCCACTGGTCAGCTGCGCGTAGAGCACCGCTGCTGAAATCCCGATACCCTGCTGCCCGCGCGTCTGCCGGATCTGGTGGAACCGGGAACCGTAGAGCAGTTTGCCAAACACGTACGGCACCTGCGCAGGGACGATTCCCGGGCCATTGTCCTCAACGATAATCCGGAAGATATCGTTGGAGACTTTTTTGATGCTGATAAAAATATCCGGGAGCACCTGCGCCTCTTCACAGGCGTCAAGCGCATTGTCCACCGCTTCTTTTATGGTGGTGATGACCCCGCGCGTGGGGGAATCAAATCCCAGCAGGTGTTTGTTCTTCTCGAAAAATTCCGCGACACTGATACTGCGCTGCTGCTTGGCGAGTTCGTCAGCGAGGACCAAACGCTCTCACCTCAGCAACAGCTGCTGCAAGATCGACCGTCTTCTGTTCGGCAGTCAGCAGATTTTTTAAGGTAACCTGCCCGGACTCTGCCTCGCGCTGACCGATCACGATGGCAAAATTTGCGGTCTTTGCAGCGTGGGCGAGCTGGGCACCCAGTCCGCGCTCCATGAGATCCATTTCCGTGCGGATGCCTGCGTTGCGCAATGCCTTTGCGACTTCGAGCGCGTGATTACGTCCCTCCGCAGTGCAAACAAGTCCCACGATGGGAACTGTCGCAGGCTGGATGTCGCCAAGAGAGACCATCACCCGGTCAAACCCGATGGCAAAACCGCAGGAGGCTACATCGTCTCCTCCAAAAAGATGGGCGAGCCGGTAGGTTCCCCCGCCAAGGATCTGGTTCTCGGCCCCGAGGTTCTGTGCAAATCCTTCAAAGACCATACCGGTGTAATAATCCAGACCACGCGCAATGCCAAAGTTCAGGGAATACTTCACGCCGGACGCATCGAGCGATCCAATGGTCTGTTCAAACCGTTCTTTCTCCGAAATCGCACCGGCAATCTCGAAGGCTTCAGTAAGGTCACGGGTGTTGACAAGGGCAGTGAGGGAGGCTGCTAGATCGGTCCTGTTTAAAGATTCGAGCGTGGCATTCAGCCCGTCATAATCCTTCTTGTCAAGGTGTGCCCGCACCCTGCGCTGCATTGCGGGTTCCAGATCCTTTACGAGATTCTTCATAAAGGAGAGGTGGCCGACTTTCAGCTCATACGTGACCCCGGTTGCATTCAGCATATCAGATGCGAGCATAATGGTTTCCGCATCAGCCGCCGCTGTGTCCGCACCGATCAGCTCGACGCCGAACTGCCAGAACTGGCGGTACCGGCCCTTCTGGGGACGCTCATACCGGAAACAGTCGGCAAAATAGCACCAGCGCAGCGGCTTGGGGGCGACCTTTGCCTCGTTGATGTACATCCGTATCACTGCGGCAGTGATCTCCGGGCGGAGGGCAAACTTCCTGCCTCCCTTGTCCTCAAAGACGTACATCTCCTCGATGATACCGTCCCCTGACCTCATGGTAAAGAGTTCGAGATCCTCAAACTCGGGAGTGCAGACTTCCCGGTATCCATAACAGCGCGCAACTTCGCGCAGCTTCCCCTCGACATGGCGGCGCGCCTCCATCTCATCCGGTAAAAAATCCCGTGTTCCTCTCGGTTTCTGGAGCATGGTAAAAATCCTTATCCTCTGTTGGTCGGTATTCGTTATTTCTTATTCGCCCTTGGTCTTGGTACACTGCCAAGGAACCGGGTGAAGGTATCTTCATTTCCCCAGACTTTCTCCCGCACAATCCTGCCCTGTAAGTACATCGCAGCGAGGATCAGGCCGAGACCCAGCAATTCGAAATCGGGCATCGTGAGGGTAAAGGCCCCGCCAAGGGACGCAAGAGTTCCATAGCCCATACCATAGTATGCCGCCTTCCGGTAGCCGGGGAGACCCGTCCTGAAAAAGATCCGTGCATCCCGCAGCCAGAGAAAGAGGACCGCAGCTGCGCCGAACATGGCGACATAGATGAGATAGGACATGGTGGTGAACTAACTTATTATACGCCGTTCCATATCTGTGTTGTCAAAACTATGCAACCAAACCAGTCCGTGCAGGAAATACTCTCACGCTTCAAGAATGGTGAGTGCTCCCTTGATGAGGCCGCTCAGGTGATTGAAGGGCTCCGCCTCGACCATGTGGGGGATTTTGCCTGTATCGACCTGGGAAGGGGTGTGCGGTGCGGCATGCCGGAAGTGGTGCTTGCCGAGGGAAAAGATCCCTCGCACCTGTCAGAGATTGCTGTGCGGCATGCAGAAGCATCCGGGCGCTGTGTAATCACACGCGTGAGCCATGAACAGGTGGCCTGCATCCAGGCATATGCCAATAGCAGGAACATTGCCACGGAATACCGCGAGAGCGGCCGGGTGCTTGTCCTGTCAAACGGACAAGTGCCCCGGCCAACGGGCGGCATTGTCGCTATCATCACTGCCGGCACATCTGACATCCGGGTCGCTGAAGAGGCCAAAATTATAGCAGAGGAGATGGGCTGCACGGTGCATACGGCATATGATGTGGGCGCGGCAGGTATCCACCGCCTCTTCCCGGCCCTGAAACCTCTTATGGATGCACATGTGTTCATTGTCTGTGCCGGGCGCGAAGGGACACTTCCATCAATCGTTGCCGGGCTGGTCGACAAACCGGTAATTGGCGTGCCGGTCAGCGTGGGGTATGGATACATGGGCCAGGGAAGAGCAGCGCTCGCGAGCATGCTCCAGTCCTGCTCGGTTATTTCTGTCGTCAATATCGATGCCGGTTTCACTGCCGGCGCCTTTGCCGCGCGGATTGCGAACATGGGTGCAGGAGCACGTGAGGGACAACCATGAAACGGGGATTTTACATCGGACGGTTTCAACCGTATCACAACGGGCACCACGAGGTGCTCGAACATATTGCGGAGGAAGTTGATGAGATCATCATCGGTATTGGCAGCGCACAACTCTCTCACAAGGTAGACAACCCGTTCACGGCCGGAGAACGCGTGCTCATGATCACCCGGGCGCTTGAATCCCTGGGCTGTCCCTATTACGTGATTCCCATTGAAGATGTCCAGCGCAACTCCCTCTGGGTGGCCCATGTCCGGTCAATGACCCCCCCGTTCGATCTCTGTTACTCTTCAAATCCTCTCGTTGTCCGGCTCTTCACAGAATCTGGCGTAAAAGTCCAGTCACTGGCAATGTATGAGCGCGATACGCTCAGTGGCACAAAAATCCGCGAACGCATACTCAATAATAAACCCTGGAAAAAACTCCTGCCCCCCGCCGTTGTCCAGGTAATCAGGGAGATTGACGGTGCTGAGCGACTCTGCCAGATAGCACGCAATGATTAAGATCATGGCAGCAGGCATGACCGCTCAGGAACAAAAGATGGTGAAATAAATGTACGATTTCATAAAAAATCTCGTGAATCCGAAAAAACCCGCTCCCATAATTATCGCATTTAATACCATTCCTGCGTGGGTTGAGGAACGGGAAAAAATGGCGCGAACAACGCTTGAAGATGTGGCGAAGGCCCCCATGCAGAACATCAGGAATTCCGCGGCGCAGCTACAGCACAATGTCAACAGTATTTCCGGTTCGGAACACGACCCGGCACTCCACCCAAAAATCAGGTCCGTTGCAAAAAATTCTCTTCCTTTATATGTAAAAGCAATGAATGCTGCCCATGCAAAACCCCTTTCGGACGATATTGAAGAGTTCTATACGGATGCGGTTGAATGCGTGAAATCCAGCCTGAACGGTAACCGCGGGCAGGGGCGATGGCTGCAGGCAGTTTTTCCTGAAGAGATGAAAAGTGTAAAGGAATCGATCGATGCGATGGGCAGGGAGATGAATGTCCTGACTGCTGCACTCGCCACGTACCAGAAACAGAAAACAGCGATTGACGCGGTGAATGCCCTTTACCAGTTGGTGATTGAAATGCAGGAAGACCGGCAACGTTCCTTAGAGAAAGAACGGCGTTTTACTGCCCGCATCAGTGAGATTACCAGCCAGATCGGGGCAATTGAAAACGAAGAGACCGCGCTTGCTTCGGATGAGAGAAACCTGGCGGTAAACGAGTGCAGGGCTACGCTGGCGGAGCGGGAGAAGAGCCGCAATGAGGTTACCCGGAACTATGCCGCCCGGTCCATGACCGCTTCCCATGTCTTCAGGAAATCTGAAAATATTGCAGCCAAACAGCATCACACCGGAGATGTATCTTCCATCAGGCACGCCATAGAGATACTCTCACATCATGTGCTGCCGGATCCATCGGACCTGGGCACCGCACTTGCTGCGGCCTGCCCGGTAGCGCAGCGGATGATCGCGGCCGGAGAGATTCCCTTAAAAAACCGGGAGGAGCGCGAAATATTTTCCGATACGAATGCTTTCTGCACCCTGATGTCGGAGCTATGCACTGAACTGGCGGCCTGTGATGAAGCCTGCAGGAATGCAGAGACTTCCCTTTCCACTCATCCCATGATCGTACGGGGCAATTCACTGATGCGGGAAAAAACGCAGCTCAACAGCATGCTCAAAAAAGAACAGCAGCTTCAAGTTGAAATCGTGCAATGGACGGCCAAAACCACCGAGAAGATACCGGCCGTAACAGAAAAACTCAGAGAAAAGATTGAGGGGATTGTTGGTGGGGACGTGCAACTTCAGGCTGACACGAAAGCACCGGTATGATAGTGATCTACCGGACTACTCCTGCCATCAGGTTTCATTCTCGCTTTTTTCCATTTTCGCAAGCATCTCATCGATCGTTTCGATAACCCGGTTCAGTTTATCTCCCGTGAAATCTTCGGTAATTGTGCTCTTCATTATATTCCGACACCGTGTTTCTGGCTGTGGGGACAGATTATTAGGGGGAGTCCCTGCAGATGGTTAGCGCGCGTTGATCTCTACGAAGTCTGCCAGGTCGCTCTGGTTTGCCGGATTGTCTTCTGACCATCCACAGCAGTCATTGAGCATCTGGGCAATAACGTCAGAGAACGTCATATTTCCTCGTTTCAATACGAGCAGCGCCTCATACATCTCGGGATCGATACGAATTGAACGTCCCTCACCTGCACGAGGCATAATAACCACTCATTGGTCACTATATATACACATTGCGGGGAATACGTGTTCGACTTTATATGCACTGCTAAAAAAGGTCCTGATTCAGCGAGATCCGAACCGTTCATCATGCGTTAGCGTGGGGCAAAAAAAAGAGTAAAAAACGGATCTTCAGACAATGCGGATATAGGAAAATGTAGAATAATCCGTATAGGCAAATTCAGGTTCGCTTCCATGACAGCCACCCACGCGGATGATGGTCGGTAGATCGAGAGGCACCCTTGCCACTTCAAGTTCCAGGTTGTCGCGGGATTTTTTCTGTGGCCGTGGCAAAAACTCGATCGGGTGCTGCACGATGCCCTGCGGAGTTTTCCGGCAGCAGATATGCGTATGCTGGTGCCCGCAGCACAGGTGCGTCAGGCCCCGGGCCTGCAGGGCATCAAATGCCATACCCGCAGTATAATGATACCCGGTAAATGAATCCCCCGGCTGGTTTGAAAGCCGCTGCCAGCATTTGAGCCGCAGGGTCTGGGACCCCAGTTCCATTGGTCCCCCGTGGACAAAGAGCATCCCGTTGTCCGACCATTCCATGGGCATCCGTTCAAATATTGAGAGGAGGGGGGAATCACGCAGCTGTTCATGGCGGTACATGCTCGCTGCATCACTCCCGCTGACCAAAAGCCCGTGGAGATAGGCGTGATCGTGATTGCCCATAACGGAGACGAGTTTGTAATCGCCTGAAAGGGTATGGATCTTTTCAAGAGCTTCTTTCGGGTGATCTCCGCGATGGAGGACATCTCCGAGATTGATGACCTGGTCTACCGGGCCAAAGGTTTCCAAAAACGACGGGGTGCGTATACATGCAGAGAGTGCTGCAATCGCTCCTGCATCGGCATGTACATCTGAAAATATTACTGCACCCATACCGGTTTTACTATGTTGGTGCTTCTTGCGCTAATAATCCTCTGATGGTCCGGGTTCTGTGTATCTATCCGGATCGGAGCCGGTCAGAAAGATACGTTCATGTCCGTGTGATTCTAAAATTACTAGAAGAATCAAAATAAAAGAATCAAAACGACATTAAAAAAAAAATCTTGTGGGAGCGATATCTGATGGAACAATTTCTTACTGACTATATCGAGCGAATCAGAACGGGAATCGATGATATTCCTGACACGACTGCCCATGAGATCGCTTCGACATTTCTTGCATTCCGGTTTGGCCTTTATGCCAACGCAGCCAGGGAATGCACCCATGCCATCGGGTTGTTAGGGCCGGGGAAAAATCCTGCACCCCACGGGGCATGTGCTGCGCTGAAAAAAGCACTTGGGATTGTGCTTGCCAATGCGCAGGATCTTGACAATTCGCAATTTACTGCGGATATGTCATTAAAATTCGACGAGCAGGAACGTGACTATATTGCGATCAAACTCGCACCGGATACGGTTGAAGATCCCGGGACACTAGAGCTCGACAATGCACTCGTCTTAGTTTATGCAGCAGCGGTTGTAGCATCCTCAGAAGACGAGGAAGCCATGGGAGAACACCGGAACTATATTGTGAGACTGCTGACGGGATATAAAAAAGCGCTTGGAATTGTATAGGACCGCCCCAGCCTTTTTTTCACCTTCATAGTTATTTTCCTATGAACTGCAACGATTTTTTTTGTCGTGTCACACAATGGATACAATAAATTTTTGATGCTGAAACGGTGAACTGTGGAAGATGATAATTACCTGACAAAAGGTGAGCTCGTCAAAGGGCTCTTTATGATATCCCTGCCGATCATCGTGAGCAATCTGCTCCAGAGCGTGCTGGAGATCGTGGATATGTATTTTGTCGGCAGGCTGGGCGCAGAGGCACTCGCCGGGGTTGCCATGAGCATGACGCTTATCATCGTGCTGATGACCTTTGTCATTGGGCTTGTTACCGCAACAACTGCATTCATCGCACGGCACCATGGCGCAGAGGAGTTCGATGCGATTGATGCCATTATCCAGCATTCACTCTATATCGGTCTTGCATTCTCCCTGGTTCTGACTGTCTGCGGAGTACTGTTTTCTGCTGATCTGCTCCGTCTTCTGGGGGCGAATACAGCCGTTACGGCAGAAGGTACCCCGTATCTCACTCTCCTGTTCCTGGGATCATTTACAATGATCGAACTCTGGATCGTGATCACTTCCTTCCAGTCCTGCGGCAATGCCGTTACTCCCATGATCATTATGGTGGGGGTAAATATCCTCAATATCATCTTAAACCCGCTCCTGATCTTTGGTATTGCAGGTTTTCCTGCGCTGGGCGTTGCCGGTTCCGCACTTGCTACGATCCTCTCGCGCGGGATCGGGCTTGTGGTCAGCCTTGTCCTGCTGCTGCACTATGCCCCGAGATTACGGTTCCCGAAAACACAGGTCATCGACTTTACCCTCCTCCGCAGGATTCTGAAAGTTGCTATTCCCAACTCGATCCAGTCGGGGTTGCGCAGCGGTACGTTTCTCGTGATGATGGCCTTTGTCGCACACTATGGAACCGCGGCGATTGCCGGCTACGGCATTGCTGAACGCCTTGAACTCATTGCCCTCATGCCCGGGTTTGCCATTGCGACAGCGACGGCCGTTATTGTTGGCCAGAATCTCGGGGCAAAACAACCGGACCGTGCCGCGGATGGAGTGAAACTCGCGCTCCTGTTCTACGGGGCACTCATGCTGGTGATCTCGTGCTGCTATTACGTGTTTGCAGAACAGCTGTTCTGGTTTTTTGACCCGAGTGGCGTCAGTGAAGGGATCGGGGTCTCGTACTTCCATGCAGTTGCGCCCTTCTACGTGATCATGGCCGCCAGCATCATCATCTCGTTTGCTCTCAACGGTGCGGGAGACACGAAGAAACCCATGTATGCCACGCTCTTTTCGATGGTGCTGATCCAGATCCCGCTTGCCTATATCCTGCCCCCCATGTTCGGCATGGGTATCACCGGCATCTGGATCGCCGTCATTGCTGGTATGATTGTACAGGCCGTACTCCTCGGGTACATGTTCCGGCAGGGAAACTGGAAGACGGTGGCACTGTGATTTATCCGGAGTGCCGGGACCGGGTTATGGGTTATTCCCGTCCTGCACTTGTTATTAAAAAATATCCTCGTGGAATGCCAAAGAATTCTTGTAGCGATCCGGCGAACTATGTGCGATTCATGTTCCAACGTGCATTGTTAAGGTACCTGCAATGAACAAAACCGACGAACTCTTAAAAAAATACTGGGGCTATTCAGAGTTCTTACCCCACCAGAAAGAGATCATCGAGTCGATCTTAAATGGCAACGACACGATCGCGATCATGGCAACCGGTGGCGGAAAGTCGCTCTGCTACCAGTTACCTTCCCTGTACCTTGGCGGTCTCACCGTGGTCATCTCCCCGCTGATATCGCTGATGAAGGACCAGGTCGACGATCTCAATGCCCGGGGCATTCCTGCGGCTGCCTATAACAGTTCCATGGATTATCGTGATCGGACCCGGATCGAGAGCGAGTTGAAAGACGGGAGTCTCCGCCTGCTGTTCATCTCCCCGGAGAAATGCATGCAGCCCAATTTCCTCGATTCGCTCCGGGGGGCTCCCATCCACCTCATCGCGATCGATGAAGCGCACTGCATCTCGGAATGGGGCCACAACTTCCGCCCGGAATACCGGCAGCTGGCCCAGTTAAAAAAAGTCTTTCCCGCAGTCCCGCTGGTGGCATTGACCGCAACGGCAATTCCCGAAGTACGCAGGGATATCTCTGAGCAACTCTGCCTGTCGGGAGCCCGGGAATTCATCGGCAGTTTCAACCGGAAAAATCTCCAGTACCGAATTATCCAGAAGAAAAACCCGATGGTCTTTCTTGCAAATTATATCGGCCAGCACCGGAATGATTCCGGGATCATCTACTGCCTGAGTAAGAAAGAGACCGAAGATATCGCATCCGATCTCCAGAAACGTGGGTTCAAGGCACAGGCCTATCATGCCGGGCTCTCAAAGCAGGTCCGGGAGAAAGGTCAGGACGCGTTCATTCGCGATGCGATAAATATCGTCTGCGCCACCGTGGCGTTTGGCATGGGTATCGATAAGCCCGATGTCCGGTATGTCATTCATTACGATCTGCCAAAGACCGTGGAATCCTATTACCAGGAGACCGGTCGGGCAGGACGCGACGGCCAGTACAGCGAATGTATCCTGCTGTACAGCCGGGGGGATTACACCCGGGTCCGCTCGATGCTGGAGCATGACGATGCAGGTGAGCGGAATCTCCGGCTGGCACTCAATAAACTCCGGGATATGACGGAGTATTGCGAGACCACCACCTGCCGGCGGAAGTACTTGCTCAATTATTTTGGCGAGGAATACACCGTTGAGAACTGTGCATCGTGCGACAACTGCGCACACCCCCCCGATATGATCGATTGCACGGAAGCGGCTACGATAATTGTCGGATGTGTGAAGCAGCTGCCCTCGCGCTTCGGCATCGAACTGATCTCTGATGTGCTCCGCGGCTCAAAGAGCACAAAAATCCAGGATTACCATTTGGATATTTTGTCAGCGTACGGTTCCGGGAAAAAGTACAGCAAGGCCCAGTACCGGACCTGGATCAACGAGCTGGTCCGGCAGGGATACCTTGACCGGGCAGGCGACAAGTACCCGGTCATCTGCTGTACCGGAAAGAGCGAAGAGTTGCTCAAAGGAAGAGCGCGGGTCATGCTCCCGGTTCCCGAACGCGAGACGGCAAAGCGTGCGCCAGCTGTGTCTATGGAGTGTGCCGGTGCAGAAGACACCGCATTGTTCCTGCGCCTGAAATCCCTCAGGAAGGCAATCGCTGACCGGAACGGTGTGCCACCGTATGTCATCTTCCCGGACAAAAGTCTGCATGAGATGGCATGCGCCCGGCCCGGTGACCGGGAGAGTTTCTCTGCAATTTCCGGTGTTGGTGAATACAAGCTGGGGAAGTATGGACCGGAGTTTATGGAAGAAATCCGGAAAGGGTGAGTGAGAGTAATGCACCCAACCGCACGAAATATCAATTGGCGTAATAAAACCCACATTTTTCCCTAATTCTCCGACGTGATTGCGATAGTCGGCAACCAAGGGCATTTTCACACTGTATCTACTCAAAAACCACCTTAAATATATGTTAAAAATGGTGACAAACAGAAGCCCGCTAATTTAACAGGTTTTATTCTATTTAAAACGCTTATTTTTCGAAAATAAACGATTTAAGCGATATTTCCCACAGAGGTTGACACCACTTCCCATGTGCCGGAAAACAAGTGTGCCGAATTGTCAATCGGAGCCCGAAATGGGCTCCAAATAGATCATCTTTTGGGCCTGGGAAAACCACCCGGAATAGATCTTATCTGGTATGATCCGGACCCCTGTTCATGCAAATAATCCAGGAGTTTTCGATCGAACAGGGGTCTATTTTCACCTTAAAGGAGCCCATTTTGGAGAGATGCAGAAATCAAAGCCTGCAAAATGCCCGGATTAGGGAGTTTTTCGATTGGAGTTGACTCGGTGTTTTTGGTAGGAAAAATGCCCATATTGGGGGGTCTGATCGATGTTCGCACTTGGGTTTTTGCAAGGGATTCCGGAAAATTTTTTCAATCAAGATTCGCTCAAAGACTTTCAATCAAAGTCTACCTGAAATTTTTAATCAAGGTACGATTGATCCGGATCAATTTTTCAATCACGATCATGATCGCGATGCAAAATTTTCGGCTCTGTAGAAATGATTTCCTCACGAAGAAAAACCGAGTGAAAAACAACCGAAAGATCTAAGGTATGGTGTCTCCTTACAATGTTATGCTA
>JBAZRZ010000041.1:0-21159 GCA_041662685.1 Methanoregula sp.
CAATTATTTTTCGTCTTCACCATTACGCTTTTTTTCCGGATAAGGTGTTTTTCTCACGGCTAGATAGGTCTTTTCAAAAATTGTACTGTATACAACATAGTTCCCCAATGCAACAACAACCACTAGTATAAACGCATGCAGGAGGAGCGTAACATACGGGCTCCCACCAGATGTTTGTAGGGTATACAACCCATAAGTGATGACGGCAAGTCCAACAGAACTGATACTGATCATCGTTGCCCTCACTGCAGTGTACATACGGCTGCGGGTATCCGGAAAAATTAAGAGGCCGATCAACCCGATCAACCCAAACCCGACGCCAACAACGAGCAGTATCCAGATGATGAGATCGATGACTAACGAACTCATCGTGCATCACTCCTGCAGAATTTCGCACATCCGATTATTCCGGCAAAAAGGAGCAGAGCGATAATGATCGCAGCATCGAGGATTAAGAGATTTCCCCACGCAATACATACAACGAGTGCTGTTGCTGATGCAAGGGTGACCGAAGCAGTAAAAGAAACAAGCCGGTCATTCCGTTCAGGCCCGGGAATCCCCTGCAGGAGTGCACAGAATGCTAGAAAACCCAGGCAGAGTGCAGCAAAAAGCCATGTATCTATCATGTGTCAGAGTACAGTGGGAATGCGGGGTATTTATCAATACTGCCCACTCCCTCCCATTTTTATTTCTACAGAGCAAATGTACTGGTAGATGCCCCCGTCATATCTTGGGAAGATCCTTTTACGCTGGTGCGATCATTGTCATGCACCGGTTCTTGTAGAACAGTGTGCCTGTGGGGCAGAGACGCGAAGTGTTCCGGTGACTCCGCCGGGAGATGCCCGCCCGGCATTTCCTGCTGATATCACCCTCATCAACCAGATCTATACCGACCATTTTGGTGCCCCCCTCATTCCTGAGGGTCATCTCGCACTCCTCAACAAAGTGCCGGATCGTGACCGCATGGAAGAGATCATCGTTGGGGGAGGCATAGCCGGGATTACCCGGTATTTTCCCGAACAGCGGCGCTGGGAACCCGTTCCCCGCCCGGAAGCCTGCCTCTTGTTCACGCCAAAAAAGCGGTTTGTGGTTGTCGATGACGGTGCAGTCCCGTTCATCCGCGATCAGGGCATGAGCGTTCTGGCGCCTGGACTGCTGTCTATCCAGGATGACGTTCATGCCGGAGATGAGGTATTTATCCTGACACCGGATGGCACCTGCATCGGGGTCGGGAGGGCAAAAGTAGACGCCGCCACCGCGCGGGGATTAACAAAAGGCCAGATCGCCAGGACACGCAGGAATATTGCATCCACCATCGTACCGGGCCGGGCAAGCTGGGCGGAGGCAGTGCAGGCAAATACCGGGGCCCTTAAGAAAACAGAGGCATCATCCATCCTGTTTGTCCAGGAAGTTGCGGGACGCAATAAGGATCTGGTGGCAAACGTCTCGTACTCCGGCGGAAAAGACAGTCTTGCCATCCTGCTCGTCGTAACCAAAGCGATTGGAAAAGTCCCGATGCTCTTTGCCGATACCGGATTAGAGTTTCCTGAAACCTATGCCAATATCGACGAGGCTGCCCGGCACTATGGCCTCGAGGTCATCCGCTCTGATGGCAACTCAACGTTCTGGGAGACCTTTGAGCGGCAGGGCCCTCCCGCAGTCAATGCCCGGTGGTGCTGCAAAGTCTGTAAACTGACCCCGGTCGGTAACCTGATCCGGGATAACTGGGGACAGTGCCTCTCGTTCATCGGCCAGCGCCGCTATGAATCGGCTGCCCGGGCCCAGAGCGAGCGAGTCTGGCGAAACAAAAATGTGCGGGAACAACTCTCTGCAGCTCCTATCCACAACTGGACCGCACTCCATGTCTGGCTCTACCTGATGCAGGAGAAAGCCCCCTATAATGTTCTCTATGAACGCCACCTTGACCGGATCGGATGTTTCATGTGCCCGTCAAGCGATATGGCATTAATCCACATGATCGAGGATGAATATCCCGAGCTCTGGAAAGGCTGGATTGCAAAGCTCGAACAGTATCAGGAGGCACATGGATTGCCTGCGGAATGGATCACGGAAGGGAAATGGAGACTCGTGGAGGGATGCGCTGATGACGAAGATAGCCATTATTGATTACGGTCTTGGAAACCTCCGCAGTGTAATCCGGGGACTGGAAAAAGCCGGGGCACAGGCAATAATTACCTGCGATGCCGATGAGATCGCATCCGCCGACGGGCTTGTGCTTCCGGGTGTCGGGGCATTCCATGAAGGTATGGAACAACTGGGTTGCCTCAAAGATACCGTCTTGGATTCTACCCGCGAAGTTCCCCTGTTGGGAATCTGTCTGGGTATGCAGATGCTCATGGAGACGAGCGAGGAGCACGGGATTCACCATGGGCTGGGGCTCATCCCGGGAAGCGTGCGGAAGTTCCCCCGGGTTCACGGCAATAAAGTGCCCCATATGGGGTGGAACTCGTTAACTATTACTAAGACCGATCATCCGCTGTTTGCCGGATTTGGCAGCGACGAATATGTGTACTTCGTTCACTCGTATTATGCCAATACCACCCCGGATAACACGCTTACTTCCACGCACTATATATGCCCATTTGCATCTTCCGTGGGAAAAGACACTACATTCGGGGTCCAGTTCCACCCGGAGAAGAGTGGGGCTGTCGGCTTGCACCTGCTGAATAATTTTATCGGTATGTGCTGATCCCTTCATTTTTTTAAAGCCGGCTTTACCTGCCGGCACAGGATCGAAAAGATATCATTTTATTTTTTGCCATTTGAAGTTGTAGACATGAAACGGATCATACTCATCGCTTTATGCCTGGTGTGTATCACAGGAACAGCGTCTGCATACGGACTGTATCTCAGGTGCCCTGAAAGTATCCAGGCAGGTCTCCCGCTGAAATGCTCCATTGACAGCGATTTCCCCCCGGGAACATCGTTTAATATTGTATTTTACCAGACGAAATACACGGCAACCGAAGTAAGCCGCCAGCCAATAACTATCCAGGAGAACCAGGTTACCCAGTACAAACTTCTGGACACGAAAGGGCTCCAGGGCGGCAATTATAAAGTGGAAGTTCAGTATATGGGAGCAGATGAACCACGGCTTCGCTCTGATTCAATAACGTTGCAACTGATAAATGTGATCGACCGTTCTGCTGAGATCTCTATCACTTCACCAATGTCCCAGAGTCTTGATAACGCGCTTCGTATCGAAGGGGCTATCACCAAACTGGGGGATGGCGGGGTTAAAATCGAAGTGCGTGGACCCGACAGGATAACATTGAATGACGAATGGATTGGTACGAAAGAGGATATAAGAAACGGTGCCGGTGTCTTTACCAAACAGGTAACGGTAACCGGACCCGGAGATTATGACGTTGTCTTTACGGATGCAAAAGGGTATATTGGCATGAAGACGTTCAATGTCCCGGCACCGACAACTCAGGCAATTACCACGGTACCGACAACACCTGCGGTAGTTAAAACCACCAAAGCCGCAACCCCCATGCCAACACCTTGGCCAACTGCTACAAAATCTCCGCTGTCACCCATAACAGCACTCATAAGTATTGCGGGTGCCGGTCTGGTTGCGGTTATTATGATGAGACGTAACTGATATCCATTCCCTGTATTTTTTTTAAGATTTTTTTTGGATTTTATTGTAGAATTTTCAGGTGCCTGAAGAGGATCCGCAAGGATACTATTTGCCTTAAAAAAAATTTAAATCGCCAGCATTCCGAACAATAACCAGAAATGCCCGGTGTTGCAAAAATGTTCATTGCGGAAGTGCGAAACCTTCTGGCTTCACGTGATTTTTTTCCAGGGGATAATCTGCGATACCTATCATGCCATCTTGTACCGGAGCAGGGCCGCAATCCCGCCCAATGCAACAAGCCGTTCACCCGGTTCGAATGAAGATGAGAGCACAACAACAGTTGCCCGCATGGCCTCTGCGCTCTCTATGAGAGCCATGGTTGCCGGATCCCGCAGCAGGGTATCGGCAACCAGCACTTGCTCGGCGGCACCATACCCGATAGCATCCTGCACCTCCTGCCGCCCGTACGCAACGGCCCCCTCCTGCGCGATCCGGCAGAGCACCTCGTCCATGAACCTGACTTCGCGGGAGAGCTGGAGATCATCGATCAGTTTTTCCAGTGCTCTCTTGCCGATCACATCCTGCACGGCACCCCGCCCGATGCGTCGTGTTTCGACACTGATCGCTTTCTCCGCAACCGGGCTGCCCCGGTTTCGGGTATATTTGATAAAATCGTCCTTGATGAACCCCGGGCCGGCGATGATCAGCGGTCCGTCACTGGTAACGAGAGAGGCAAGCACCTGTTCAAAAAATGCAGGACGGTTATCCGATTCTCCCCCTTTGCCGCTGCCGGCTAAAAAAGTTACTACGCTCTCCGGGCCGTATTGTCGAAGACGGAAGAGTTCGGCTTCCCCTTCTTCGATCGTCAGGATATGAATCAGGCTGAAAGCTGAAGATTTCACTGCCCGTTCGATCCGCTCCAGTTCATGGGGGCGCCACTGCTTGATAACCGCGATCTCAAAACCTGTCTCGACATTGATCGTGTGGTATGCACCGATCTCAATGCCATGCTCGATCACCCCGCTGAGCCGGAGCCGGACCCCGTGTTCCGAGAACTCCCCCCGCTCAATCCGGATGCCGAGCCTTACCGGCCGTTTCTCCACTTTCTCCGGGCGGAGTTTGTCGCTAGCGGTATCCACGCTCCGGAAGGTAGTGGCAAACACGAGATCGCCAGGCGCCACCAGGTGCTGGAGATGCCAGAGATCGTCAATACTTTCCGGAAACAGCCGGATCTCGCCATTGTTGCTTTTCAGGTCCCCGCATTCAGCCTTCATGCTGACCTACAATATCTGAACCGCCAGGAGGAACGAATGCTGCAACCGTATCTGTATTCAGGATACCTTTGAGTGCCTTTTCCTCGTCTTCAGAGATCTTGCTTTTCAAAAGACGCAGCATCTTCTTTGCAATATCATTGGGCTCGAACTGCCCGGGCCTGAGCTCGTTATATGCCTTGCATTTTCCCTTGATAACCGAGGGAGGGCCACCGATAACCGCGGCATTTGGTTCGAGCATCAGCCCGATACCCACCGAGAGGGGAACATTCCGGTACCAGGTGCGTTCGCCCCGGATGATGAAGGAACCCCGCGAGACAAACTCCCCGGATTCCGGGGTCTTACTCACCTGGGGGGGCAGGACACTAAAGACATCTGCGGAGAAATGTCCGCTGCGCCATGCGCCGGAGTAGGAAGCGGCAAACTGGGCTACTTCGTCCATATGCTCTGTTTTGCCCTTAACGATCACGACACTTGCCCCATGCACATCGGCATGCACGAAGAGATCTCCACCGGCCATGTATTTCTTGACCAGTTCCTCGTTCTGGGAAGCATCGCGCCCGCCAAGAACCACGGTGCCATCGCTGGTGATGAACCAGCGGAAGCGGTGGTACCAGAGTTTCTTCAACGGGATGATGTCGCGCCGTATTGCCTTCTTTTTGACAACCACATTCTTCATTGCCACGAGTGCGCCGGCTTTCTTTTTCCTGAATTTTTTTATGACATCGTAATACCGGCCGGCATTCTGCTCAATGCCTTCGTGCACGTAGATTTTTACCCGCTTGCCGATATCGACTTCGACTGCAGCCTCATCGGGATAAAATGCCGTGATTTTTTTTGCATCCGCTGATGTTGCCCCTTTCAGGTGCCGCTCGATCTCCTGCCAGGAGAGTTGCTGGCTGGCTGCATCCAGAGTGGTGATCAGGTTCGAGATAAACTGGTAGTTCTCATAGATTGCAGCAACAATCTCTTCGGTCTTTTCAACTTTCTCGTCGAATTTTTTTATCGCCGATTCCTGGTATTTCCTGATCCGCTCTTCTTTCGAAAATTTGGGTTTTGCCGCTTTTGTCGCAGTCTCTCTCTTGGTTAAGGGATAGAATGTCTCGAGAGCCTCAGAAAAACTCTGGAATGTCTGCTGATCCGTTTCGCCCCGGATATCAACCGACTCACAATGCTTTGCCGAGATGACGGGGGTGCGTGCATGCAGTACCTGGTCAAAAAATTCCTGCACCGCGGTGAACAGGAGAGCCGGATCCGCTGACGCAGCGGGCATGGTTTTCTCCAGCCCAGCTTTCTGGCAGATATACTCTGCATAGGCGCCCCCCAGCATGCACCCCATAGCAAGCCCACGTACCAGGTCCCGGTTCTGACCCTTGAGCGCTTCAGTCAGGTTTTCTAAAGATGCAGTGGGATCAACTGCCGTCAGTTCGTAGATTGCACCGGGAACAATTTCCCGTTCCTTGAACCGGTGATGCCGGAGGGGTTTGACAATTGAGTATTCTTCATTGGTCAGTATCACATTCCCTTCATCGAAGAGTTCAATGATGAGCCGGTAGACCGTGGCACCTTTGCCGATATCGAAGATCAGGATCCGTTCGAGTCCGTGCTGGTGGATCGCAAGCACCTTGCCGCCGGACAGGTACTTGCGCAGGAGCATCGCGTACTGGGGCGGATTTTTCGGGGGTGCGGGAAATTCCTTTACCAGATGGGTCCTCCTGCCGGACTCGATGAGCAGCAGGTTCCTGGCTTTGTTCTCCCCGTTGAGCCGGATGCCAAGCGTCCGGGAGTCGAACTGGTAGACCTTGTCGATCCAGAGCGGCAGCTTCTCACACAATTCAAACGTCATTGCCTTAACGTCGATCCCGCTCATGCCCTGTTCGGATGCCATATATTTGTACCAAGTTACATATGGCTTGCGCACTAAAAAATAAGACTACTGGTGTAACATCGATGAGCGACGAGATTATTGAAGAAAAGCCAGTCCAGACCAAGAAGCAGAAGACCAAGGCAGACAAGCAGGCGGAACATATCGACCGCATCAAGCGTACGCTGGCTGCCTGTCTTATTGGTATCTTCGTTGGCGGACTGTCATACTACATCAGCATATCCTACGGCAAAGATACCGGGCTTCTTGCATTCATGATAATGGTTGCAGGAATTGTTATCCAGAAGCATATCTTCATGCTCCTGCGTATGGATACCGAAAAACTCGGGGCAAAGGACTGGTTCTACCAGAGCTTCATGACCTTTGCCTTCTGGTTCATGTCATGGACAATCCTGCTGACTGCAATGCCAAAGTAATAAACATCATTGTTGATCCCCATGAGAATTGCGATTGTTCATAAAGATCGTTGCCACGCAAAAAAATGCGGCACCGAATGCATCATCTATTGTCCTCGCGTACGAACGGGTGACGAGACGGTGATCATCGGTGAAGAGGGCAAGGCTGTCATCTCAGAAGAACTTTGTGTCGGCTGCGGCATCTGCATAAAAAAATGCCCGTTCGGTGCAATCGATATCGTCAGCCTGCCTGAAGAACTTGAGCAGGCCACTCACCGGTACGGCAGGAACGGGTTTGCCCTCTACGGCCTTCCGATTCCCATTGAAGGAAAAGTCACCGGTATCCTTGGTGCAAACGGGATTGGGAAGAGTACCGCAGTCAAGATCGTCTCCGGGCAGCTCCGCCCCAATCTCGGGAATTTCGATACTGAAGTCGCATGGGACGAAATTTTCAAGCGGTACGCGGGTACCGAACTCTTCGATTATCTCCAGACGGTATCGAAGAAGAGCCTGAAGATCGCATCCAAACCCCAGTATATCGATTACATCCCCAAGAGGTTCTCCGGCACGGTACGGTCGCTTCTCCAGAAAACCGATGAGCGTGGTAAGCTCAAAGAGATGCTGCCAACCCTCAAACTCAATGCGATACTCGACCACGATATCAGCACATTGAGCGGCGGGGAACTCCAGCGGGTGGCAATCGCTGCCTGCTTAGCAAGGGATGCAGACCTCTATTTCCTCGATGAGATCACGCCGTTTCTGGATATCTACCAACGGATCGCCGCAGCAAAACTGATCCGGGAACTGGCGGCAGAACGGCCGGTCGTGGTCGTTGAGCACGATCTGGCAATCCTCGACATGCTTGCCGATACCGTTCACGTAGGCTATGGAAAACCTGCGGTCTTTGGCATCATCACCCGTCCCAAGGGTGTCCGAGTCGGCATCAACCAGTACCTTGAGGGATTTTTAAACGAAGAGAATGTGCGGTTCCGCACTACTCAGGTGGTCTTTGAAAAGCGGGCGCATGATAAGGGATCCAACCGGGAGGATCTCTTTCTAATCCCGGCAATGACCAAGGAATACGAATCGTTCCATCTCACGGTCTCGGGTGGCACGGTCAAGAGCGGGGAAGTGCTGGGGATTGTCGGCGCCAATGGGATGGGAAAGAGCACCTTTGCAAAACTTCTTGCCGGGGTAGAAACTCCGACAACCGGCAAAATGGAAACATCCCTGCGCATATCCTATAAGCCCCAGTACATCAAGGCTGACACCTCCGACAGCGTGGAAATGTACCTGCGCCAGTTCACCACCAAATTTGACACTTCCTATTACCAGCACGAGATCATAGAAGCGCTCTCGCTCGAACCCATACTCCAGTCGTCCGTTGACTCACTCAGTGGCGGGGAACTCCAACGGGTAATGATAGCCGGATGCCTATCAAAAGATGCAGATCTGTACATCCTCGATGAACCCAGTGCACATCTCGATGTCGAGCAGCGGGTCAAGGTCACCCGGATGATCAAGCACCATGCCGAAGGAAAGCAGGTCGGCATCATGGTGATCGATCACGACATCTACCTCATCGATATGATCAGCGAGCGGATCTTAGTCTTTGAAGGCGAGCCGGGGATTGCCGGTACAGCAGCAGGGCCTTTTAAGATGCGGGACGGGATGAACCGGTTCCTCGATGAACTCGATGTCACGTTCAGGAGAGACCAGAGCGGGAGACCCCGGATCAACAAACCCGGGTCATTTTTGGACCGGGAACAGAAATCATCCGGTGAATTCTATTACTATACTGCGGACGAAGAATAACTTCGTCTGATATACATTTTAATACCGGGACATGCTATTTTTCCCATATGCGGGGAGAACCGCTGACCGATGCCATTGTCTATGACAAGCTGAACCTGCTGAAAAAAGATTTTTCCGGCTATATAGAACGCAATACAACAAAAGTTGATGAAAACCTCCCGGTCTTTTTCGGGCATATGATATCAGCCCTGGAAAAATCTTTTCCCGATATATCCGATGAATCTTATGATGATTTCATTGACAGCATCACGTTTAATGTGCTGGATGCGAGTTCCCATATCAACGATTTTGATTACGTAAAACGAGTCATTCTCAATGCACTTCGCTTAAAGAAGAGGAAAAATGCTGATATTGGGATTAACATCGTCGTTGGCCTGAAACTCTTAAAGAACGGGGACTATGGTCACGCACCGGATTTCTTAAAAAAATATGAGGACCTCGATGCGAAGATTGGAACCGCAGTGGCCTATTGTCACTTAGTCCTCTCATTAAGGGAATTTAAGAAAAATGAGGAGGTGCAGAGAAACCAGCGGCCGGGAGAGATGGAACTTCTGGCGCGGGAAACCCTGCTCAATCTTAACCGTATCAGACTTCCGGTAAACCAGCTGAAACAGTTGGATATTGATGACCCGGCCTTTCTCGAAAAAATCTTCTGGCAGATGATTTTTTTGGGAATCGAATGGTTCCCCAGCGAGATATGGTTCATTGAAGTGGGGCTGGAAAACGCCCGGATCATGGAAAATAGCGATATGAAAAAACGCCTGCTGGAGATAGGTACAGAGCGGTTCTATACCGACATGGTCTTTTTACGGGAGATGTATTACTCGAAGCTCGAAAACCGGGATGCTGCGGGAGCAGCGGGTGTGGTGAACCAGTTAATCAAGCAGTACCCCCAGGATCTTGAACCGATCTACCTTGGTTTGAAATTATCCCTGCTCTTGACAAAAAAGATCACCTACCAGCGTTTCAGAAAACTTGCCACCACAAAAGGTATGCCTGCTTCGATTATCGAACTGTTTGACTTATCCTTCGATCTGCTGAACCAGGATAAAAAGGCCGCAATGAACAAGATTGCTGAGTTTTAACGGGAATTCCCGCATCACCAGTATTATATCACTGCGCTCAGGTATATTGCAGCAGATTTCTTTTCAGATAATGAGACCCGGGTCAAACGCGCCAAAAGGACTCTCATCGATTCTATCGATCAGTATTGTATGATAGAACTGAAGAATAAAAAGTAAAAAGGTTATGTTATTTTGTCAGGATAATTTCTATACTTGAGACATTGGTCTTGCCGGAATCGGTATCAATGACCTCAGTTGAAGTTATAATCTCTTTCTTTGTGACTCCCTCTAAAAACCGGTTCAAGGAGATCTCAGCGGTATCAACTGCCCGTGAAATTGCCTTGCCCCGGGCTTTGATTGCTACCTGATCTGCGCCATTGTTAAACTGTGTAACTACGGCAAGTACGTAGTTCATAACCGGTTTATTGCCCACGAATACAGTGTTCTCTTTGAGCGGCTGCATAACGTTTCACCTGGTTTTAGAGATACTTCTTCTTTACAATCAATTCTGCATTCATTACGCTGGCGCCAGCAGCACCACGGATCGTGTTATGTCCCATTGCAATGAACCGCACACCCTCACGCAAGCGCCCGACTGAAACGGTCATTCCCTTCCCCCGCATCCGGTCGAGACGGGGTTGCGGACGATCGGATTCCTCATCAAAGAAATGAACGGATTCCGCGGGTTGAGTGGGCAGGCCTTTTATAGGAGGTTTATAGTCCCGGTAGGCCTTTTTGAGTTTATCAACCGGCTCTTTGATATCAACCCAGACTGCCATCGTGTGACCGTCAATAACTGGCACCCGGTGGCAGCTGGCGCTCACGTTGAACGAAGCATTTGTTATTTTATTGCCCTTGAGTGTACCCATAATCTTGAGTGTCTCGGTCTCCATCTTCTCTTCTTCTTTGCCGATATACGGGATGACGTTATCATAGATCGCCATGGCAGGAACTCCGGAAAAACCGGCCCCGGAGATTGCCTGCATGGTGGCTACACGGAGATCCGTGAATTTAAACTGGCGGATGGGTGCAAGTGCAGTCACCATCACAATCGTGGAACAGTTCGGGTTGGTAACGATGAACCCGTCCCTGCCCGCATCCTTCTGGACATCAATGAGGCCGAGATGTTCCGGGTTCACTTCCGGAACAACTAATGGAATGTCCTTTTCCATCCGGTAAGAACTCGCGTTACTGCAGACTGCGATCCCGGCATCGGCAAATTCTTTCTCCACATCCATGGCAATCTCTGCGGGAAGGGCAGAAAATACCAGGTCTACATCCTTCATTGCTTTAGGCGAAGTGGGGACAACTTTGAGCTTTCCAATATGTTCAGGAAAAGGTGTGTCAAGACGCCAGTTCACGATCTTTTCATAGGGTTTTCCCGCGCTGCGATCCGATGCGGCGAGTGTCGACAGATTGAACCAGGGATGATCCGCAAGTTGTTCAACAAATCGCTGACCTACCGCACCCGTTGCTCCGAGCACTCCAACATTGATCATAGGTGTCAGGTCCAGTTTGTGTGTTTTTCCCGTTTGAAAAAATGGCGGGTTGTAAAATCCTATTTCACCTGTGATAATAAAAACATTGTTTTTTAGTATTTTACAAGAAAACGATCCGGATGAATTACCATAACATTTTTGCAGGGGGCACGAAAACAAACAGATCAGCGATCATTAACAAAAACAGCGCGCAACCGGGAAGTATGACATCCAGAAATTATGTGAAATAGTTATGTATATCTCCATGTCTTTTCAGGTAACCAATTCAGGCACTTGGATCCACTGGCTTTTACAAAAACAATTTCATTAAATATATAAAAAAATAACTAGAACCTATGGCTCATGACGAAGCGGACATCTCACTGAAAATACCATCAGAACTGGTGGAAAAACTGGATGCCATTGCAAAACAGAAATATCTGAAACGTTCGGATATCATTATTGATGCATGCGCCTTTTATTGCCAGTTCCATGATATGAACCGTCAACAATTCCCTGAAACAATGCGCAATATATTCTGTGATCTCGCTCGTCATGATGATGAATTCCGTAAAACATTGCGGGAAGTATTACGGGATGACCCCACGGCAGATTTTGATAATCTCAAGTAAATCTATTCCATCAAAATCTATTTATCAGCAATGAGTGCGACCAACAAAAAACAGATTGCGCGGCACTGCTGCCAATACTGGGGGGATTAAACTATCACAAAAAATTATTTTAATGAATTCGCCAGGCTTTTTTGCAGTCATGGATAAAGGTAAAATCCCGATAAATAAATCCATAATGAAACTTTAAAAAAAAAATGTCCCCCCTTTTTTTAAGAAGGTAACATTTCAGATAATCAGAGAATACAATGTCAGGGCCATACGATAAATGAACGCCCGTGAATGAAAAAAGAACCGGAAATATTATCCGGGCTTAATCCATGTGAATGGCTTCTGCCGGGCAGACATCGACACAGGTCTGGCAGTCGACGCACATGTCCTTATCCACTTTGGCCTTCTCATTTTCCATGGCGATTGCTGATGCCGGGCATTCGCTCACGCAGGTTTCGCATCCGGTACACTTATTGAGATCGACGACTGCTACCAACTCGTTCACTCCAACGTATATGTTTCACAAAAGACAAAAAAAGGGTTTCGATTGTACCTTCCCGTTCTTCTTTTAAAAAAAGGGTTATTTTTTAAGATTGAGCACATCACTCATGCCGTAGATACCGGGTTTTTTACCTACAACCCACCGCGCTGCATGAAGGGCCCCGCTCGCAAAAACCGAACGATCAGACGCATGGTGAGAGAGTTCGATCGTCTCGAAATTCTTTGAGAACATGACCTTGTGGTCACCAACAATATCTCCCCCTCTGATGACATGGACCCCAATCTCATTGTTCCGTTCCGTCATACCCTCGCGCCCGTACTGCTTCTTGCGGGGACCCACCTCTTCTTCCAGGATCTGGAGGATGGTCTTTGCCGTGCCGCTCGGGGCATCTTTTTTGTTCCGGTGGTGCGCTTCAAAAACCTCGATATCATAGTCTTTGAGCAGTTTTCCGGATTCCCTGACCAGTTGCCAGAAGATATTGACCCCTACTGAGAAGTTGCTTGATATTACTGCGGGAACGTGGTTATGGATTGCCCCTTCCATCACTGCGCGTTGTTCCGGGGTAAATCCCGTTGTTCCGACAACCAGCGCCACGTTATTGCGCGCTGCCATCTTCACGCTCTCAACCGCTGCACTTGCTATCGTAAAATCGATCAGCACATCGGCCTTGGTTGTTTTTAAGAGGTCTTCTGCATTTTTCGTTTCAACAATTTCAGCACCAAAGAATGAACTGGGTTTTAGGTTGATTCCTCCAACCAGTTCCAGATCGGCTGACTCATTGACCATTCGGCCGATCGTCTGCCCCATTCGTCCTGAGGCCCCGCATACCACCACTTTGATCATGATTCAGATTACCTCGTCCGTTTCGTTGCAACGAATTTTTTGGTTCCGGTTTTTATTGTAGTTCCGGTTTTTGCTTTTATTTTTGCTTTTGTTGATTGTACCGGTTTCTTTGTAGTTACTGCAGATTTTGCACTTGATCGTGCCGGAATGGTGGCAAGTATCTTTTTGAGTTGCTCGGTCTTTTTTGCATCCAGTTCATCAAGGGGGAGCCGCACCGGTCCACCCGCCATCCCCAACAGTTCCACGGCTTTTTTTACCGGGATGGGATTGGTGTCGATGAACATCGAGCGGAACAACGGGGATAAGGCGAAATGCAGCACCAGAGCATTCTGGTAATCGCCCTGTTTCATAGCTTCGTACATGGCAACCATCCGCCGGGGATCCACATTCGCTGCAACTGATATAACGCCGGCACCCCCAAGCGCCATGATGGGGAGCGTGATGCCGTCATCACCGGAGATGACCGAAAATTCGTCGTCCTGCGTATCTTCAATGATCCTCGAGATCTGGCTGATATTGCCACTGGCTTCCTTGATCGCAACGATATTCGGATGCCGGGCAAGCTCGGCAACAAGATCGGGTTCGAGATTCTGTCCGGTCCTTCCCGGGACATTGTACATAATGACCGGAATATCGATATCCGCCAGTTTTGTAAAATGCTTGATGAGCCCGGAACGGTTCGGCTTGTTGTAGTACGGACTGATGACAAGCACACCATCCGCACCGATGTCCTTTGCAGCCTTCGTTAACCGTACCGCTTCTGCTGTGTTGTTGGATCCGGTGCCTGCAATGACAGGAATCCGGCCCTTGACCTTATCGACCGTGATCTGGACAACCTTCTCATGCTCCTCAAACGTAAGCGTTGCAGATTCACCGGTCGATCCACACGGAACAATCCCGTGGATACCACAGGACAGAAGAAATTCTATGTTACGCTCAAGACCCTGAATATCAAGGCCCATCGCAGGGTTCCGTTTAAAAGGGGTAATAATTGCTGGAAGGACACCTTCAAACATGAAATAGGTTATGAGCGTCTCTTGGTATTTATTTTTCTTGTGATGTATCCGGCGACGCGGTTCCGGACACGCTTGCTTTCGATAATTGCTGATGAGCCCAGCTGCTGTTTGTTCTCATCGAAGCTGCTGGTAAAATATTCCCGTTGTTTGACCAGAAGTGCGTTCCCCAGATTTTTAATGTATGACGGCTTGATTCCCATGTACAATTCCTCAAAGTTCTATACTTAAAATGCGGTTGGAACAGATAATGATATTGTTTGCAACGACGAGTGGTTCCTCGCCAAAAATATACATAACTCCTAATTTTTTATCCCCGCCATCATCATAAATAATGTCAGGTACACCGTCAGTGCAACAGGCAGCAACACCCCAGTCCATAGTGCTGATTTGCAGGGCTTTCTTTGTGCGGTCAAGGGGAGTGCATTCCAGCAGCATCGCTTCAAACACGCCAAGCACGCGTTCTGAAAATATGAGCGTCGCTACACACCGTAAGAGCGGATCACATTTCATTGCGGTAAGAATGATCCGCGCGCAGGGTTCATCCGCACCAAACGCGCAGGGTCCTCCGGCAGTTACCCTGCCATCGCAAAGCACCATCCCGCCCGGAACTGCGGCAACACCCTCCCGGTCCCGGGCTCCCTTTATTGCATATACAAAAGAGGCTCCCCCATCCGGGATGAGTCGGCCACTCATGGAGGTTTCCAGGTGGGAGACTGCCAGTGCCAGCCGGTAGAGTACTTCGTTTCGTTCCTGCACCGGATCTTTCATGTGTACCACATGGGTGTAGCCCGTCATAATGATGTCTTATCATCGCCGGGTCTGCCGGAGAGTAAGCATCGGATAAGCCTATATTCTTCTGCAACGAAAAATTTACCAATGGATGCCCGACTTCTTGATGTGATCATCGGTGTGATCGCATTCTTAATCCTGGTTGCACTGCTCACCTTACTGCCCATGGTAATGACCGCAGGTATCGCTTACCTTACAGCAATAATTATCTTTATCCTCTTTCTTTCCGGCGCGGGTTACCTCGTCAACGAGAAGATTGCGTAGAGGAAACAAAAAAAAGCATATTTTTTTATTTTTTTAGGGGACCTTTTGGCAGGTCTCTTTTTTTTGCCTTGTAATAAATGAGCGGATGGTTAGCCTTCTCGCACAGGGCATCCGGGTGGATGCAAAGCCCGGTGGTGCGCATGGCTGCACACGCGGGGGCGGTGTATTCCGTTCCGGATCCTCCCCTACCGGTGATATGTTCAACCTGGTACATGGTCTTATCCAGATCAAAATCCGGTGATCGTGCATAGAGTTCCCCAATTGCATTTGCATCCATACCAATCGTATGGAGAAACGTGGTGAGCGAAAACCGCCCTGCATGCGTGAGGTTTGTGCCGGCAGTAAGCGCGGTTATCAGAGCCTGCATACAGGGAGGAAACGAGCTCTCTTCGATCGTACCGAACTGCTGGAGCATCTGCTCCTGGTACGCTTTTTTTAACAGGGCAACCCGGGGTGCAAGTTTTTCACAGACCGATGCGGGGACTTTATGCGGGAGATCCCGTCGCAGGAGTACGCGGATGCGTTCCCTGAGCAACTCATAGCGTTCATCTTTTTTAATATCCACAAAACCGTGTTCCAGCCGGCGGTTCACCAGGTTAAACCGGTCCTGGTGCAGGGGTGCTACCAGTTCGACATAATCCACAAGAGGGATACGGTCTTTTGTTATCTGGATCCCCAGTTCCTGTGCAAGGGCAATACAGAGGCGGGAGTACTCACCCTCGCCTTCCTTGTAATTCTGGTTCCATTCCTCTTCATTGACAAGAAAATAATACGCCCGCTCGGCTTCGTATCGCGTGAGCCGGTCGATGAGCGTTTTGTCATGAAGACAGGAAACAATGATCCGGGCCAAGGCGTACCCGGCAATTTCATCATCCGCGGTTCCGGTAATCTCTGGCGTGAATATTTTTTTTGTCGTGATTGCATCCTGGATGCGCCCAAGTGCGCGATCAATCAGGGCTTCGCCTTTTTTATCCGTAAACAGAAAATAGAGCGATGAAAAACGCCCCTTGACATGGTCCTGGGCTTTTTTTAAAAAGGGAAAATGGAAAAGTTCCTTTGCAGATGGGGAAAAATCCATCAATCGGCCTCGATCCGGGGTGCAAGGAGGTATTCGACATGCCCGTTACCACCGGCAATGTCAAACGAGAACCTGACCGGGTGATCGACACCTAAAAAGATCTCAACTGCTGCAGCTTTGCTCATGACTTTTCCCATATCTTTCAAGTAATCCAGGGAGAAGAGCGAGCGGGCCTCCACCGGGGTGAGCGATTTGAGCTCGTCTTTTGAGAACTCTCGCCGTATATTATCGGTATCTCCTTCGGCAACAAGGTAAAAGGTCTGGTCTTTTGGGTTGATCCCAAGAGCGATCTTATCAGAAATTACCGCTGCTGCTTTCATGGCGTTGTTAAAATCTTCACCGGCAATCACGATCTTGCCCGGAAGACTGATAGTCGGGGGATTGGGATCCTTTCGTATCGTATTCACATCCAGAAGGGTGATGGAGTAGTGGTATCCATGCACCGAAACCGACATATTCTGGGCATTGTCCCCGAGTTCAAGGCTGATCAAATCGCCCTTTCCGGCCATGCCAAAGATGTTCTTCATCTTGGATATGTCAATGCCAATCTGGCTGTCTGTCGCACTGAACGAATCAAACGCTTCTTTCTTGAGCGTAAGACCAATCATCGCAACATTCGCGGTATCAACAGCCCGCGTGGATATCCCATTCTCATCCGTATGCAGCCGGCACTCCGGAATGAGAGCCGAGATCGCATCGATGAATTCCTTGAAAATATCTACATCAATCGTAGCTTTTAACATTGCATACCCCTTAACACATTATCTTATACAGTATATCGTCATACTTTAATTATAGCGTTTTGGGTTTAACCTGAACTATTTAGGGGAACGATTAAGACAATGGGTTCACAATGGGGACAAGATAAGATATATCTGCGGGCAAAAAATGAGGGCTACCGTTCGCGGGCAGCCTTCAAGCTCATGGAAATCCAGACAAAATTTGGGATCATACGACGGGATGACAATATTGTTGACTTGGGAGCAGCACCAGGAAGCTGGCTCCAGATTGAGCGGACACTCACCGAGGCCCGTATTATCGGCATTGATCTCAACCCGATAGCAGAACTCGACGGCATAGAGACAATCGAAGGTGATATCAATGATCCTGCGGTTGTAGAGATGGTCAAAGAGAAATTAGAAGTCGTCAATATCGTTCTTTGCGATGCGTCACCAAAACTCTCCGGGCATAAGAGTTACGACCAGGCCCGGATCATTGACCTGAACGAACAGGCACTCGCATTTACCTGTAAAGTCTTAAAACCGGGCGGTAATTTTGCGGTAAAATCATTCCAGGGATCAGACTTTCCTGAATTCTATGCAAAATGCAAGCAGAACTTCTATGCGGTAAAAACCTGTATGACCAAATCCACCAGGAAAGGGAGCACCGAGCTCTACGTGGTTGCAAAGAATTTCAAAGGCCCAGCAGTTCCATGATCTTAAAAGACCCCTTCAATCGCCCGGTGAGCAACCTGCGGATCAGTCTTACATCAAAATGTAACCTGGCCTGCATATACTGCCACCGGGAGGGGGAAAAAAAGCCGGAAGAACCGCTGGGAGCTCCTGAAATTGCTGAAATTTTAAAAGTCGCCGAACACATCGGGATCCGCAGTGTAAAATTTACCGGCGGGGAGCCCATGCTCCGTCCCGATCTGTTAGAGATTATCCAGTCTGTCCCTGACAGTATGGAATCTTCGACCACCACTAATGGTACCTGTCTTGCCGGGCTCGCGGCCGATCTCAAGAAGGCCGGGTTGCGCAGGGTAAATGTCAGTATCGACAGCCTGAACCATAAAACCTATAAAAAAATCACCGGGACGGATAAACTCGATGATGTGCTCGAAGGCATTTACGCAGCAGTTGAAACGGGTCTGACCCCGGTAAAACTGAACATGGTCGTTCTCGCGGGGATCAACGATCATGAGATCGATAACTTCCTTGCGTTTGTCCGGGGCAACCGGAATCTTGTTCTCCAGCTCATCGAGCTGATGCATTTCAATGAATGCACCAATCACGGGGATCTCAATGGCGTTGAAAATGCGCTTGCTGCCCGTTCAAAACAGATCATCACCCGGAGGATGCATCACCGGAAGAAATACTGTCTTGACGGGGCGGAAGTAGAAGTTGTCCGCCCGCTGCATAATACAGAATTCTGTGCGTTCTGCAACCGGCTCCGGGTGACTTCAGACGGGAAACTCAAACCCTGCCTCCTGCGCACGGACAATCATATTGACATCCGCGGAAAGAGCGGGGCGGAACTTGAGAAACTTTTCCGTAAGGCAGTCTCGCTTCGGGAACCGTTTTACAAATAAAAACGTTCATGAGGAAATTAGTTCACCTATTTTTTTTAAATTTTTTTCATGAAAGATTTTCCCGGAAAAAAACCAGAAAAACTCCGGTTCCTTTGCGCCCGGTCACAGATAATCCAGAGGCCCGGATTTTTTTGAGACATTTTCCGGCAGACTTTATTTTTTTAAAATTCCGGTTGCCGGAGTTGCATTACGGGAATATATTTACAATGCCGTAACGAACCTGTTGCTATGCAGGATGATAACGAATACCTGGGGGTCCTCAACCACCTGTATGAGAAATCGCTCATGCTCCACGATACCGGAAGTTTCAATAAGACGCTGTATTTTTTCTTTATCGACGCGTTGACCCATATTGACTATACGGCAAGCATCTATGCCTATCATTACGAATCGCCGAAAAATATCATGGGCGGGGAGTATCTCCGCTGGCGCATTGACGAAGAGAAGAAGGGGGACCGGACAAAATTTAAAGATTTTATTAACTGGCTCAAAGAAAACCACCCGCAGAAATTTGCCCGTCTGCCGTCATTGTGGCAGATAATCTATAATACAGAAAACCCGGCCAGCTACCGGAGTTTCCGGATAGTCCCTGATCCCAACAGCAAAGTGGCCGTTCCTGCAGATTTCTTCTACACCCTTATTGACGAATTTTTTGACCAGGATTTCTTAAAGAGCCTGTACAATGATAATTCACTGTCGACATTATTCGTAACATATTCATCCGGTCATTAATAATTTCAGGAAATACTATGAGAGCAGTCAGTCGTATCTGTTCAGATCTGGTCAAAATCCGTAGTGAAAACCCACCCGGGCGCACGGATGAGGTTAGTGAATATACCCGGTCTTTTCTTTACGGTATTGGCATCGATTCATTGATCTCCGGAAATGCAGAGGGGCTGTGCAATCTTGTCACCACCGGGGCGAGTAAACCCCGGCAACACCTCTTCTGCGGTCATGTGTACCTGCAAAGGATGCAGGGTGGACCCATCCCCCGTTCTCCGGAATCATTGATAACGAATTTGTGCACGGGCGGGGTGCTACCGATATAAAAGGGGGCTGTGCATCCATTCTTGCAGCCTGTGAAACGCTGGTGAACCGTAACCAGGAAGTACCGGTACCCCTTGCCTTTGTCTGCGATGAAGAGACCGGGGGAGAAAACGGGATCCGCCGGCTTCTGGCAGATCATGCACTCACCCCCTGTGACTACGTCATAGCTGAACCCACCCCCTCGCGGCATCCCTGCATTGGCCAGAAAGGACTCTGCCGGCTCGACATGGAATTTTCCGGTACGCCCGCCCATGGTTCGCTGTATCCTGCCGTAGGAACCAGTGCTATCATGGAAGTTGTGCCTCTGCTCAACAACGTTAAGGAGCTGAATAAAACAGAGTTTCCCGTCGATCCTTCGCTCAATGAGATCATTACACAATCCTCTGCCGTGCTCGGCCGTGAATTCGGCATTGCAGGGGTCCGGGATATCCTGAAAAGGCTCACGTTTAACCCGGGAATCATCAGGGGGGAGAGAAATCCAGCGTGGTTGCACAGCATTGCGCACTCGAACTGGAACTCAGGGTTCCGTGGGGATGTTTCATTCAGGCACTCACCTCCTCAATACAGGCACATGCCATTTGCGGAAAAATTGTTTCCCAGGAAACCCACAATCCTTCGATTACCGATCCAACCTCTCCGCTGGTTGCTATAACCTGTGATGCGGTGAAACGCGTGTACGGCGGCGAGATTCCGACCCTGCATGCGGTAAATGAACGAACCACGATCGATTCACTGGAGAAAGCCTCTCTTGTGTACCAGGCAGTTATGGCAAAATATGCGTAAAACAAAATTGTAAAAAATAATCATGATTTTGTGGGTTTTGTACCAAAACAATGAAAATTTTGCAACTCCCCGAGCTCTTTCCGGTTATATTTCGGATCATTGAAAATCCAAAAAATATATTCGGATAAAAAAAGCATATCATCACACCATTATCTCATCAGATATTTTTGATTAGATCCAATGAACGACTAAAAAATTCTAAAAAAAAATAGTTACTATTTTTGTTTGAGACCCCAGAGTCTCATAGATAATTTGTTTATTAAATGTAGCGTGCCAGTATTTCTGTCCTAAAATAGTGACATAATTTATGTCCGCTTTCAAGAGCACCAATCAGGTGCTTGCGGGTGAAAGCGACAATGGACATCAGGACCAAAGCAGTCGTATTCTATAA
>JBAZRZ010000042.1:0-21075 GCA_041662685.1 Methanoregula sp.
TATATCAGATCCAGATGAAGGAAATCTCATGTAAGAGCATTCTCGCGAACCGTGACAGGTTCATACAATTTGTTTGGAGCAAGGTTTTCTACAGAGCAATAAAATCAAATCCCCCCACACTGCCGCCATTTCGCTTCGGGTCCTGACACGATGCAGAATGATTCGAGTACTCTGCTGCACTTTTACAATCAAAAACGTATTGCATTGGCTGATACGACATATTCTCTAAAGATTGTATACAGGAAGTCAGTATGAACAATTTCCGTTTTTCTGTAGTAATTGAAAAAAGATGAAGATGGCTATACCACATTCTGCCCGGAACTCCAGGGATGTTACGCACAGGGAGAAACCTATGAAGAAGTCCTTAATAATATCCGGAATGCCATCCGTCTCCATCTTGATGATCGCATCGAATCGGGAGAGAAGATTCCCCAGGCGCAGCTCCTCAACCTGACTACTGTGGACGTCTCGGTATGAGTGAAAAACTCCCACGGATCCCTGCAGGCAGGATCATTGCACTGCTGAAAAAAGAGCGATTCACGTGTGTACGTCAGAGTGGGAGTCAGAAAAATTTTCAAAAACAATGCCGGTATCCGGGTAACCGTACCGGATCATGCCGGAAAAATCCTGCACCCGAAGATCGTAAAACAGATCTGCAAAGATGCCAATACCAATCCCGATGAATTAGGATGATTACCGGTAAAAAATACGTTGCATCATCCCTTAGATTTTTCCAATACCCGAACCTGGCAGGATGCAGAAGGGTACGATTACAAGTGCTCCTCCGCTACACTCCGATCTCCCTATCCAATCCCCTCAACCTTATTCTGGTAAACCAGACTTAGCCACAATAAGCGCGGGTAATTCTGGTTGACCAGAATTACCGGGTCAATGCATTAATAATCCAAACGGTATACCTATCTGGTAACAGGCACCTGAAATGGATCACTACGAATTGATCGCGGCAAAACGGGATGAGATCTTCGTACTTGCAGCCAGGTTCGGGATAAAAGATATTCGTATCTTCGGTTCTGTAGCCCGGCACGAAGCCCATGAGGGCAGTGATATCGATTTCCTTGTTGGGTTTCCTTTCGGTACATCTCTTCTTACCCATGCCGTGTTCCAGCGGAAACTCTCGGAACTTCTTGGGTGCGATGTGGATGTTGCATCAGTTAATGGCCTTAAGGAACAGATATGCCATTCGGTGATCCAGGAAGCAGTACCCTTATGAGAAGTGATCGTGCACGCCTCCTTGATATTGACGAAGCTGTCCAGCGTATCAAAGAAAAACATCCTTCTACGAAGGAGGAGTTCATTCAGTCAGACCTGCTCCAGGTCTGGGTTCTCTACCATATCCAGGTAATCGGGGAAGCGGCAAACGGAATCCCACCGGAATTTACGATACAGCACCCGAAAATTCCGTGGAAAAATATTATCGCTATGCGTCATCTGCTCGTCCACCAGTACTTTGGTATCGATCTTGATGAAGTCTGGAATACGGCAAAACCGGATCTTCCCAAACTTCAGCAGGAGATCATACTTATTTTAAAAAGCGGGTAATTCCACATAAGGTTTTATCAATATTGCCAAACGCTTACAATAAATTCCGGAGAAAACCCCCATGAAAAACATTATCCTCATCGGAATGCCCGGCGCAGGCAAGAGTACCATGGGCGTTATCCTTGCAAAAACGCTAGGAATGAAATTTATCGATACGGATATTGTGATCCAGGAAAAGACCGGAAGGCTCTTACAGGAAATTATTGACACGGACGGCCCCGATGCGTTCAGAAAGATAGAGGAGAAAACGATCCTGCCCCTGCATTGTCACCATACCGTTATTGCCACCGGGGGCAGTGCTGTGTTCAGCGAGCGGGCAATGAACCATCTGAAATCAGGAGGAATTGCCATTTACGTGCATATCTCCTTTGAGGAGATGGCCCGGAGACTTAAGAATATCATGACCCGGGGGATCGTGTTAATTGCAGGTCAGGGTCTCCGTGATATGTATACGCAGAGAATTCCCCTGTATGAGAAGTATGCCAATATAACCATCGATTGTTCACATGACGCATTTGAAACATGTGTCGAAAAAGTCATTGATGTGCTCTGATAACGGTTCAAAGAGAAGGCGTATTTTTTAATTATTGTGCCGGCAGTACATGTTTAAACCCGGTAACCGGGTAATCCTTTCGGCCCGCTCCCGGTCTGATCCACCCCATCACGCCGCATTTAAATTTTATACATTAGTAATGTAAAAAATTGCATAAAGCATACATTGGTAATGTATATGATCCTGGTACCCGACTCAAAAAACGGGTACTCACCCATAAACGCAGGAAATAATAACTGGCCGGAATTAACGAGAAAACCGTGATAGATCCCAAAAATAAGGATCACTCTTAAAAAAGATCAAAGCAGTAACAATCCAACCGGCCCGCCCATTCCTCATCTCCCACAACCCTTAATCCCGCTCCCCGCCCAATCCGTAATCACGCATGTCGCCCGATCCCGACCAAACCCCCGCAGACGTTCCCGAAAGGGAGTACTTCTCAGGAACCTGGCAAAACCTTCCCTGGACACCCTGGGTCCCGTTCACCGCAGCAAAAGAAAAATTCCGGCAAATCCCCAAAGAGCCTGGCCTCTACCGCATACGGCCGGTTGGCAAAGACTATCTTATGTACATCGGCGAAACCCGGAAAACGCTTCACCAGCGGCTGGCCGATCTGCGTGTAGAACTACGGAAACGGGGCCGGATGCCGTGGTGTGATCCCCATGCCGAAGCACCGGCGCTCTGGGCCTGGCAGGACGCAGAAGCCTTTGAGTATGAATGCTCGGCCTCCCCGCTCGATGCCACCGTAAACAGCCGGCGCGGGATGGAGTGTTATCTCCTGTACCGGTACCGGCAGGAACGCGGGGAATCCACCGCGTGCAACTTCGGCCGGTTCCATCCGCGATACCGTAAATCCACCAGCGGGAGGGAGAACTTGCGCGGCGGGAAATTAGAAGCGGGCCAGAAGGATAACCCGGCCGGGGGGCCCGGCCATCTGCCACTGCCGGCAACCGGAACGCCCGGGGATGCGGACTGGATGGGGCTTGCGTGGAGCAGCCATGAAGCGCGTGCACCCGAAAAGATCACGGCCGCTCCCGCAGGTCAGGGGCTGTATATGCTCATCGATGCCGGTTCGCAGGAGTGCCGCTCGATTGGCCAGTCCGGGGATTGTGCGAAACGGTTGCTGGGGCTCAGTAAGAAGGCCTGGGACGGAAAGGAACTGTAATTTTCTTTCCATAGTGCTGGAAAAACAATTCTCCCCCATCATCTCAAGGAGATAGAGAACGATCTCATAGGGAATTATTTCGAGCAGTACCATAAAGCGCCGGAGTTTCAGTTCACGAACAACCGGTAACACATTTTTTTAAATCGTCCCGACAGGAACGCTTAACAAATGCTGCGGGGCGATTAAGATCGGTGACGTGTCAGTTCCCGCGCAAATGCTGAAAGTTACGGTGTATCAAAACGATCCCAATCCCCCCGGTCTCCCCATCGTTTATCCAAATGCCCGGTTCTCTTTTACGTAAAGAAAAAAACCGGATAAACCCCTATTTTTTGCCGGGATGAGAAATGCAACACCGTGTCCCAATACAGACACTCTTATACTCGGGAGATCCATATAGCTGCACAGTTTATATCATCAGACTGTTTGAGTAATCATTATGTATGGATCATCAAATTTTGGCGGCAGCCGCGGTCCCAGCGACCTCGGTCCCCGTGAAATGACAAAAGTAGTCTGTTCAGACTGTGGAAAAGAATGCGAAGTACCGTTCAAGCCAACTGAGGGAAGGCCCGTCTATTGCAGAGACTGCCTCCCGAAACACCGGAAGCCCCGCTTCTAAGTGTTTTTAACGGTTAATTATTTCTCTTTTTTTTAGTCAGTTTCTCTTAAGAATCCTGTTTATTCTTCGCACAAAAGCTTTTTGTTGCGAAAATGCCCGCGCAGTTTGATCAGCGACAATACCATAAAAAAACAGATCTCATATGATTTGAATAGTATTTTAGCGGCCAGCAGGTTTGCATGTACCTGGTCAGGTTAAAAAAAAAGGACACTCACTTATAAAAAAAATTATGGCGCCCGGGTAAAGGAATCAATAACAAGGAACGCGGGTTTCTTGTCGTTCATGTACACCATCTCAATCTCATTGTCGGATAGTACCGTTCCCAGGTCATACCCGCTGTCAAATTGTACGAGAGTAAAACTCTTCCCGTCATGACAGAGGGCGCCGGCAAACTGCCGGGTACTTACACTGCCATTTGATTCGGTGATGAATAACTGCCCGGAGAACAGCCGGTCTTTCTGTTCCGTGATACGGAGGTCCAGGCTCCCGGAATTGCTCTCGAAGTATCCTGTTCCCTCACCATAGCCTTTCACCGTCCCGGTCCAGTTTCCGGTGAGACTGGGAATGCCTGTCGTAACTAAAGGGGCTGTTGTGGCAGATGTGCATCCGGCGCAGGCAAGAATACCCATAAGAAGAATGAGCAGGAGAATCGCTTTCATACCATAACTCTTCGGTTTCAGGGTATAAATAAGGTTAAAGAAAAAAGAGCATCCCCGGTCCAATGCTATTTAAAAATACTATTTAAAAAAACCTGTAGCGGGAGATGATATTTCCCCCATGAAAGTGCCGGTTATCTTATTTCGCGCTGTCGTAGCCGCATCGCTTGCAGGTATAGCTGCCGTCCGGCCTGACCTTGAGATTGATATCCTGGCACTTTGCACAGATCGGCTTATCATGCTTCACACGTATGGTTTGCGGTTTTTGATCCATGAGAATTGGTTGCTATTTTACTATTTAGATATACTGAAGTTTACAAAAGCCACACGTTTTTTTTTTAAACCACACCTTCATCAACATTCAGGCATAATACCGGCTGAGCATTATGATCCAAACTCCTCTTCGTATATCGCTATTCCTCCTGCTTCTCGGTGTCCTGATGGTCTGTTCCCCGGTCACTGCGATCTCCTTATCACCCGGAAGCTCGTTTTCCGGCGCACCGGTGATAGCAAACGGCGATTCGGTCTATATCAACGGCATTGCCACCGGCCACCCGTCCAGCGGATTGCAGGTCTGGCTCTTTGGGAATAATTATATGAAAATTACCACCGTCTCTCCCAACGCGGATAACTCCTATGAGTATGAATTAAAACCGGCCGGTACCAATACCCTTGCACCGGGACAATACTTCGTCCTGATCCAGCATCCCATGATGAATGGCCAGTGTGATATCTACTATGATGCCGCAACCGGCAGCGTGATCAACCGGCAGCTCGGTTCTGGAACCTCCATCTTCCAGCTCACCGGCACGGGCAGCCTCCAGACCCCGGCGGGTGCCAACTCCCTGACGCAGGCCATCAACAGCCAGAATGTTGATGATACGTTTGCCGCTGCATCGTTTATTGTCAGCCCGCCAACCGCATTCATCAACCCGATAGGCGATCATGTGGTCGGGGACAGGTTCACTATTAACGGTTCGACCAATCTTGCTGCCGGTGACAACCTGATGGTCGAGATCACCTCATCATCATTTAAGCCCACCACCAAATCCCAGGGTGTCGAGTCCTCAGGAGCCTTGGGAATGGTTAAGGTAGAGCAGGGAAGCGGCGCACTGAACCGGTGGTCGTTCCCGGTCGATGCATCGACGTTCAAACCGGATGAGTATATTGTCAAAATCTCGTGAATCACCATCGATGTGAGTGGATCCACCCTGTTCAATATCGTTGCGGCACAACCGACAACTCCTGCAACACCGGCACCGGTCATTACCGAACAGACACTACCCCCCGTTGTCACTACAACCCCGACACCCTTACCCACAACAACAAAGTCACCCGTACCGGTGATGGGTATTATCGGTGCGGTTGGACTGGCCGCGCTCGCAGCAATCGCCCGGCAAAAATAATTTTTTTTAAGATTCGTTTCATCGGTTTTCCGGTTCTTTTCCCCCCTGGTCATCCAGCCCCGCCGATCCTTTGGATACGGGCTCATGGTGAGAACCAGATATTTTCAAGATCTCCCTTAAGGGACGAATGTTGCACCGGCAGGCTGCACGGGAGTCCTGCACGCAGCCCTCTCTGTTGCCGAGACCTCGCTGGGTATTCCGCCCACGATTCCCAATGTCGCGGATCTCCAGAGCATGGGTGCCGGCGGTGTGCTCGATGCAGCCCAGAGCGCTTACAGTGCCATGCCCAACAGTGCCAAACAGACCATAAAAGGCAATTCCGATGATATCGGCAAGAATTTAGGGAATTCTCTTGCCGGACAGTCTTCTGCAACAGTGGCATCCGCAGCGGGTAATTTTCATATTCTCGACCTGCTCTACTACCAGCCGCATCCCGCCACCGTGATCGTCAAAGTCACCAACCCGAACAGTCTTGAAACGGACCCTGTCTCGATGACGGTAAAAGACACCGGGGGATTCTACCATGCAAAGACGGTTATGATCCCGTCCCTCAAACCCTATGACTCAACGGTGATCCCGCTTGTGCTGACCGAGGACTTCTCAAAGGTATAAAAGCCCTGGTGTGACAACAATGCATGGACAACAACAGACGGCGTGCCCTGTTACTGGGATAACTGGCAGCGGGTCCTGCGGCAATCCGGCACGGGCAAGTTTGTCATCTCGTACTCTGCAAAGAAAAATGGCCAGTGGATCACCGGTCTCACCCCGTATTCCTCAAACACGATCCTCTCCAGCCAGGATATCTTCAATTTTGACGAGTAGGGCAATTCCTGTCCCGGGTACAAGTCAACAACGGTGCTGAAATATCCTGACGGCTGGAAGATGCAGCAGACCCGTTTCTCGCAGCAGTTCGACAGCGTCATGTGGAACGGGTACTCATTTACAGAGGGAGCCCGGGGCAGGATGATCAGCAACTGACCTGCGATGATAGAAAATTCCATCCTTTACTTCATTTTTTAAAAATCGGGATAACACCAGGAATAGTCCAGAAATCTACGATGAGGACTAACAGGTGAAAAGAATTCCCGGGCTGATTTCATTGCTTCAGCCATTATTTGCATGTACGTCCCAGTCATTCCCGGCCCGGTTACCCGGTCTGAAATGTTAGGGGAAGAAATGACCAGATCATCCATTTTACGGGTATAAGAGAGAACGGGTTCTTCGCGGTTTCATAGGGGTAAGACGGGGAACTGAAAGAAAAAATTTGCAATGTCCCCCGCCTCAGGGCCTCTCATAGGTACGGCGGGGCAAGGAAGTTTTAACATTTTAGTCATCGGAGCCGCCGCGGGGGCGCCCCGTTGGGGGCGGCGGCATTCATCGTATTTTTGGGGTATGGGGGCATCAGTCCCCCTCTTTGTAATCTACTAAAAAACATGCATTACCAATTTAAAAAACAGCGATGACCCGAAATACCCCCTTTTTTTTACGAGATGAACGCCAGGTACATTGCAGTCTGCCCGGTCAGATGATACCGTTCTTATTAAATATCCAGTTATAATTGCCGGTACCAACCGGGCCAAGCCGGGTCATCAGGTTCCCCATTACTAGGGTAATAATAATCGCGAGCACAACAACAATCGCAATAACGGCGAATACAATGAACAGGATCAGGTGAATGATCCTCATCTCGCGGAATTCAATTTCACCCGTATTTATCTTTCCTGCCACGGCATACGCATCGTACATGGCATAGAGCCACACGAGAAAGCCGGGAACCAGGAAGAAGAACAGTCCCAGAAGAGCCAGAAGAAAGAAGCAATACCCTTTTGCAATCTCGCCATTGTATACCTGCCCGAGCCCGGGCAGAACCGAAGAGCAGAATCCCGCAATCGTAGTATTCTTCTGCTCCCGCAGCGGGACCGGATATCCCGGGTACCCGGCCGGGATGCTCCCGTCCATCCGGGCACCGCCCCCGCTGCAGAATCTCGGGGATCCCTCAACCGATTCCTTACCGCAGTGCGGGCAGTGTTCGTTCATGCAGGTACTTCGGAAAGGAAATAGATCCACGCAGGATAAAAAGACTCGTCAGTCCCGGGGGCCGGTTTGCCTGTCCGTAAAGACAAATTTCTTTGAGATATGACAATGAACTATTTTTTTAGCGAAACACCGATCGGTCAAATCAGACTGGGACTCGTCTCAGGTATGCAGGAAAAACCGGTACAGCACCCCGCACCGGCCCCCGGATAATTTCGATCGTGTTATATGGTAGCATGCTACAAATTAGCATGGTACTATGTTTGGATTACCGGATATCACAATCATAATGTATGGTGTTGTAACCATCATCACCATTGCAGCACTTGTTTTCTGGGGAATAACGTTCAAGGGGCACGATTAACATGGCAGATCTGATCACCATCGCTGTCGTCTCCCTCTATTTCCTTGCCATGCTCGGAATAGGATTCTGAGCGTCAAAGAAGATCAAGAATACCAACGATTACCTCAATGCCGGGCGCTCTTTAGGGTTCTGGATGTTTGTGCTCCTCATGATAGGCACCGTCTGTTCGGGCATGTCCCTTCTCGGGGTTTCCGGCCTTGGGTATAAGATGGGCTTGCCGACAATGTGGGAACAGATCTTTGTCCCGCTCTCGATCGCATTCTGTATCATCTTCTTTGGTGTGAAGCTCCACAACGTAGCCAAGACTGTGGGATATGTTACCGTGCAGGACTATCTCGCTCACCGGCACGAGAGCCCGACTGCGCTCCGGACGCTCGCGGCCGTTGCCGGTATTATCATCTCGCTAATCTACCTTGTCGGGCAGTATACCGCTATTGCGATCGTGCTCATGTGGCTCTTCCAGATCCCGCTCTGGCTGGCGCTTTTTATCGCAACCGCAGTCACGATGGTCTATACGGCGATTGGCGGACTCTACGTGGTGGCGTGGGCATCACTCATCCAGTCAGTCATCCTGATTGGCGGCGTGCTCATCATGGCACCGATCATCATCTTCTATGCAGGAGGATTCACCCATGTCAATGAATACATCGCATCAGTCAACCCGGCACTCGTCATGCCCTGGATGCCGAGCGGTGCCTTTGCCATCCCGTACATCTTCTCGTTTGCCATCCTCTTGATGGTCGGACTTGCCTGCGCACCGCACGTGATCAACAATGTGCTGGCAATAAAAGATGTCACATACTTCAAATGGGCGCCCCTTGTCGCGTTCATCATTTATTTCGTGGCAATGGTCCTCTTAAAATTCACCGGGTTTGCCGGACTCGCGATGGTAAAAGAAGGTGTGTTTGCCCTCCCGAACGTCCCGAATGCCGGGGATTTTGTGATACTCTACGGGATCCAGTATGCACTCCCCATCGTTGCACTCTGGGCGGTCTTTGCCGTGATCGTGCTGGCAGCCGTCATGTCCACGACCGACCAGCTGATGCTGACCATCGGTGCAATGTTCTCGTGGGATATCTACAAGAAAGTCTTAAAACCCGATGCAGATGACAAAACCGTGCTCCTGCTCTCAAAAATTGTCGTGGTCCTCTCGGCAATCGGTACCATGGTCCGTGCCATCAGCCCGCCCGAGATGCTCGCAAGTCTCATCTGGATGGGAATCGGTGTCATGCTCGCCGCATTTGCAGTCCCGCTTCTGGCCGGTCTTTACTGGAGTGGGGCAACCTGGGAAGGCGCACTTGCGGCCATGTCACTGGGACTGGTATCATCCCTGGTAGTAGGGGGCCTGAATTGTTTCAAAACCATATCTATGGGTGTTGAATTTGCGACAATCCCCCTGCACTTCTCGTTCTATGCCTTTGTGATTGCAATCCTTGCAATGGTGGTAGTCAGCCTGTTCACAAAAAAGACCGCAGAAAAAGTGCTTGACGAGATCCAGACCTGCTGGTATATTTCAAAAGACCAATCCTTTTTTTAACGGTACAAAAATATCAGATTACCGTAAAAATAATGCCAGGCCCCTCTGCCAGGTACGGTTCATAAGTGAACTATTCCTGTGCTGATTTATCGCTTGACAGGGAACCCCACAACAGCAGAGGCAGAGCCTAAAAAAGGGCAACTCATGTAAACGATGTGATTATTTTCATAAGGGTATCTCATAAGATAAGCATCCATTAAAACCGGCGACGATCCACTCAACGAAGCAGAACCTTTTTTCCTTATGCCGTGAAAATGAAAGTACCTGATATAACGTATAGGTGATTGTTTTTGCGATTCTGTCACCAGTGCGGCAATGCCGTTGATCCCACCAAAAAATTCTGTACCAACTGTGGCGCAGCCCTCACTCCGGAATTCACCGGCACTGATGCGACAGCATCACCGCAACCGACACAACCCCGCCAGGTCCTGCCCCGGGCCATATCCTCCGGCATTAAGCCGGTAAATGGCCTGATCGCAGTTGCGGGACTCCTCGTCATTATCCTGCTCATCATCTTCATTGGCTATCCCCTGCTGACGGGTCACGGGATCAGCGCATCCACAGGAACGCACGCCAATACGGTACTGACGCCGGCGATCCCGGCCGGATCCGAAGGAGCACAAGGCCAGGCGTATGTCATTGTTAAAACTGAACAATCAACGCCGCTGCCCACGACTGCGCCGCTCATTGTGGCCACGAAACGGGTTTTAACAATGCTCATCACCCCCAGTCAGACCACGGTGCAGATCACAAAAACGATCACCTGCCCCTCTGATAAGTTCGCCTGCAACAATTCATGTGTTGACCTGCAGATGGACAACAACAACTGTGGATCCTGCAATAATTCATGCCCGGCAGGAAAATACTGTCTGGACAGAAATTGCGTTGTTACCAGTTCTACTGAACTGACCAGTTGTCCCGACGGCGGTTTCAATCTGCTCACCGATCCCCGGCATTGCAGCTCCTGTGATAATTCCTGTCCAAACGGGTTGATCTGCTTTATGGGCAGATGCGACTCTCCCACTACACCAATACCCCAGTAGCGCAGAAGATGTTAAAACGGTCCGGTAAACTCTCTCCTTTTTACCCTCATCAATATAAATTCCGGCTGCCAACCTAATGAGAAGTGACAATCGCAATTCTTGGCGGCGGACTTTCAGGACTCGCACTGGCCCGCCTGCTGCATGAACGGGGCAATGAGGTAGTTGTCCTTGAAGCGGAACCGGGGTATGGCGGACTCTGCCGCTCCAAGGAAGAACAGGGATTTACCTTTGATACGGGCGGTTCGCATATCATCTTCTCGCGGGATGGTGAAGTGCTCGCGTTCATGCGACAGATGATCAAAGGAAATGAGCAGCGCAACGACCGCAACACCAAGATTTTTTATAAAAACCAGTACGTGAAATATCCGTTTGAGAACGGACTGTCAGATCTTCCCGAACAGGACCGCTTTTTCTGCATCAACGAGTTTGTAAAGACCCATGTTGCCGTAGAAAAAGGTGAGTTGTCCGCTCCCCGTACGTTCAGGGAATGGATTTACTATATTTTCGGAAAAGGGATTGCCGAATGCTACATGGTCCCGTACAATGAGAAGATCTGGAAGTTTCCCACCGACCAGATGTCCCTGCACTGGGTGGACGGGCGCATTCCCCGCCCCCCGGTAGAAGATGTGATCAAATCTGCGATTGGTATCGCCACAGAAGGCTATACTCACCAGTCAGTCTTTTCCTATCCGCTGGACGGGGGTATTGAAACGCTTGTCAGGGTGATCGCACAGCCAATCCAGAACAGGATACGCACCGGGTTCCGCGTAACGTCTCTACGGAAAAAAGACGGGCATTTCGAGATCCGCAATGGCAGCGAGGTCATTACCGCAGATCAATGTATCTCTACAATCCCGGTGCAGCATCTCATCGCAGCTCTGGACGGGGTACCAACCAATGTAAAGGAGGCGTGTGCTGCTCTCAGGTACAATGCAATCGTCTGCGTGAATATCGGGATTAAGGGTGCAGTACCGGACATCTCATGGCTCTACATCCCGGAGATCGCGCTGGGCATGACCAACCGGATCTCATTCCCGTCAAATTACAGTGCCCATGCAGCACCGGAAGGGTGTGGATCGGTACTGGCCGAGATCACTCACCAACCGGGCGATGAAGTGTCCCGCATTGATGATAAGACGCTGATTAACCATGTTGTAACAACCTTGGAGGTCATGCAGATCCTAAAGAAAGAACAGGTGGTATATTCCTCGGTAGAACGCCAGCCGTATGCCTATGTGGTCTATGACCTTGATTACCAGAAAAATATCGCGATTGTCAAGGACTACTGCACGGCTGCCGGTATCCCGCTTGTCGGCAGGTTTTCCCAGTTTGAGTATCTCAACATGGACGGCTGCCTCCGCAGTGTTATGGATTTTGTTGCACTGCATAAGGATACTTAAACGTTCACTTTTTACATCACGCTTATTATCCGCTAACGTGAAAATGGTACAGGAGTTTTTCACTGAATGATATCTGTCATCATTCCCACGTTTAACGAAGAAGAGAATATCGCCCAGTGCCTCGTCTCGCTTTCGCACCAGAATATCCCGAGAACCGATTACGAGATCATTGTGGTGGATGGCGGTTCAAAGGATGCCACCTGCGAGATCGCAAAAAAGTATGCCGATCAGGTGTTCACCCAGACCAGCAAAAAAGTAGGGGGGGCACGCAATGACGGTATTGGTGTGGCGAAAGGCGATATTGTTGCAACTACGGATGCAGACTGCATACTTCCGCCGCACTGGATCAAAAGTCTTGCTGAAGACTTTAAGGATTCCGCAATTGTGCAAGTCTATGGCCCGGTCTATCCGATTGAAGACGGGATTAGAAACCATGTCTCACTCCTGCTCGCCAACACCTTTGCCCGCATCGGTTACTACAGCAAAACGTTTTACTATACCCTCGGGTGCAACACGGCATTCCGGAAAGACACGCTTATAAAAGCGGGCATGTACCGCTGCATCGATGCCGGTGATGATCTTGAGATTGCCATGCGGATGAAAGATCTAGGAACGATATACTTTGACAACCGGCTCAAGGTGGGCTTTTCCATGCGGCGGTACCAGAAGTTTGGTACCCTCCAGTCACTCTACGAATGGGTGTATATCGTATCCAAGGGAGGGGAATCCGACAAATATTCCTATTCCCAGAAAAAATACAGATAATCGTTTCACATTGCTCTTTTTAACCGGGAATGGTCAGTATGCCGACAGCAGATCAGACATCTGAACAAAAAACACAGGAAATAGAGCGTATTACCGCATTCAACCAGAGCTCGTTTGCACAACTGCTGAACATGACCATCACTGAGGCGCATGACGGCTATGCCCGTGTTGTTATGGATTGCTGCCAGACCCGGACCCCGCACAATGTGATACATGGGGGGGGTGATCTTTGCGATTGCAGATCAGGCTTTTGGTATTGCTGCAAACTGCGGCGACATTGACCGGGTCGCCGTGTCCGTCCACATCCAGTATATCGCGCCGGCAACCGGTACTCTTGTCGCTATCGCACACCGGGTTGCAGACAATGAGAAGTACTCCACATTCCGGGTGATGGTCTATGAAGGCGAGCGCATCATTGCGGAGTTTGACGGGGGGGCACTCCAGATCAGTCCTCCCACGCAGTGAAAAAAGGATTATACCAGGGAATCTCTGTGATCATTTTTGCCAATTACTAAATATCTGGCGGGTGAAAAGAGACATTATGTCTGAAACGGTGAACGGACCCGGCATGCTGCGCCTTGCAGCCGCAGTGCTCCTTGGTATTATCAGCGGCACTATCTTGTTTCTCGTTGTCGCGATGGGTATTGGTGTAGTAAACGATAAGATGGGCATGCAGATTCCGGTCAACCTGCTCATTGTAGAGAATCTCTTTAGTGCAATCCTGCTGCTCCTGTTCATCCTTATCTGTATTGCCGGTTTCTGCTGGCAGGTATGGAACACACCCTCATCAGATCCGGTGAGGGAAGATTTTGGACCGGAAGAGTAAGGAAAAGACGGGTTTTTTTTTAAAAAAAAAAGGCATTTTTTTTCTTTTTTTTTTTCCATTTTTTACGATTGACAGGTCCATTGTCAACACGGGTACCGTCATGACAGAATTTCCTGCTCCGGATCGAGCAGTACCTCATTCGGGAGACCGGCCAGCCCGACAGCAGCAAGAGCTCCGATCACTCCATTCCCGCCATACAATGAAACGCCGAACCGTTCAGCCGTTGCCTCGGCTAGTGTCCTGGTGATAACCTGCAAACGGGCCATCCTCCCGTATTCCCGCAGCCCCTCCGGAAGATCCAGGCCGGTCCGGATGGCAATTCCCCATTCATGGGAGAGAGATTCATCCGCAATGAAACGCAGGGTCTTCTCCACGAGATCGGCAGCGGATTCCGGCTCCACGGCAACTTCAATACAACTCGCAGAATTCCCGGCAGTCTTGGTAAAAACCTCCGGCTTGAGCATCGCTATATGGTGACTTATGGGTATGATTCCCTTTGAGCGGCCGAGATGGTTGAGCAGGGCGAGTGCCAGGGCAAACGTGGCACCCCCCTCCCTGGTGTCCGTATCATCGACGCCGATGGTCACTTGCTGGAGCGCCCGGGTCCAGACCTGTCCCTCAACAATATGCCCGTCATGCCGGAACTCGACGCTTGTTACCCCTTCCGCCCGTGCCATCATATCGGACAGGGAATACGCCGGTCCGCCAATGCACCGGATCTTCTGGATGACCGAATCACCGGCACGCTCAACGCCAATAACACCCACAGCCGGAAGAGGCATCAGCCCGACCGGTACATCCCGGTAACCAACGCGGGCACATTCCCGAAGCAGCGTGCCATCCCGCTCGACATGGGATAACACTCCGCCGGCGAGCGCATGATGGTATCCGCAGAAAGCGGCACAGGCGCCACTCATACAGTCATGATAAATTTCAACATTATCGCCATCGATCGTCGTAAATATCCGCCGGCAGGTGCTGGAAGGTATTGCGCTGATCGCAGCATAGCGTGCCGCACTCCGGCCCCGCTTCTCCTCGCGAAGGAACACACACCCTTCACGAAGCAGGCGGCTCACCCAGTCCTGTGCGGTGCTGCGGGGGATATGTGCCGCAGTATGAATATCGGTGACCGTGAAAAAACCTTTATCGAGCGTGTGCTGTCGCATCAGGCGCAGGTACTCGCGCCGGTGCTCAAGCACGCCCGTCATAGCGGTCCTTGATGTACAGGAGATCCCCGATGATCGCACTTGCCGTCTCGATCGATCCGGCACCCCGTCCGATAAGCGTGATCTCTTTGGCCATATCGGTCTCAAGTGTTAGGGCATTTAACGTGCTATCAACCACCAGGGGATGATTTTTTTCTATGATGCGGGGAGAGACGCGGAGAATGTGCTTGCGGGGTATCGCTTCGGCTATAAGCCGGATCGTGCATCCATCATCGTCAGCAAGGCGGAGGGCATCCGGGGTTAAGAGATCGATGCCCGTGCAATCCACGTCTTTGAGCGTTACACCGTTTCCCCAGATCGTGTTTGCGAGAATTACCAGTTTGATCGCTGCATCGATACCCTTGACATCATAGGTCGGGTCCGCTTCAGCATACCCCATCTCGCGGGCCTCCATCAGGGCCTGCTCATAGGTCAGGCCTTCATCAGCCATGCGGGTGAGAATGTAATTACAGGTTCCGTTGAGGACGCCATAGAGTGCGAGGATCTCGTTACCGGCAAGCCCGTGCTCCAGCGTATGCATGATCGGAATCGCGCCGGCAACCGTTGCTTCATACCGGAGCGCTACGCCATTTTTATGCGCCAGTGCGCGGAGCTCTTTGTTCGCCAGCGCAATCGGACCTTTATTTGAAGTGACGACATGCTTCTTCCGGGCAAGAGCAGCCTTTATGTAACCGGTTGCAGGTTCTCCTGACAAGGCATTCGTGGGAGTGACTTCGACCAGTGCATCATAATCTGCCTTATTGATGATATCGATAGCCGGAAGATTTGGATCGCCTGCAGATCCCTGCTTTTTCTTGTTGGCAAGAAGTGCGGGAATATCAAGCCCGTGGGGATTTATTGCCCCGCTTTTTGAATCGGCAAGTCCGGTAATGGTGAGACCCAGACCTTTTTTTGTGATCATTTCGGCTACGCCGCGTCCCACAGAACCAAGACCAATCAATGCGATCTTCATGCGCTCTCCTCCAGGGGCTCAATTAAGAGCAAGGACTTCTGTCGGGATATCCGGCGGAGGATCGTCAAAGCCGCTTCCATATCCTCTTTAGTTACCGACTTTATGGTCAACCGTGACGATGAGCGGTCTTTTACTGCCGGCATACTCATGGCAAGCTCACACACTTCAGCAAAACCGGTGGAATCTATCTGGTCTACTGTATCAGAAAGATCTGTGTGCATCAGATGTCCGATCAGGATCACTGTCCGCTTGTAGAGCAGGCGCTGCTCCCCAATGTGCTGTATGTGAACCCCCTGGTCTTTGAGAAGGACGACCAGCCTGTCAAGCCGGCCTTCCGGGAGTTCGAGTACAATCTGGACATCAAGAGTGTCATGATCCGAGTCCGGTTCCCGCTGGTGGATCACCGCGATAATATTTCCCCCGACATCGGATATGGGCTTTAAGGCCGCGACCAGCTGGCCCGGCGAATCTTTCATCTCAAGTTTCATGGAGACCTGCACAAAACCACCTGACCAGTAGTAGCACGGCTATTTAGATAAGTCTTTTATTTTGATCACCGACATCTGAAAATCGGGCAACCCAAAAATACCATGCAGATTTTCCTTAAGACAAAGTAACCACAAAAATAACAGCAAAAACGAGAGAGAGATCAGAGTTTTCGTAATTTATTATCCACTTTTTCAAAGAAATTCCGCCCGATATCAACAAACTTTGCCGGGTACTCAGCAGGTTTTACCTCAATAGTCATAGAGGTGCCCAGTTCAATGGTCTGCTGACCGTCAATGACAAGATTTGCCGGTTTGGTGCTCTCGAGCCTCACTTCAAGGCGCCGGTTGCTGCTGATGATATGGGGGCGCGACGAGAGGAGGTAAGGGGCGAGCGGGACAACAATAAAGCCCTGTATCCTTGGATCTACAATAGGCCCGCCGGCGCTCATGGCATATGCCGTAGATCCAGTCGGGGTGCTGATGAGAAGCCCGTCTGCGCGGAACTGCTCGGTGGTGATACCGTCAACAATGATCGAAAAACGCAGCATCTTTGCCGGGCGCGTTGTTACGATCAACGCCTCATTGAGAGCAGTTCCCAGGCAGATGCCATCTTTTAAGAGTGTGATCCGCATCTGTTCTTCAACAGAAAAACCCCGGGAAAGGGTCCTCACAAAATCAATCGCTTCGGAGGGATCGAGATCTGCTAAAAAGCCCACCTCTCCCCGGTTGATACCGATCACCGGCACCGGACGCCGCATCTGCTGGATCGTGCGGAGGATCGTGCCATCCCCGCCAACAACAATTACTGCATCTGCATCGGTATCAGCCAATGGTAACCCGGTTTCGCCAAGAATTGCCGCGGTGTCATCATCGAAAAACACCTCGACTCCATCCTGTTCCAGAACAGCCTTGACCTTCCGGGAATAGGCAATTGCCTCCGTATTATCTATCCGTGAAACTAGTAACAGGCGCATGGTAAAAATCACCGCAGGTACTCGATCACTTTGTGGTGCACTGCCCCATTGGTGGCAACAATGTATCGTCCGATGGTCACTTCATTGGGGGACTGTACCGGGTCCCCGTTGAGATCCGTAACCTTACCCCCGGCTTCGGTGCAGACTAACATGCCTGCTGCGGCATCCGTAACCCGGAAGGTGTTACGCAGATCGATAAAACCATCAATTCTCCCGCAACCGACATAGCAGAGTTTCAGGGCAGATGCTCCCAAAAGACGCCAGCGACGGATCTTTTGTCCCAGCTGCATAACGCGCGTCGGGTCAAATTTACGCCCGTAAATGCTCATGGCACATTCATCGAAATTTGCCACATCCGATACCCGTATCGGTTTATCATTGCACCGGGCAAACTTTCCCCGTATTGCAGTAAAAGTTTTACCGCTGGAGAGGTCTCGTACAAATGCCTGCTGGATTTTTCCTTTTTCTGCATACGCGATAGAAAGCGCATAGAACGGTATTCCGGCAACTGCATTGAATGTGCCATCAACAGGATCCAAAAAAATTGTTCCCCGCTTTCCCTTAAATTCTACTTTTCCCGTCTCTTCACTGATGAGAAGTTTACATAAGGGGTTTTCTTCTAAAAAGTGCAGGATGTAGTCTTCTGCTACCTGATCGATGAGTTGTGTCGGTGTGAGATCGGCACCCATCCGGACGGTTTCACCTCCTTTTGGGGTCCCTACAAGATCGCAGATACTCTCTTTAACCACTGCTGCCATCTGGTTGCATGCTGACAGGAACACCATGACCTCACTACCCGTTTTTCTACGCTGTATTTATGTAATGCTATGGTGATAAATTACTACCACGATTATTAAATGAGAAAAAACGAGATGTGAGTGAGATGAAAGAACAGACAGAATTCGGAAAGATCAAGGAAGGACGATATATTGTTATCGAAGATGAACCCTGCAGGGTGCTGAGTATTGCAACATCCAAACCCGGTAAACATGGTGCAGCAAAAGCCCGTATCGATGCAATGGGCCTTTTTGACGGCGTCAAACGTTCTGTCGTCTCGCCGGTATCAGCAAAGACCTATATTCCGGTTGTTGAGCGGAAGAGTGGTCAGATTCTTTCCATTACCGGAACCACCGCACAACTGATGGATATGAAAGAGTTCACCAATTTTGAAATTCCGATTCCGGATGACAAGAAAGGAACCATCGAAGTCGGGAAAGAGTATATCTATATGGAATCCATGGGCAAGAGAAAATTCGACTAATTTTTTATTCTCTTTTTAATCGTTTTTTATGAGGAGCCTATTAAGGCAATACGGGTTACGTTTTTTTAGATTTTTGCATTCAAAAGGTTAAAAGAGTTAATAATTTCAGGCTTTGCTGAAACCCTGAAAAGAAACAAGTTGTCGCTCTTGGTGGCTCTTTGCACATCGGGCTTCCGCCCCCGCCACTCGGGCATCCCCCAATAGTGCGATAGTCATCATAAGATTGATTTAAAAAAACGCTGAAAATATAGGGAGGGTCAAGGGGATGCCCCCCTTTGGCGACCTCCCCCTATTTAGGTAGAGAGGGGGTCCCCCTCCTGGCAATCGACAGAAAAAAAAGCAAACAACAGAAAAAGAGAATTTCAACAGGGCCAAAAAAGTAAGAATTTCAAATATATTTTGTGGGCACCCGTATTTCAATAGAATATGATTTTAAGTTTTGTGAATTTATGATGAAAAAATAACTCTTCTGTCCATCGAAGAATTTCTCTGTCCAGGGGCGGGGATCATTTTTTTCCGGGAGGGTTAAAACGGTTTTTTGATTCGTTTTTAAATTTTCCTGGGGATTCGTATTGTTTTTTATCGTACCCAGCCATAAATCAAGATTGATTCCCCGGGGGGGTGTAATCGTCCGGACGATCCGGTTGGGATCAGCTGCATCCATCACCTGGATAGAAAAATCAGGAGGCTGAGTGGAATAAGAACCCTGCAATCCGCTGTACGCGAGCCCTTCACCTTTTGTCGGGATTACCTGGATCGTTGTGGGTACACCACTACGGGAAATGGTTCAACGGTATACACAAGTGCCCAGTACGGGAAGGGGATATTTATTGTCTGCGTTGTCCCACTGTATTGTCCCGAGAATTTTGCATAGGGGGTCATGTTGGTATCGGGCAGTTTTTGATCAAACCGGGAACTATTCGGATATGACTGGTTCGTCGCTATACCGTATACGGATGGATCAACAAACGCCACCCCTTTTACCGATTTGTCACAGGTTGGAACCGGTTTTGGGACGGGAGTAGGAATTGGGGTTGGGATCGTTGTCACATTGGTGATAACCGCTTGATAGATCGTTGTATTAATAAGTGTCACGGGAATGGGGGTGGGCGTAGGAGTACTAAGATTAATACCGGTATTGACCGGGTGGCCCGTCATGACAGGTTTGATAACCAGTGCTATAATAAGTGTAATGCAAAGAGCACCGATCATATACATGACATCTTTTTTATCCATTGCCAAACGGTATGCTATTGATTTTTAACAGATAAATATTCGTTTAATGTTCCAGGATTTTTAACAGTAAAAACATGAACATTGCTCACGTCATTGACGAGGCGCGGTGTGCCGGATTTGGGCAATATATTATTCAATTTTTCAAAAAAAAAACGGATTATGAGTGATTTTGGATACCGGATTTTTGCTAAAATATATATACAATGACATCATCCTATCAGTTAGGGATGTTAGAATGATCAGTGTCCATTATCTAAAAAAGGTGAAAACATGAAATCGTTCAAACATAATGATGAAGGGTTCACCGGCCTTGAGGCAGCGATTGTGCTTATTGCATTCGTCATTGTCGCGGCGGTGTTCTCATACGTGGTACTCGGTGCCGGGTTCTTTACGACTCATAAGGCACAGGAGACCGTCCACACGGGTGTACAGCAGGCAAGCTCACGTATGGAAGTGGTTGGGAACGTGTACGGGGTTAAAGGTACTGGGGATTATCTTAATTATGTAAACGCAACAATCGCACTCACTGCCGGCGGCACACCTATAGACTTGTCTGCAATGGTGGTATCCTATAATGATAATAACGGAGGCCACAATTCAAATGTGGTGAATAGTTCTTCCGGGTTATTCAATTGCGACAACGCGGTGAAGGGAAGTGGTGATAACGCCCAAGAGTGGTGTATTGCACAGAAAATCAATTACGTAACTGGCGGTCCATTAGAGGGAGCCATGCTCGATAACAACGCTCAGATGGTTATTATGGTGGGACTGCCTACTTCAGCAACACCTAATACAAAGATCACGATTAATTTCCAGCCAGCAGTTGGAGCGGTTCTACCAATTTCAAGAAGTATACCTAGTGGACTTACCGCAGTTCAACCCCTCTATTAATCTCTTTTTTTTTTCGATTGCAAATTTTTGCCCTGTAGAAAACCTTGCTCCAAACAAATTGTATGAACCTGTCAAGGTTCGCGAGAATGCTCTTACATGAGATTTCCTTCATCTGGATCTGA
>JBAZRZ010000043.1:0-20527 GCA_041662685.1 Methanoregula sp.
CTTCAAGGTTCCAGATGACGGTGCGATAGTTTTCTTTTCGATATTCTTTGAAAAGAAGTAGTGTCAACCGCTGATGTTGAGTGTAATCTCTCCTGGAATACTTACAAGAATATGGGGTGAGTCGAGTGGACTGGACAAGGGAATATGCATGTTTGATAAAACTGATAAACCGACCGGACGATTTATTAATTGTCTCCTTATTCTTTACTAGCATAACACTGTAAGGAGACACCATACCTTAGATCTTTCGGTTGTTTTTCACTCGGTTTTTCTTCGTGAGGAAATCATTTCTACAGAGCAGGAATATTCAACTTGATATTGCGCAACCCGGACCGATGCCGTTGTTCTGTACAATGTACGTTACAATTTTTCCGTGCTTTCCTGTGTTATAAAGAGTGGAATAATGGTACCTGCTGGTTTGTCCGCTGGCCCCTGAATTTTTGTCGGCCAGGTACGGACAATAGCCCCCTATCCGGTCTTACCGGCCCGGCCGCTGCTGCCCGGTCTCTGTAGTCTCGTACCCCCCAAGATGGACAAGGGTATCCCGGAACGCGGGTGAACGGATCGTCCTGATGAGAGCTGCAAGGCGCTGGTCGTCTGCATGCTCCTTACGGAAGGCAAGTTCGTATCGCTCCTGCGCCACCGGCACGAACGGGAGTCCGAGGGCCTTTGCAGCGCTGTAGACGCACATACCTGCGTCTGCCTCCCCGCTCTTGACCGCAAGGGCGACTGCAATATGGGTCGTCACCTCACGTTCGTACCCCGGGATGGCCGCGGGGTCGATTCCCGCTCTCTTCAGCTCGTAATCGAGAAGCATCCGGGTACCGGAGCCTCTCTGCCTGTTGATGAACGGGCGGCCGGCAAGATCCTTAAGTGCAAGACTGTCCCGCGAGACGATTCCCTGCTGCCGTTCTGCTATACATATGAGTTCCACATCGGTCCCGGGCAGGTATTTCTCCAGGAATTGGGTGTTGTAACTCCCGTCCTCTGCGAGCAGGTGGGTTGGCGCCGCGTGGCACTCGTCTTTTTTTAAGGCAAGGATCCCGCCCATGCTGCCCACGCGCGTAGAGAGGAGGCAGATACCCTGCGGGTGGATGAGATCGGCAAGATAGTCGATCACCGGGTCGTGGCTACCGGTGATGAGAAGTGCATTTGCCGCTTCGGAGACCGGCACCATCAGTCGTGCATCTACTTCTCCGCCCGCATCGCATCCCTCCGATGCTTTTGGGACCCGGATATATGCATTGGCCCGCACCCCGCTCATCTGGACACCGGCTCCTTTGGATTGCGGGGAGACTACCCACCGGCTGCCCACCCGCCCGAGCGTACAGAGCACGAACTCGTCCGAGCCAATCTCTTTTGCCACCGCTGTGGTGACCTGTGCCCGGATACTCCCGGGTTCTGTGATGATCAGCCCGTAGTTCCGGAGGAACGGGAGGATGATCTCCCGAATAACTGTAAGAGCTGAAAGCGGGTAGCCGGGCAGGCCGATGACCGGTTTCCTGTCGATCCTGCCTATAATGACCGGCTTGCCGGGTTTGATGGCGACCCCGTGGACGAGCACTTCACCCAGTTCTGCGATCACGTCTGCGGTATAGTCTTTTGTTCCCGCTGAAGAGCCTGCCGAGACGATGACTATATCGTTTTCCCTGCATGCCGCTGCAGTCGCGTCCCGGATCTTCTCCGGCTTGTCCTCTATAAACGGGTACCGGGTGCACGTAGCCCCGGCCTCTTCGAGCATGGCCTTTGCCATTACAGTGTTGCTCTCCACTACCTGTCCCGGAGCCGGTCGGGTGCCGGCGGCGACGAGTTCGCTTCCCGTGGGAACGAGCCCCACCCGCACTGCGATGACCTCCGGGCGGGTGATGCCATACGTGGCAAGTGCCCCGAGCTCGTGTGCCCGGATCCGGTGGCGAGATGGCATCACCATCTCGGACTCGGCGAGATCTTCTCCGGCCGGGCGGACGTGCTGCCAAGGGGCGGCTGCCTTACGGATCGTATAATTGTCGTCTGTTTCCCAGACATCCTCGATCATGATGACCGCATTATATTCGGGCGGTACCACGTTGCCGGTGTTAACCCGGGTTGCCGTGGGAAGGGTGACCGGATGCTGCTCGGAGGCTCCTTTAGTATCTCCGCTCCGGACTGCAATCCCGTCCATGGCCGCAAGATGGATCTCCGGCACCGAGTACCGGGCGAATAGGGGACCTCTTGTGATCCTGCCAGCCGCTTCTGCCAAGGGAACCTGCACGGCTGAGGGTGTGCAGGAGAACTCGCGGGTGAGGAGGGCGAGGGCATCGTCCAGTGGCATGACAGAGAGATAGCGTTTTACCACAGGATCACCTCAACGACGCTGCCCTGTTCGAGCCCCTCGGCTCCTGCCGGGATGCGGACAAGGCCGTTGCTCCGGATGAGGGTATTGAGGAGCCCGGATTTGCCGAAAAGGGGGGTTGCAATCCCGTTCTCCACCCAGACTCGGACGTATTCTTCCCTCCCCCGCTGGGAGGGGATGTTGATGGCGAGAGTTGCCCTCTCCGTTCGCTGGAGTGGCATTGGGATGCCGAGCATCCGGTCGATGAGCGGGCGGACAATCGCGATAAGGACAACAAATGCGGATGCCGGGTGACCCGGGAGGCCGAAGACCGGTTTTCCCCGAATACGGCCGATGATGGTCGGTTTGCCCGGGGCAATTGCAATCCCGTGGACGAGCACCTCGCCCATGGTCGCAATGATCGCAGCGGTCATATCCCGGTCATCTTTGGAACTCCCTCCGGAGAGGAGGATAACATCACATTCCGGTACGGCCCGGGCAAGGATCGCCTCAAACGCTTCCAGCTCATCGGGGATGATCCCGTAGAGCCGGGGAATGCAGCCGTATTCCGTGAGATATGCGGCGAGCATGGAGGCATTGGCGTCCCGCACCTGGCCTGGGCCGGGAACTACGGTCACCGGCACCAGTTCATTGCCGGTCGAGATGATCCCGACCACGGGTTTTTTTGCGACCGTTATGGATGAACATCCACACGCGGCCAGCACCCCGTCGTCCTGCGGAGAGATCCGTCGTCCTGCGGAAAAAACGGTCTCGCCTTTCTTGAAATCCTCATCGCGGAGGAGGACATTTTCACCGTGGGAGACTGCTTTTTTCACGAGCACCGTATCGCCCGCCACCTCAGTGTATTCCACCATCACCACGGCATCGGCTCCTGCCGGCAGGACACCGCCCGTAGGTATATACGTGCAGGTGCCCGGCCCTATAGCGGCATCCGAATCCTGACGGCCCATGGCGATCCGCCCGGCACAATGGAGGAGGGCAGGGATTGCATCGCCGGCTCCCGCGGTATCCGCAGCCCGGACTGCGTACCCGTCCACTACGGAGCGGTCGAACCCGGGGATATCTGTATCCGCAGTGACAGCCGCAGCAAGGATCCGGCCGACCGAGGGCTCCAACGGGATTGTCTCAGTGACCGGCATGGGGGAGATCCGGATGACGGTAGCTACTGCATCTGCAACCGGGATAACGTTGAGGAACCTGCTCATTTGAAGCAACCCAGCTGGCACTCCCGGATCTTGATCCGGTTTTTCGTGCAGTATTCACCGACTGCACTCCGGGAAATTTTCGCCTTCTCTGCAATGGCAAATGCCTGCGGGCAGGTGATCTTCTCGGTGATGCCTGCTTCCTGGAGGGCTTTTTGAATCTTGTCTTCAGACATGGTAATCCATATTCTGTTTACTTCTTTCTTGGGTATACCTGTTGTGGAAGGTGCATGTTCCTGTCCTTGCGACCGAACCGGAATACCTGTAAAAAAACCGGTTGCTGCCTGGTATATGGGATCTGCCGGGGATTTGTCTTACCTCTCGTTCATGGTACCGGCATTGGGGGCGGAGGTAAGCAGGTCCTCGGGAACCTCCGGGACATGAGGAGCCGGCAGACAATCGCTCGAAAAACGACCCGGCATCACCGGCACTGTCAGACAGTACTCCCTGCTGGCGGTCCCATAAAAAAAGCAAAGTCTTTAAAATAGTCTGATGAATTATTCATTACCTGCGATACCATTCCCCGCTGCATCCACGTTCATCCTCCGTATCGCTTGCGATGAGGATATGATCGTGGATTTGCACCGGTTCTCTCCTGATATCAGAGAGATTACACACAGGACAATACTACGGCAGGCATAAGGCAGGACCAGGATCCATGAATACACATTTTTTCCTTCTCTCAAGTTCCGTACCGGTCGAGCGTCTCTCATGGATCGAGGAATCACTCAAGTTCTTTTTTGTCCAGCTGTACCCGGAAACCCTGATGCACCGGAAAACGGCCGAGAGCCCGGTCTTTACCTTCTTCCTGACCGGCGATGCTCTCTACAGCCTTGAGGACCCCGAGACCCTGCAGGTCTGGAACATCATCCTCTCCTTTACGCAGGTCCGCATCGTCTGTGACCGGCAGGAACTGGATTTGCGTGGGATCGGGATCGGGCCGCTCCGGATGAAATATCCTGACCAGGTGATCGACACCAACAGCCTAGGCCCCGACGGAAAGCCCTCGTTCTGGAAGGATCTTGCCCAAGCCGCCCGGCAGAGCAAGCCGCCGCTGCCGGGTACCGCCGGCTGGTTCCAGACCGAATCGCCATATATGCACCGCTCCGCATGGCATGGCCTCTGCTTCTTATCAGCAGCCCTTGGGGAGCGGCTCTCCGCGGAACTCTATGCCTACCTCGATGGCATCCATCTCGGTCATCACGACCAGCGCCCGACCGATGCAGAGAATATCGGAAAAGGTCTCACTGCCTTAAGTGATCAGGCCACGACAGCCGGGCTTGACTTCCAGGCCCTGGCCTGCGGCCGCTCGGCTACAGCACGGGGGTACAGCACGTGGGATGATGGGCAGGGATCGATGATCTCGACCTGCACCATCAGGCCGTTTAAGATTCGTGACCTCAACCAGATGCTCGACCGGTTTTTCCACCCCCACACCATCCTCTCTTCAGATTCCGGTGCAATCCAGCTCAGGAAGCAGGGTGCCGCACCCTCCTTTGACCGTACCGAGAAGACGAGCAAAGCTCCCCCGGTCACGATTCTCATCACGAAGCGTCCCTATAGCACTGATATTGTCTCCGGTGCAATTTCGTTCGCGGTTGCCTGTGCCCATGCTGATATCCTGACACGGGTGGTTTTTATGGAAGATGGGATTTATGCCGTGACCGGAAATCACCGGGCATCGCCCGGCTCAGAGGTGGATAACATCCAGGAGGTGATCAACGCGGTTGCGGGGAGCGGGAACCTCCACTTCTTTGCGTTTACACCCTCGTTCCAGAAGCGGGGTATCACAAAAGACAAGTCCCTCAATGCTGTGCTGGACATCGGGTACCCGGGTCTTGGGAAGATCTTCTTCTACCCGCCCGGTCATGTGCTGGCGGAACATCAGCGGGTGCTGGTGTTTTAAAAAAGTAAACTTATGGGGGATTCAGGGATCTGTGACCGGCAGGTTGGTTCCCGGTAAAGACCGGTTTCTTTGTCCCGCAAAATTGCCGGCCGGGTATCGCCCCTTAATCTGTATCCCTGTTGAATTCAGGTCAGCATTCCCTGATATCCTGGATGGCATCAAAAACAGGTACAAAAGGTTTGTGTAAAATACCTGTCAGGAGTCCATGTGTTACCAGTCCTCGCCATGACACGTACATGCGGGCACATCCTCCGGTTTTCCTTCCCACGTCTTTTCCCCCCCTGCAGATAATACACACTTTGTCACCGACATCCCTGCTGTCGTTGATACGGTGGGTAACGATAAGACAGGGTATTTTCATCTCGGTCACAAATGTCTGCGTCAACTCTTTTACTAACCGGATGTTGTTCGCATCCAGTGCCGTGAACGGTTCATCCAGCATGAGAAGTGCCGGCTCGGTTGCAAGGACTCCGGACTTTACCGCACCGTTGAGAAGTTTTGCACCCTTTTCAGAGCAGACTTCGACAAATGTGGCCTTGCCGGCACGGGCCCGATAACTCCCCAGTTCCCGCAGGCAAGGTCTGCCTGCCGTGGGATCTTCATCTTGCAGCGGCGACAGTTGGAACGACGGCCAAAGCCAGCTTCTTCGAGTTCGTCAACAGAGATACCCTTGTGACCTCCCTCATACTCGATGATGAACTGGCCCTTGTCGATCTCTTCCTTGTGTACCTTTTCCGGGTCAACGCCGTATTTTTCAGCGATCATCGTGCGGGCAATGACCGGGCTGACCGATCCTCCGCAGTTGACACCGATCATGATGACATTGTCGAGGTTTATCTGCTTGCGCTTTGCGAGTTCGTAGAACGCCACCGCGTCACAGCCCTTGACCGTAACACCGATCTTCTTGTCCTGTGCCCCGTCAAGATATTTCTTAATCAGTTTGGGCAGCAGGAGCGTTCCGCAGTGGAGTGAACCGGCAGTCCTGGCAAGGACCTTGGGATCAGTGATGATGACCGGTATTGCATCATAGAGGTCGACACCCTTGGTTACCGCAAGGACTGCGTCAACCATCTTGGATCCAAGGGCATACTTCCAGAGGGAAGTTACTGCGCCACCAAGCTCGGCCTTCTTCTGGATCTCTGCGTCGTTGGTCCATGTGTAGAGCATATCGCCTTTCCTGGTCATCTTATGCCTCCGTGATCTTTTCTACAGCAACAGCACAGTGCTTGAGCTCGGGCATCTTGGACATCGGGTCGAGTGCTGTGTTGGTGAGATTGTTTGCACCATTGGCGAAGTGCATCGGCATGTAGAGCACTTTTTGGGCCACAGCATCCGACACCCGTGCAGTGGTGATCGTTTCACCACGGCGGCTGCGAACTTTAATTTTTTCGTGTTGCTTTATGCCGAGCTCTTTGCATCCAGCGTGTTGATCTGGATATAGGACTCAGGTACCTCGTAGTGCAGCACTGCGCAGCGGTCCGTCTGGGTTCTGGTATGGTAGTGGAAGATACAACGCCCGGTCATGAGCGTGTACGGGTACTCTACATCCGATACCTCCGCGGGTGGGCGGTATTCGAGGCCGAACATGGTGCCAAGGCCGTCAGCAGCCGCAAACTTCATCTTGTGCAGGATGGGGGTTCCCGGGTGCTCGATGGTCGGGCAGGGCCAGTGGATGGCCTCGGGCTTCTCGATCTTCTCGTAGGTTACACCGAACTGGCCCGGGGTCACTGCACGCATGTCATCCCAGACATCCTTTGCGGTCTTCCAGTCAAAACCCTTGAGGCCCATCTTCTTTGCGAGCATACCAATGATCACCCAGTCGTACTTCGACTCACCGTGACCGTCGACGGCCTTCCGGACACGGTTGACACGCCGCTCGCCGCTGGTGAATGTGCCGTCCTTTTCGGCAAAGCAGGTGCCGGGCAGGACAACATCCGCATACTCGCAGCTCTCGGTCAAGTAGATACCCTGGATGACGAGGAAGTTGAGTTTGTCAAGCGACCGCTTGACGTGGTTTGAGTCAGGATAGGAGATGACCGGGTTCAGGCCGAGGATGTACATCGCCTTGACCACGTCGCCACAGTCATTGATCTGCTCGGTCAGGGTCGAACCGTACCAGTCGGGCAGGGAACCTTCCTTTAAGAACTAGAGTTTTTCCATCTTGGCACGATTGGCGGCAACTGCGACCTGCTGGTAGCCGGAGAAGACGTTCGGGTATGCGCCCATATCGCAGGCGCCCTGCACATTGTTCTGGCCACGGAGCGGGTTGACCCCGACACCCGGGCGTCCTATGTTGCCGGTGAGCAGCGAGAGGTTCCCCATCGAACGGACATTGTCGGTACCGGTGGTTAACTCGGTGATGCCAAGGCAGTAGATGATGACCGCGTTCTTTGCATTTGCATACTGGCGGGCAAACTCCTTGACCTTTTCGAGCGGGACACCGTGGATCTTTTCGGAATCGGCATACTTCTCGACGGTCTTTTTCAGGTCCTCAAAGCCCTTGGTGCGGTTCTTGATGAACTCCTTGTCATCGAGGCCTTCCTTGATGATCTAGTACATCATGGAGTTGGTGAGCGCGATGTGGGTCGACGGGTTGAACCGGATCCATTCATCTGCAATCCGTGCCGATGCACTTAACCGCGGGTCAACAACAATGACCTTGTTCCCCTTCTTCTTGGCCTGCATGACGCGGCGCCCGGCAAGCGGGTGGGCCTCGACTGCATTGGAACCCCACATGACGATCAGGTCAGAGTTCAGCACATCTTCGAACGGGTTGGTGGCTGCACCGGACCCGAAGGAGAGGGAGAGACCGGCAACCGACGGTCCATGGTAGATACGCGCGCAGTTGTCGACGTTGTTGGTCTTAAACGCGCACCGCGCCCACTTCTGCAGGGCGTAGCAGTCCTCGTTGACGGTACGGCACGAGGTTTGGAAACCGAGGGCCTTGGGTCCGACCTTGTCGGATACCTCAGAGAACTTCTTGACAATCAGGTCGAGGGCTTCGTCCCACGAGGCTTCCTCGAACTTGTCGCCCTTCTTGATCAAGGGTTTGGTCAGCCGACTTTCCTTCTGGACTGATTGCCAGCAGATCGCACCTTTCGGGCAGAGCTTGCCTTCGTTGATCGGGGACCGCTTGTACGGTTCGACACCAACAAGCGTGGTCTCGTCTTTGACTACGAGGTTCAGGCCGCAGCCTACCCCGCAGTACGGACAGGTCGTCGGTACATATTTAAGAGAATTACTACTGAGTTCACTCATTGTATCACCAAAAACTTCACGGAAGCTTCAGGCCAATAAAAGGCCGTAACGCCCATGCACACACCTCACGTTGTATTACGTGTCGGTAACCGACAAAATCGGTTAACCAATTCTGCTTGATTATTGATCTCTGTAAACAGTATATTTATACATTCTAAAAAATCTCTCATAATTGGTGATTATCTGGGGGTTTATCAGATTTCAGATATGAATCAGCGGTGGTTACACGGTATGAGTGTTCTTCCAGGAGGGTCTCTGCGCAGACTGGAACCGTTTCACACGGGGCGGTCACGGTGAGGTTGCGTCCCCTGCCCCCGATGCTCATTAATATTGTGCAGGCAGCGATTCAGGTTTGTGAAGGAACGGAATATCCTGTGGAGGGGTTGTGCGGGTCCTGCGGTGGAATCCTGTCGGGCTATGACACGCGGGAGAAACGGTTTGCAGTTATCTGTTACGATGAAGGCGACCGCACGGTCGAGGTCTTCCTCCACCGGGCATACTGCCGGGACTGCGGGCGAATCTGGATGCCAGAGGAGCCGTTCTACCCCGGGACACGGGTGGGATCACCGGTCGTGGATCTCTGCCGTGCCTTCTCTCCAACGATGCCTTGCGGGCAGGTAGCCCCGCGGCTCGGCCAGATGGGAATTAGGGTCGACCGCTGGAGTGTGCATTCTTATTGCAGTCTCCCCTTTGCCCCGCCACCGGTGGTTGCTGCATTCGGTATGAATGTTCCGGTGTCGATAATCTCCCTTTCTGCGCTCGCAGGAACAGAGGGGGAGTCCGGTTGTGCAGAAGGCAGTGATGTGCTCGCTGCATGTTATTACCCCTCAAGGAAAAGTCCACTGCCCTAATCTTTCCTTAACGCACAGGCAACCCCGCTGGCGGAAGGTACAGGATGTATCGCCCCGGAACCTGCATTTATTACAACCAGTTACTTTTCATAACATGTTTATCAGATAATAGGTAACGTAGGATTATGCAAGCAGGTCCCCAAGAAGAAACACCCGAAGTACTCGCGACCAGTATGGACAGGTGCGGGGTGAGGCCGAAGCTGAAGCAGGAGATCCTCCGGTTATTAGAATTCCATACCTACCCGGCACCCGGTGTCCTCATCGGGGCATTCATGGTGGACTATGCGCTGGAACTGCTCGGGGTGACTGCGGATAAAAAACTCTACGGGGTCTGTGAGACTCCCAAGTGTCTCCCGGATGCCCTGCAGGTGATAGCCCATTGTACAACCGGCAACAACCGGCTCAAAGTCGTACCCATTGGGAAATTCGCCATCACCTTAAATGCCCCGTCCGAAGGTGATGCCGCAGAGGCCGTGAGGGTGTACGTTGATCGGGAGAAACTCAAAAAATATCCCTTGATCGATATCTGGTATGCCAACAGCCCGGCATATGACAAACATACCATGAAAGGAGACCTGCAGGATGAGATCTTCCGTGCCGGGCGACATATCCTCTCCTTTGAACGTGGTCGGGTCATGGTAAAGAAAAAGAAGAAATGGTCTTCGGTCACCTGTCCCTGTTGCGGTGAGAGTGTTCATGATTACCTGATTGAAGGGGATCATTGCGGAGCCTGCGGCTCGATGAAATATTATGAGCCGGTATAAGCCTGATTACCCGATCTCCGAATGGAGATCCCCGGATGGATCAATCGCACTTTTTTTCAGCAGCTGGTCACGGAACTATTGTAACTGATAAGAAACAGCCTGCGAGTGCTGGATGGAAAAAGAGTTGGGGTTCTAGACCGCGACATTGGGTGTTTCTGTTTTATGGACCGGTTTTTTCACCCAGATCAGTTCCTTGCCGTCAAAAGCGAAGGATTTCATGATAAAATTTTCAGATCTTTGGGTATCTTCGACGTGTCTGCGTGGTCAGGCACGATGATCGCGTAATCATAGCGCGGACAGGTTCCGTCGAATACCGGCTCCTGGCGGATCAACTCGTCAATCATATATCGAGCGTAATCTCTTTTTTGAAGGTAACCAGAATCTGGACGATCTCCAGGTACCCGTTGTTCATCCGTTTTACCAGAACAATCGTATCATACCCGGCTCCTTTCTTTTTTAAGGTGATCTTCCAGCCGTCAAAAGTGGAGTAGATGTGTTTTATCTCCTGCAATACAAAATCGTGCATGATGTCAGTGCAGATACCCATATGTAATCAATTAACTTACTTTATTAAAAAATAAAAACACTGTGTTAAACACTTTTAACTAATCTGTTATGTTTACCGGTTCTGTTAACCGGTGACGATCATTCGACCGGGAAAATCATTTCTTCAGGTACCGGAAAAATACCTGCTGTATCTCATAGTGGGATTTCGATTTGTTAAAATAAAATATTTAACAAAATCCTTTTATTAATAAAAACTTAATACTATTATGCCCAGGAGAACGGGCAGATCAGGTTTTTTAGCTACCGTTACCCGGTATCCTACATCATATCACGATGTAAAAACCTCTGATCTATACCTCATTTCACGGACGCGGTCGCTAGCCATCGTATCACACATTTTGCGGCCGCGCCGGCTATTAAAAAAGAGATGCAGGTTACTTATGCCCGGATGATTGTTCCGACATTGTTCCCGTTGATCGCGTTTTCTATATTTCCGCGCTTGTGGCAGTTGATAATCCGCACTTCCCGGATATGCACGGCATTTTTCAGGAGCTGGACAACCATGGGTTCAAGAACCATATCTTCGAGATCCATTTTTATAAGTTCCTTGGCCGTGATATCCCGGATCAGCTCGGCATCGGGATTTTTACGGGGATCCTCAGTATAGAGCCCGTCCACATTCTTGCCGATAATGCAACTCTTTGCCCCAAGCACTTCTGCGATCAGGAACGCACCGGTGTCGGTGCGGTGAGGGGGTACCATATCATTCCCGGCCGGGTGCTCGTACAGGCTGTACGGGGGCGTGCCGTGAATGACCGGCAGGATGCCGAGTTTTAAGAGCATCGGACGTTCGAGAAGATTGCCCGTGTGGATTCGCTGCCCATTGAATTTTGAGAGAAGGATAGAGACCATGCTCGCGTTCTGCTCGGAGATTTTTGCCGAGAGTTCCGCAAGGACCCCGGTGGGCATGCCGAGATCCATCCCCATGTCCATGATGTGGCGCACCCATCCGCCCCCGCCGGTGACCACGAGCAGCTTGTGCTTTTTGGATATTTCCCCGATCTCTTTGCAGAGGGGGTGCATCACTTCGCGCCCGTAATCGATCGCCCCGTGCCCCCCACTCTTGATGATATTGATGTCCGGTGCAATGCGAATCTGCTCGGATACTTTCCGCTTCTTCATTATACCTCTCCGGACGAGCGTTTCACCCTGGAGCCCGCTCTCAAGTTCAAACCGCGTTTTCATGGTGATCCTTATACAAGCCTATTACCGAAGAAAGTTATAAGTCCATGTAAACTAGTTGGTATATCAGGGCCAGTACTTATCCGGCGCGTAAGATTCACGGGCCCGGGATTAAGTAATGGCATGGAGGAAAAGACCATGAAGATCTATGTGCGTGAGCGACAGAAAGTCGGAGAGGGTGTCGAGTCGCCCACGTACCGTATTGTTGCCATAACCGGTGGACAACTCCAGGTTGAGGCAACTCATTTCCGGAAATTCGAAATCGAACAGATCGCAAAGGATGTGGGTGCAGAAGTCGTGTTCATGAAGCCCGTTGCCGATGAGCACAAGAAGAAACACTAATTTTTAAAAAAATTTCACGAGATCATCGTTGGATCCCGTACGAATACACTCCAACAAAGAAATCCGGTGAAGTCTCTTTATGGGAGCATGTACAATTATTTCATGAAGTACATTCATGGCCGCCCTTTCCGTTGATATCCTGTTTGATGCTGCCGTCCGCATCCAGCTGCTGGAGCGTTCGATCACGATCGTATTTGCCGATAATACTATCCGGATGAAGTTCCCGACAACGCGACGGCTTGCAGAGTTCCTTGATGTCCAGCACTATTACGTGCTGCCTTATTTTGCCATGATGGAACAGGAGGAACTGGTTACCCAGGCAGAGCGGGTGGGAATTATAACAACCGCAAAAGGCAGCAGAAGAATGATCGATCTCATGCAGAATAAATACCGGGATGAATGCAATGAGATTCTTGGCGCGGTAATTTTTGAAGAATTGTTTAAAAAATGCTGAAGAGAAAGAATCAACTATTTTTTATTTACTATTAACAAAGACCCGATATCAATAATAAATTATTGAAACCATCTGATAACCAGTTGGTAATCAGATGTTTTGAACTCGGACAAAAAAGAAACATTCAAGAATGATCTTATCGACCGGTAAAACGGTTTAATTATGACTAAAAATGTGCATGTAACATTCATTGCAGCAGTATTCGTACTGCTTTTGCTTGCAACCTGTTTTGCAGGATGTACGAGCCAGACGCCGACCACCCCCGCCGCGAATACAACCCCAGCCGCAACGACTGTGGCTACGGCTTCATCGCAGACTCTCGTGATTGCCACGACCACGAGCCTCTACGACACAAAACTCCTCGACTACCTCCAGCCGATATTCGAGAATAAGTACAATGTCACCCTCAAAATAACTTCGCAGGGAACCGGCAAGGCTATCGAACTGGCAAAACGCGGTGATGCCGATGTTCTGCTCGTCCACTCGCCAAGCCAGGAACTGGCATTCATGAAAGACGGCTATGGCCTGAACCGGCGCACGTTCGCCTCAAACTCGTTCATCATCGTCGGCCCGGCAAATGATCCCGCCGGCATTGCCAATATAACCACCGAGAACGCATTCACGACCATCCTCCTCAAGGGGACCAACAAGACGGCCAATGTCTCCTTCATCTCTCGTGGTGACGGTTCGGGAACCCACGCTGCCGAGCAGAAAATCTGGTCCAATGCCAAGTATAATTATACCCAGAATGTCGAGAAATCCGGCACCTGGTATGTAGAGGCAGGTAAGGGAATGGGAGAGACGCTCCAGATGGCAAGCGAGAAGGGAGCATACACCCTGACCGATGAAGGAACATACCTCGCTTACAAGAGCAATCTCGATCTGGTGCCGATCATCAGCAAGGGTCCAAGCCTGCTCAACATCTACAGCGTCATGGCTGTCTACAACGATAAGCAGCCTGCTGACAAGATCCAGATGGCCAATAATTTCATCAACTTCCTCATCGCTCCGGAGATTCAGGCCGATATCGGTAACTATGGCGTTGACACGTACGGAAAATCCCTGTTCATCCCGATGAGTGTCAGTGTTCCTACGGCCTCTGCGGGCGCTGGGTAGGAGATTACAGCACGTTGGCAACAGCGATCGCACCGGCCCCCGCTGTGACCAATGCATCAGTAACTACTGCTGCACCGGCAGCCAGTACAAAGTAATCTCACCTTTTTTTAACCGGAAAAATTGATGATCCGCTATTTTTCGCAGCCTGAATACCGAGCTGAAAACTTCAGCGGATATCCTGTCCGGACTTCTTCTTAATCCCGTAGACAAGATACGCAAGGATCAGTCCCCCAATAAATGCGAGAGTCATTGAACTGACCAGTGCGAGGATTCCGATGATCACGGTCACGAGAACCGAGTCTGTCTTAAAACTGTGCCGGCTCATCTCGATCCCGACAAAGACGAGAAGCGCCCCCAGCACACCTACCGCGATGATGGAGAGTACCTGGGGAGAGGAAAAAAAGAGAGCGAGGATAATGAAGATCAGACCTGCGTAGATATTTGCCCCACCGGTTCGTGCGCCGTACCGGTACTGTCCTGCAAGTCCTCCTGCCCCATGACACATCGGGAATCCACCGAACGGGACAGAGAAGATGTTCATAAGTCCAACGCTTGTCGAGAATTTCTTGGGTGGGACATCGTGTGCAAAGAGGTCTTTTGTCAGGAGCGATGTGGCCAGGATGGCATTCGTGATGGTGAGAACAACCTGGGGAAGCACCAGTGTTGAGAGGGCGGAGGAGAAATCCGCAGGAATGGGGATCACGATGCGGTGCCGGGATCAGGCTGATCGGTGGAATGCCGTACAGTGCAATCCCCGCGACAAGGCCAACCCCGATAACCACGATCGTGGAGAGGTCCGGGATGGACCGGTAACGTGCAAGGAAGTAAAAGGCAGCGATGATGGCGATGCCAATGAGAAAGAACGTGGGGTCCTTTACTACAAACCCGAGCGATGAGCGGAATAGGAGCAGGGCAAGCCCCAACAGTATCCCCCTCACCACGCTCTGGGGGACCCATTTTTCAATGACCGCGAAGAACCGTCCATAGCCGATTACGAGAAAGATGACCCCGAGGATGAGACCCGCAGCGGCGATCTCCCCGCTGCCGATGGATCCCGCAATCACGATCACCGCCACCGCCTTCATCGGTTCGAGCGGGATAGGGAGCCGGTAATACAGGCCGGTGAGGATGAACCAGATCCCAAAGAAGAGGAGAATATACCGGGCATTGACATCCGAGACCAGGGCGACTGCAAGGATGAGCGGGATGACAGTCCCGAAATCCCCAAGCGATCACGCCAGCTCGGAGAGGTTGAATTTCAGGGGTGGCAGGGAAGTGTGGGACATGGGTATCAGGGGTTTGAATCACGAAAGAGGTAATCTCCATATTCAGGAATCATTGAGCAGATGATCACCATGAGATGTAATTATGGGTAAACTACCCCTATAACATCTGATTTCTCTCTACCAGTTGAATGTTTTTTTCCATCTTTACCCTTTCTGGTTTGGCCTCGTGATGGTAAGATCGGAGTCTTTAAAAAAAAAAAAACACTTTTTTCTCATCCCGGTTGATTCATGACTGAATAATTGGAAATCAAAAAAAAGGGTTTGTTCTCATCTTCCGGTATGTTTTTAGGTATCTGGTAAAAAAAATCCCCCTCTCCCCGTCAGGATATATATACCATTCTGGCATCAATAAAAAAAGGTTGGTAAAATCTTCACTGGGATGGTTTTTTTTCGGGTTTATTTTTTGAATCCGGCATTACCTGTGCAGTAATATCCTGCCGAAATTTTTCGAAATGGAGTTCATCGAGTTGTTCGGACAGAAGTCTCCCGCTCCATGCGCGGCGGTATACCCAGTCAACAATTTTTTGTATGGTCAAAAGTACCTGCTCTTCGGTTTCAACACTTAACAATTCTCTGCCGATTTTGGGATGTCTTCCTCTCCTTCCTCCCACCGTAATGAGAAAATGCCGGTATTCTGCTTTCAGGAGATCAAATGAGCAGGATTGAACGCATACTCCACACTCGACGCATTTGTCCTCTTTGAGTTCCGATATGCCATTTCTTATAACAATGGTCTTCTCTTTACAGTACTGGACACAGGCACCACATCCTGTACAGAGACCGGGAGTCCGGAGGGGGCGGACTTTTCCAATGATGCCAATCTCATTGAGCATGGGACTTGTACAGGCATTCGGACAGCCCGACAAAGCGATGCGCATCTTTACCGGCATCTCCTTTCCGAACAGGTGTTTGTCAATCTTCTGAGCAAGACTGATGGTGTCGATATTTGCAAATTTGCACCGTTCAACACCGGGACATGCGATGATATTTACGATCTCATCTTTTTCCGAGCCAACAGGAGTCTCATTCTTCGCAAGAGCTTTTTCAACTTTTTTTAACAGGGTCGGCTTGACGTGCGGGATCTCCAAAGTCTGGCGGGTGGTGCAGTGAACCGTACCGGATCCATATTTTTTCGCGATCTTTGCAATACCCCGTAACTGTTCAACCGAATAATTACCCGCAGGGGCCCTGATGCGAATGGTACAGAAGTCTGCGTCCCGTTCAGTGATGACGCCCCCTCTCATATGAATGCCAAAATCCGTGCGCATTGATCAGTAATAGGTAAAATCCTGTTATTAATGATGAGGTGTTGACACGAAACAATCATTCACCTGCGATCACCTTTTAGTCCGACCACTGTGCACAAACAGAACTATCACACCGGAACATGTACTGACGCCGGATATAATGCCGGTAGTATATCAGAAAAAGCGTAGATGATCACTATTTGGCGATGGGGCTGGTGAGATGAGTAGGACGAGGTTTCCCGTATGAAATCGTGTTGGCATCTCCCGATTGTGCAGGTCCGATCCGAAAGAATGTCACTTCCTGCGGACCCTGACAGAGATGGATACACATAAAACCGATGCAGATCTATCTGTTTTATCATCTGGTGATGAAGTCCACCATCAATCGCCCGAACAGGGATGACGACTTCTGTTTTACCGGCACCGGTCTCCGCGCCACAGGTGCGATCCCGTCAAAGGCGTGCCACTGCTGTCTATGGATCCGGGGCAACCCTTACATGGCCGACCGACAGTCACGCGGGAATCATCACCGGCACTGGTAGAATGATGATGGATGGAACAATTAAAAGAGGTACACAATGTCACAACAACTCGGGGGACAACCCATAATTATTCTCAGGGAAGGAGCAACGAGAAGTCGGGGAGAGGAAGCCCAGACCAATAATTTTGCTGCTGCACGAGCGGTTGCCGCGGCAGTCCAGTCAACCCTTGGCCCCAAAGGCATGGACAAGATGCTCATCGATGGCATGGGAGATATCACCATAACCAACGACGGGGTCACCATCCTTAAGGAGATGGATATCGATCATCCTGCCGCAAAGATGATGGTCGAGATCGCAAAGACACAGGATGCTGAAGTCGGCGATGGAACGACAACTGCGGTAATCATTGCAGGCGAACTCTTAAAGAACGCCGAAGCGCTTCTCGCCCAGAAGGTCCACCCGACCAGTATCGCCGAGGGCTACCGGATGGCAGCGGCAAAGGCGCTTGTGCTGCTCGATAAATACGCCATCACCGTAAAGCCGACCGATACTGCGATGCTCAAGAAGATTGCAGAGACTGCACTCACCGGTAAGAATTCGGAAGTAGCAAAAACCCATCTCTGTGACATCATCGTGAAAGCGGTCACGTTCGTCACTGATGCTGATGGTACCGCAGACCTCGCCCACATCAACGTGGAGAAGAAGGTTGGCGGCTCGGTGGATGACTCGGCCCTCATCGAAGGTATGGTCATCGGCAAGGAACGCGGGCACCCGAACATGCCCAAACTCGTCAAGGATGCGAAGATCCTGCTCCTGAATGCTGCGCTTGAATTCAAAAAGACCGAAGTGAATGCAAAAATCAATATCTCTTCCCTTGGGCAGTCACAGGCTTTCCTCGATGGAGAGGAACAGATGGTCCACGCGATGGTGGACAAGGTCATAAAGAGCAAGGCAACAGTCGTCTTCTGCCAGAAAGGTATCGACGATGTTGCACTGCACTACCTTACAAAAGCCGGCATCCTTGCAGTCCGCAGGATAAAAAAGAGCGATATTGAGAATCTTGCCCGTGCAACGGGTGCACATATTGTCAACAGCGTGGATACGATCTCGGCAAATGATCTCGGCACGGCCGGTCTTGTCGAGGAGAAAACCATTTCAAACGACGAGATGATCTATGTCTCGAAATGTAAAAATCCAAAAGCGGTCTCCATCATCGTCCGTGGCGGGACTGAGCACGTGGTCGATGAACTCGATCGGGCTATCCACGACGCCCTCATGGTCGTCAGTGTCGTAGTTACCGGTAAAAAGATTGTTCCCGGTGGCGGAGCACCTGAAACCGAACTCTCGTTAAGACTCCGCGAGTACGCCTCAACGGTCGGCGGCCGTAACCAGCTGGCCATCGAATCGTTCGCAAGCGCAATGGAGATTATCCCCCGCGTCCTTGCTGAGAATGCCGGGCTTGACCCCATCGATATGCTTGTCGACCTAAGGGCTGCTCACGAAGCGGGGAAGAAGACGTTCGGGCTTGATGGTGTGGCCGGCAAACCGGCTGACATGCTCAAGGCAGGAGTCATCGAACCACTGCGGGTCAAGACACAGGCAATCTCCAGCGCGGCAGAGGCGGCAGTCATGATCCTCCGCATTGACGATATCATTACATCGTCAAAGTCCGGTGCTCCGGGTGGCATGCCGCCCGGCATGGGAGATTATTAATAACATTTTTTTTTCCTTTTTAAAATTTGAAAAAAAAAGTTCAGATCTGTTTGCGAGTTTAAACCCCCCTCGTGGGCTGTGCTCTGATTGTGGGCTTTTTAACCTAAAATATAAGAGATGCCGGGTCTTTGTTCAATCCACAAGGTTGCCGTACCTGTGGCCCAAACCGGTTACACCGGTTTTCACCCTTCCTTTCATTTTATTCCCTTCGGGCACCGGATCCACTCATCATTACGATTTCTTAAAAAATCTGACGAAACCTTAACAACCTTTCCTGCCAAAAATATTGGCACTATGTGGAAGGCAGTGGAGATCGATACGTGGATCGCGGGGAGACAGTCAAGCCTCGCAGATGTCCGGACCACGGTAACAGAGATCATCGGACGCGTGCAGACGGAGGGGGATGCTGCACTTATTGACCTGGCAAAGAAGCACTGTGAGCTGACCGAGATTGCGGTGTCGGATGACGAGCGCGAGGATGCCTATAAACAGGTCGATGCGAAGATCGTCGAGAGCCTGATCGAGGCGCATGCCCGCATCGAGCGTTTCCACGAACTCCAGAAGCCCCGTGACCTATGGCTGCAGGAAATGGAACCGGGCATCGTGCTCGGTGTCAAGACCACGCCCTTAAACCGTGTCGGGCTCTATATCCCCGGCGGCCGGGCCGCGTACCCGTCATCCGCTCTTATGTGTGCGGTGCCCGCCCGCGTTGCCGGAGTAAAGGAGATCTGCGCCTGCTCACCGCCTCCGATCAAACCGTTGACTCTCGTCGCGCTGGACATTGCCGGAGTCACCGAGATCTACAATGCCGGTGGCGCACAGGCTGTTGCCGCAATGGCGCTCGGTACCGAGACTATCCGGCCCGTGCAGAAGATTGTCGGGCCCGGTAACGTGTACGTCACGCTCGCAAAGATGATGCTCCGCGAGAAGGTGGAGATCGATTTCCCGGCAGGCCCCAGCGAGATCGGGATCATTGCCGATGAGACCGCTGACCCCCGTATTGTTGCTGCCGATATCCTAGCCCAGTCCGAGCATGACCCCAACGCGGCCTGTATCCTGATCACCACCGACAAGGCTCTCCCGGCAAAAGTCGGCCGCGAAATAGAGGCGATGACCAAAATCGCCCCGCGAAGAGAGATCATCGAACAGGCGCTTAAGAACTCCGGGTATTATGTTGCAAGCACGGTGGAAGGAGCGATTCTGGCTTCGGATACCGTGGCCCCTGAGCACCTCTCGATACAGGTGGCAGATCCCTTAACTGTTGTCACGAAAGTGAAGAACGCAGGGGCAATCTTTGTCGGGCGCTACTCGGCCGTTGCCTGCGGGGACTATGCGGTGGGAACCAATCACTGCCTCCCGACTGCAGGCTACGCCAAAACCTACTCCGGTCTCGATGTGAATCATTTCTGCAAGACCGCATCGGTTGAGATCATCGATCGCGACGGTCTTGAGGCGATTGGCGATATCGTCGAGACCATTGCAGATGCAGAAGGCCTTCACGCTCATGCTGAATCTGTACGGGTGCGCAGGGAGTTTTGCAGGAAATAATTGTCGGAGAGATGCCCAGAATCATATTCTCTCTTTTTCTTCATCCCATTGAACGAGATAGTTTGATTTTCTTAAATTATGATGCTTCCCACCCCCTTCGGGGGTCGCTCGGCCGCCTCGTCGGGGCCTCGCTGGGCAGGGATGTTTTTTTTGCCCTGTAGAAAACCTTGCTCCAAACAAATTGTATGAACCTGTCAAGGTTCGCGAGAATGCTCTTACATGAGATTTCCTTCATCTGGATCTGATATATACGGGATTTCAAGTCAGCCCCGTATCT
>JBAZRZ010000044.1:0-20028 GCA_041662685.1 Methanoregula sp.
TTGATAAAACTGATAAACCGACCGGACGATTTATTAATTATCTCCTTATTCTTTACTAGCATAACATTGTAAGGAGACACCATACCTTAGATCTTTCGGCTGTTTTTCACTCGGTTTTTCTTCGTGAGGAAATCATTTCTACAGAGCAAAAAATTTTACATAAAGTTCGATTGAGATTTTTTTAAGCAGTGTTTGATCTTTCCCCACATTCTACCGGTCCCCCGCACTGATCAACCGCTCGTCCACATCCGCACGAACAATCAGCGGCAGCTCTCCCCACCGTACATGCCGGTCTCCAATAACAGCAAAGATCCCCCGCACGTCATTCGGGTTGATCCGGTCGAGCACCGAAATGTCATCCGCCCGGATCTCATTGCAGACCGCAGTAGCCCACGCATCCGCAAGAGCAACATTGCGGGAGAAGATCGTGGCCGCATCGGCCACGCCAAAAGAAATGGACGGTCCGACCGTTGCCGATGAAGTGCAGATACCAAGCACCGAATCCTGGGGCGGCACAACAAACGCGATCCGGTTGGAGAGGGCAGCGTCTCCCGCATGCACCCCGACCCGCACCGGCCGATCACAGATGACAGCGATGTCGCCACCGTTGTCAATCACGCCAAAGACAGCACCGGCTTCCTGCATCGCTTCGATACCCGCCCATGCAATCCCGCCGGCAACAGCTGCCATCGGCCCGACGCCCGCAGTCCGGGTTGCGTCTGCCATTCGCGTGATGAACAGATCATCCGAATCGGGCGTGTAGGGATCGAACGTGGTGGAGAAAAAAGGATCGCGGGCAATGTACGCTTCGAGCACCTGTCGCGCTGCAAGCATCCCGGCTTTTGCCGCCTCAATATGTTCCGGCGTATCGGCAAGGATGGTCGCAAAGGTCTGCCGGTACGAGAAGCGCTCGCGGATCATACGGGTAGCGTGAGGGCATGGGACGGGCAGGCGTCGACACACTTACCGCAGAGCACACACTTCTTCTCATCGAGGCTGAGCTTCCAGTCAGGATCGAATGCGAAGACTTCGCGGGGGCAGATGCTGATGCACGCCCCGCAGTCAATACATTCGCTCTCATCCAGAGTAACGCCGTATTCAAGGATGTGCACGGTTGCCCCGAGACTGATCATCGTATTGCGGACGAGCTGGCACTGCTCATCCGGCACATCGATGAGCGCCTCACCTTCTGAGGAGTCAATGAGGGCACGTTCCACATTGATGAGCACGCCGGTATCCCGCACCACCTGGGCGATAATCGGCTTCCGGCCTTTTTTGCGGGAGAAATTTACCAGCAGTTTCATTTCAGCCACCTCCCGCCAAAGAGTTTCCCGAGATTCATCGCAGTTAAGATACCCAGCACCCGGTGCTCTGCATCCACAACCGGTAGCGCGCTGATGTTATACAGTTCGAGTTTCTGCACCGCGATGTCAACCGCCTCATCCGGTTTTGCCGTGATCACTTTGGTCTTCATGATGTCCTTGACCAAGTGCGCTTTTCCGGGGTTTGCCACGGCTTTTGAGATATCAAAGGTGGTGACGATACCGACAAGGATACCGGCCCCATTGAGTACCGGGAGATGATTGGTCTCGCCCTTGAGCAGTTTTTTTGCGGCTGTCTTGATCTCTTCATCTTCAAGGATGCTGACCACCTGCCGGTCCATAAGATCGAGAACACGGGGACCTTTCGTGGTCTGGGGCATGGGCCGGGATACTTTTGTGGCATCAATAGGGCGCGTGGGCAGGGCCAGCTGCATCTTTCCCTGTTCAACCCATCCTTTCAGCTCCGCAGCCACCTGCCGGGCCTTGCGGAAGCTGGACAGGGACGACGTTTTCACCTCTTCATTATTCAGTTCAATCGAACCGCTGCGCAGCTCAGCATAATTCACTTTCCGGAGTACAGGCCGGCTCCGGTTCGGGACAGCATAATCCAGCAGGTCAACACTGATATCCTCGTCGCGGACAGCCGTTGACCGCACTACATCCAGGTCGAGCACCGGCAGGGGGATTCCAAGACCTACATACAGCGTAACGCCGTAGCCGGTCATGGTCGCCGCCCGCAGGTAGTCCTGCGACATCTGTTTCATATCGCCGGTGACCATCAGCGTGCCAAAACCTCCCGCAGGCGAGTGCTGGGTCCCTTCACCAACAACCATGCCCTGTGCCCCGCACAAAAAGATTGGGACGCCGCTGCCGATCAACCGGAAGTTCGGATCATTCGAGATCGGGTTGAGCACTCCCGCTCCCGAGAACGAGACATTGCCGCAACCGGGCAGCAGTGTTCCCATGTAGGTATGAAGCGTGCGATCGGTGGTATTGGTCGCTGCATTGTAGCGCTGGTAGGCATTGCGCGGATTGCACATCGTCGCCTGGTTCAGGTTCTCTAACAGCAGCTCGGTGGTGATCGTCCGGCGCGGGTAACAGTCGGTGCCCCGGGAACTTGCATGGAGTTCTACGGACTTTCCCGCTACAAGATCTTCGAGCACATGGGCACCGCCATACTCATCTTCGCGGGTGTCGGACTGTTGCGTTGCGCCGATATACGTGTCAACTGCCGCAAGTCCGCCATAAGCTTCCACATTATTCAGCCAGATCCGCTCCATACGGATGGGTGGTTCCGCATGGCCGAAATTAAAAAACGCGCCGGACGAGCACATGGCGCCAAACGTACCGGTAGTGACGACATCCACTTCTTTTAATGCTCCCTGCTCACCGAGTTCGGCAACGATCGCGGGCATCTCTTCTGCGGTGACCACCCGCGCACTGCCGTCACGGATCCGCTCATTGATCTGGCTGATGGTCTTGTGCATAATCTGAAATATGCTTTAATGCATATTTAATATAATCGTTATTACCTTTAGTAATATCAAATTTTTAACCCCCGACCTCCCATTACCTGTATGCATGTGCGTGCCTTCATAGACGAGATGGAACGGCTCGCCCCGCCCGAGCTTGCCGAAGAGTTCGATTGCGGGAGGATCGGCCTGATTGTCGAAGGCAGGCCGGATATCAGTAAGATCTGTTGTGCGCTTGACGCAACAGCCTCCGTGGTCAGCAGGGCCGTCAAAGCCGGAGCCGATATGCTCGTGGTCCACCACACGCCGTTATGGACACCGGTTACCGCGCTCACCGGGCCAACCGCGTTGCTGATGCGCCAGCTGCTCGAAGCAAATATGAACCTCTATGTGATGCATACAAATTTCGATCATTCTCCTTTTGGGGTGAACGATGCACTGGCAGAACTCCTCTCCTTAGAAGACAGGGCCCCGCTCTCGCTCGGCCTAATTGGCGACTGCACCATCACCATCGATGAACTGGCCCTGCGCCTTGGGGGGAATATCCGTATCTGGGGTGAACTCACATCCCTGTCGCGTCTCGCAATGGTAGCCGGCAGCGGTTTTGATCCCGCGTTCCTTGCTGAGGCAAAAGCGGCCGGGGCTGATGCCTTCCTTTCGGCTGAGCTCAAACATTCAGTTGCCCGTTCCTCTCCTCTGCCCTGCATTGAATCTACCCATTACGCGCTGGAAGCCCCGGCCATGCGCCGCCTGGCTGCCCAGAAAGGCTGGCAGCATATCGAAGACACTCCACGGATTCGTTCCATCCCATGAGTGATCTCTGGCACCGGATTGAGGAAAAGCACGCTCTGGATTCCGCATTGCGCGAAGAGATAGAAGCAGCCTTTGGAGCCCGGGGCAAAAAAGCACTGGCTGCCATCGACGCCGGCAAGGTCAGACAATACCGGGATTTTTTTGTGGTTGAGGGCCGGACCGCTGAATATGTAGTTGACGAGGATTTTTGTACTTGCCGTGATTTCCTGTACCGTGGCAGGACCTGCTGGCACCTGCTCGCGGTACGGATCGCAAGTGGGGCGGATCTTGCTAAAAAGGTGGACGGGTGGTACCAGGACCGGTGGAACATTCCAACCGAGAATCCGGCGTAGGAAAAACATGAGACAATACACTAATTAGCGTTCATAATCACTGAGACCGATGATTAGGGTTTGTTCGTGCTCGAAGAAACCACAATATTGGGGTAACAATTATAAAATGTGAATGTATTAAGGGCGATATAATTTTCTTTGCGCGCAATAGACATTTCATTTTTTTAGAAGGTAAAATCCCCATAGCAGCACTTTTCACTCGTGGTTCGATCATCAAACATTTTTTCCAAACAACGTAAGCCATAGTCAAAGTCCCGGCCGGGGCGTAAATCCTTTCAAGTCCAAATCTCTTCTCTCTTAATTGTTCTGGTTTGAATCTTCGTAACAGCACTCTGTCTCGATGATTCTATTCTTTAATACCTTGAATCAGTAGTGCATCCCACGCGGCGCGGTTCGGTTTTTTTATTTCAACCTTAAGAGATTCTTTGCATCCAGTTTTCTTTATGGATATTTTGGATAGTTGACTCAATAAATTTCTTAATAAATTTATCAAGATCATCACTTCCAGTTGTTCCATAGACAATATAAATTCCAAAAACATCGCAAAAATCTTCAAGTATTTTATTAATATCGATAGGAACTGAAGATCCCGTATAAAGCCCAGATTTTCTAAAATCAATCCCACAAGAAGAGTATATGAACAAAAAATGGCAATACTCATGGAAATATGTGGTTAAAAAATTTTCTTCCTTCGCTCTAATGTACCTCGAATTTATTTGAAAATAGATATGTTGTTCAATTTTTGTCTTTTGAGGATCAATAAGTCCTAAATTACGATAAGGAAGCCACCCAAGAAAACAATAAAAGGATATATCAAGCCCGTTGCGTCACGCCAAAATTTTTGCTTTTGTATCAAATTTTTCTCTAAGTTGGTGACTTTTATTAGAAGATGTGAAAAAAGATAGGAATAGAATTTTTAAATTCCACATATGAAATAGCGTGTTTTCTATCAAATGTGACAAAATTTATTTCTCCTCACATAATTTTGTTAAAAATCGACATTTTGAAGAATTAAATATGTTGATGTCGGGATTGTTGTCAGATCCGTTATGCCAAGTGACTATTATGATAAAGGGTTTTCCAAAAATGTTTAGTCACGTTTTCTTCAGGACAGAGATCATCGAACTCAGGTTCATTCTCCGCATGGTCTTCTAGATTAGGGAATGGTTTTCCGCCATTGCGTGACCAGACGGTGAATTGCGCGCCGGGTATTAACAATTCAACAGTATCCCATATTAAGTCTGATTCTTTCATCGGCCTCCGAATTATTGCCGTCAATTTCTTTGACGCTCCCCACATCCGAGTGCCAGTAGACCACACCATAGCATTAATCAGAAGTTCTCCTTCAGTTACACTGTTGTGATTTATTCTGTATGAGCCCAGGACCGGTGGAACCTGCCCGATGAGGAACCGGGTCCGGGAAAGGCGTGAGACAATACACTAATTAGCGTTCATAATCAACTGTACTGAAGATTAGTGGTGGTTAATGCTCGAAGAGGAATACCAGCTGGATTATTTTAAAGAACAGGGAATGGTCCGCAAAATCTGCAAGAGTTGCGGGTCTGCTTTCTGGACACGTGACAGTGCACGGGAGATCTGCGGGGATGCGCCCTGCGAACCCTACAATTTTATCGGGGAACCAATCTTTAAGACGCGCAACCTCGATACGATGCGCGAGGCGTATCTCTCATTTTTTGAGAAAAACGGGCACACCCGGATCGAGCGCTACCCGGTTGCTGCACGGTGGAGAGACGATATTTACTTAACCATCGCTTCGATTGCGGATTTCCAGCCGTTTGTCACCAGCGGCATCGTCCCCCCGCCGGCGAACCCGCTCACGATCTCCCAGCCCTGCATCCGGCTTAATGATCTCGACTCGGTCGGCAGATCAGGACGGCACCTCACCACCTTCGAGATGATGGCACACCACGCCTTCAATACGCCCAATGAGGAGATCTACTGGAAGGACCGGACGGTCGAGCTCTGCGACCAGTTCATCGCGTCAATCGGTGGGGATCTCAACAAGGTCACCTTTAAAGAAAGCCCGTGGATCGGTGGCGGGAATGCCGGCCCCAGTGTCGAGGTGCTCATTGGCGGTCTTGAGATTGCAACGCTCGTCTTCATGAGCCTCGGGCGAAAGAAGACCGACCAGCCGGGATACGATCTCAAAGGTGAGATGTACTACCCGATGAAGCTCCGGATTGTCGATACCGGCTATGGTCTGGAACGCCTGGTCTGGGCTTCAAAGGGTTCGCCTACGATTTACGATGCGGTCTTCCCGGAGATGGTGAGCCACGTGATGGGGGCAGCCGGCCTCTCCCACATGCTCGACAACAAGGATTACACCCGTATCCTCTCCCTCAATGCAAAATTCGCCGGCCTCATGGATATCTCCGGCACCAACCTCTTCCAGCTGAGAAAGAAAGTGGCAGCTGCGATTGATATCTCGCCGGAAAAACTCGACCGGATCATTACACCGATGGAGAAAGTCTACGCAATCGTGGATCACACCCGGTGCCTGGCCTACATGCTCGGCGACTGTATAGTGCCCTCAAATGTGCGGGAAGGGTACCTTGCCCGGCTCGTTATCCGCAGGACACTGAGGATGATGACCGATCTCAAGATCGAAGAGCCTCTTGCTGACTTAATCGAACAGCAAACCCGGATCATCGGCATGAAAAAGTTCGAGCAGGACATCGGCGTTGTGCGTGAGATTGCCGAACGCGAGACCGAGAAATATGCATCAACACTCGAACGCGGGACCCGTATTGTCCAGAAAGTCGCACAGACATACAAGGCCAAGAGCCAGCGGGTGCCCCTGAGCGAGATCGTCACCCTGTACGACTCGCATGGCATCCAGCCCGAGATGATCAAGGATATCGCCACCAAAGAAGGCGCTGTTGTCGACCTGCCTGATAATTTCTACTCGATGGTTGCCGACATGCATTCCGAATCGAAGAAGGAAGCAGAAGTTAACGCCACAGCAAAGTATGATGAGCGGGTGCAGGGACTCCCCCCGACCCGGAAGATGTACTATGATCAGTCATCCGATATCGAGTTTGAAGCCGTGGTGCTGGACTTCTTTGACGGGTACGCAGTCACCGACCAGACCCTCTTTTATACCGAAGGCGGCGGTCAGCCTGCCGATACCGGGACTATGGTAAGCTCCGAGAGCATGGTCAGGGTTGACGACGTCGTCAAAGTTGGCGAAGTGCTCCTCCATCACATCAGCGGCGGCGTCTTACAGCGCGGCGACCGGGTCAAAGGAATGGTCGATGAGGAACGGCGCTGGTCGCTCATGCGTCACCACACGGCCACCCACGTCATACTCCATGCAGCAAAGGAAGTGCTTGGTGCACACATTCACCAGGCCGGCGCCCAGAAAGGCACTGAAAGTTCCCGCATGGACCTCCGGCATTTCAAGCACATCACTCCGGATGAACTGCGAAAAATAGAGACTGCGGCAAACCGCACCATCATGGCAAACCAGCCGGTTGAGATCTCTACCATGGACCGGACAAAAGCCGAACAGAAGTACGGGTTCTCCCTGTACCAGGGAGGGGTACCGCCCGGCAGGGATCTCCGTATCGTGAAAGTAGCGGGTGATATCGAGGCCTGTGCCGGCACGCACTGCCGGAGCACCGGAGAGGTCGGGGTCATCAAGATCATCCGGGTGGAGCATATCCAGGATGGTATCGAGCGGATCGAATTTACTGCCGGTATTGCTGCGGTCTATTACATGCAGCATCTCGAACAGCTCGTCACTTCTTCCGCTGAAGCCCTGTCGGTCCAGCCGGAGAACCTGCCCGTTACGGTAAACCGGTTCTTCTCCGAATGGAAGGACCAGAAGAAAGAGATCGAACGGATGAGCTCAAAGGTGGTCGAGCTGGAGATGCAGTCCCTCGTTGCTGAATCGATGGACGGCATTTCAGTTGTGATCAAGCGCATCGATCTCCCCCAGAAGGAACTCGCACAACTGGCAACTTCGGTCTCTGAAAAGGGCGGTATCGCACTCCTTGTGGGTGGCGGGGAGACCGTGAGAGTCGTGCTCGCATCCGGAGAACCCCGGGTAAATGCCGGCGATATTATCGGGCAGGTATGCAGCCTGCTCAGTGGAAAAGGCGGCGGCAAACCCACGATGGCACAGGGCGGAGGTCCGGACGTAAACCAGATTGACCTTGCCTTAAAAGTCGGGCGTGAACGGATCATTGCAGCCCTGCAGGGTTGACCGCAACGGATGGATATGGCAGAAGAGGTTGTTTTCCTGGAACCGGGCGATGAACGGGCACAGAAGATAGCAAAAGCCATGGGCAGCCAGACGGCAAGCGACATTCTCCAGCTCCTTTCTGATGGCCAGAAGAGCTTAACGGATATCACCGAACGGCTCGCTATCCCCATGACCACAGCAAAATACCATGTGGAGAACCTGCTCGATGCCGGGCTGCTCTCGGTTGCTGAAACAAAATACAGTGTCAAAGGACGTGAGGTGAAACTCTATTCACTCACGAACCAGCTTCTCATTGTTGCACCTCGGCAGTCCAATGCACGTTCAATGCTGCTGAAATATGCCTCATTATTCGGGATCGTTGCATTCGGCTCTGTTATTATCGCGATCATCTCACCACTCTTTGGATCGGAGAGTATGATGCGCAGCAGCCTGAATGCCGTTCCCCGCATGGCCGTGCAGGAGTCCGGGGGTTCATGGGCCAAAGCAGCTGCTGATGGCTACGCTGCCAATGCCACGACAACTTCGAATGTAATGATGACCGGGGCAAACAAACTTTCAGAAGCAGCGGCGGCAAATTTCTCTCAACCCCCGGAGGCAATTACCTCCTTTACTCACATCACCCCGGACACGGCAACATCCCTGTTTCCTGTTATACCGGATACGGCTCTTGCATTCTTCCTTGGCGGTGTGATGGTCATTTTCGTCCTGCTCTGTTACGAGGTATATCTCTGGAAACGGAAGTAATAGGAGAACCAGAATTTTTCTTTTTTATAATGATCTTTAAATAAATCGATCCCAAAAAAACTCACGTGAAGCCAAAATACCTAGTACCAGAGCATGAAAATTTCGGATCTCCACAGGCAACTTCAGGTTTTTGTTTCCGAATACATATCATTTTAAAAATAGTCTAATCCGTCCATAATTTTCATCGGGTACGCTCGCAGTATGCAAGCTTCTGCTCCCCGGTTTTAAGAGCAAAAAGGAATGAACCGTATTCAGCCATTAACTGAAAAACCATTAGTCAATGTCCCGAGGGTGCCATCGGTGTTGGACAGAACAAGATTCCATGCCCCTTGCGATCCTGCAGGTATAGAGAAGAAGCATCGCATTTGAGTGTCACTGCTGAGTGGTGCTTCAGATGCAGAAATATCCGCTTTTCCATTCTGGGTCAGCTTGCAGGTGATACCATTCTTGAAATTGGAACCTGATACCGCTATCGGTAAATAAGTCCCGGAAGCCGGTGTGAATGTGGGATCGATAGACGTAATGCCAATCCCTCCCGTTGAGGATGTGGTAGTTGTTGCACTTGGATTCGCATTCACCAGGACCAAAAAGACCGCATTATACTGGACAGACTGCCCATCCGGGTTAACGACAATGATATCCCAATAGCCGATCGTGGCATCTGTGGGAAGCACTAAGGTACACGAGATATGCGACAAAGACAGGACACTTACATGTGTCGCAATGATATTCGGGCTGCTGGATCGGGCGAGCATGACCGTTGCCCCGCTCTGGAACCCATTACCCTGAAGATCTGATACTACGACCGAGGTCCCGACCTTACCGGTGTCCGGAGTAATATCTACTACCCGGGGTTTCATGGCGAGTGTCGTCGTTGTTACCGTAGTGGTAATTGCTGTAATAGTACCGGAGCGGGTCGCGGTAGCAGTTACCGGGGAGATAGTGACCGTTGGCTGCGTCAAAGGGACCCGTGATACATCAACATGAGTAACTTTAACAGTGTTAACTTTTTCAAGCACAGACCTGCCAACGCTCTCGGTCCGGGAATCCACACGATACCCCCAGCTGGCATCAGTATTCCGGTAGATAAATGCCCGTTCGTAGGAATCCGATCCAGAATCGTATTTCAGAATCAGCCAACCGGTCTCTGCGGCACCTTTTGAACTTCTGACAATATCTCCTGCTATATAGAGAGGGGTATTTGAGGGAGTGGTTGTTATTGCAGGTGTTTGCGCTGACGGGGTATTTGCGGATGATGAATCCGTGCAGCCGACAACCAGTATACCAGCGATAAGAAGAACCAGAAGGGAAATGACAAAACCTGATCTCTTGTTCATGATGAATTATTTGGCCCGGATGCTATTTTAAAAAACTGTTTTTGCTCACGGTAAAAGAATAACGATTATACATTTAAAAAAAAAGAACAACAATCAGGATTTTATTCCATGAAAAGCCCGTTTCACATCATGCTCATCCCAACGCTGGGCTGCCCGGCTCACTGCAGCTACTGCTGGAGTTCTGAAACCGGTTCTCCGAAGATGAGTATTGAGACGGTCAGAGATGTGGTGGCATGGCTCAAAGAATTCAGAACCGATCAGGTTACGATCACTTTCCACGGGGGCGAACCACTTCTTGGGGGTATTGATTTCTACCGGCAGGCTCTACCCTTATTCTCTGAAGGCCTGAGCCTGCTCAAACCCACGTTTGCCATGCAGAGCAATCTCTGGTTACTCACCCCGGAGTTAGCCGATATTCTTGCGAAATACCATGTGCCGATAGGCACCAGCATCGATGGCCCTGAAACGCTCAACGACTCCCAGCGGGGTGACGGCTATTACAAGAGAACTATGCAGGGCTATGAACTGGCAAAAGCGCATGATCTTGAGGTGCGGTTCATCTGCACATTCACCGGGGAATCCGTGAAGCAGAAAGAAGAGATCTTCCGCTTTTTCCTTAACAATGGTTTTGTGATGAAACTTCACCCTGCCCTGCCATCGTTGCGGAGCGAGAATCCGAACCAGTGGGCGCTCGAACCGGCAGTATACGGCGAACTGCTCGTCTTTTTGCTCGACAAATATCTAGAAAACTTTGGAAAAATCGAGATCATGAACATCAACGATCTGTGCCGGTGCGTCTCTACCCGCCGGGGTTCGGTCTGTACATTTGCCGACTGCATGGGCAACACCTTTGCCATTGGCCCCGATGGCAGCATCTATCCCTGTTACCGGTTTGTCGGCATGAACGATTGGGTGATGGGCCATGTGCGGGATCAACCCTCAGCAGAAACTCTCGCAAACTCATGGGCGGGAAAGCGGATGCAGCAGTTCAGGGAATTTGTTGATACGGCATGCAGGGAATGCCCACACATCAAATACTGCCGCGGAGGGTGTCCTTACAATGCGATCGTCCCGACGGGAGGGGAGATACAGGATGTTGATCCCCATTGCGTGGCCTACAAACGGATCTTTGACGAGATGAACGACCGTATCAACAAGGAGATGTTCGAATCCAATGAGATGGATATGACCGCCTTCTCCCCATTCGGACCCCGGCCGAAGCGAGCGACAAAAGCAGAAATGATGGACCTGATGCACTCGGTGCTTTCAAAATAAGTCATTATTATTTCGTACGGGTCAGAAAAACTCAAATATTGTATTTGTGATGTCTCCCACCCCCTTCGGGGGTCGCTCGGCCGCCTCGTTTTGGTTCTCGCTGGGCAGGGAGGTTGATCCTGCTTGCTCTTTTATTCATAAGATGTTGAAAAAAGAAAATGGAATTGCTACATCGCCCCATACTTTTTAGCGACTGAACCGCCGCACAGGAAGCCCCGCCGGGGGCGGCGGGGTTAATCATATTCGGGGGTATGGGGGCATCAGCCCCCATCTTGTAATCCATAAAATAAGCCCGTTACTTTACTGAAATAACGAAAATCCGGCTTTGTTGAAATCCTCTTTTTCCGGTCATTCGCTTATTCTTTGCAGTGACTGGGAGGGTGACCCCCTCTCTCCCCCAGAGGGGGAGACCGCCCAAGGAGAGCATCCCCTTGACCCCCAATTTTTCGGGGTCTGCAACCTTCTGATGGTTATCGCACGGGGGATCCTGAGCGGCGGGGGCGAAAGCACGATGTGCAAGAAAACCCCAAGAACAACTGCTTGTTTCTCTTTAGGGTTTCAACAGAGCTGAAAATCCAAAAAAAGTACCGTACAATTACGGTAAAAATGACAAATAATAAAAATCAAAAAAAATTATTCTTCTTTATTTTCAGGTTTTGTATAAGTTTCTACGAGAGTGATCGCGGAGATTCCCTTGATCTGCTCAAAACCCTCGTGGATGATCCGGCCGCGCCAGAGCATCCAGCGGCGGTCATAGCTGATCCCTGCCGGAAGAGTAACGGTTGCCTTGCCATCTTCGAGGGTTGCTTCCATCTCCCTGCCTGCATACAGGCGGATGAGACCTTTGAGCTGCTCGAGCGGGTCTTTAACCACTTCTTCAATCTTGTAGTGGTAGATAAGCGTCTGGCCGGCAAGGGGGGCATTGAAGTCCACGATCACGCGGTTGCCAATCACATCGACAACGGTGCCTTCCCCGAGCTCGTCCATCTTCACGGGCATACCGCGGACAGGCTTCTGGGTGAACTTTTTCTTGGGGTAAGACTGAACACGTTTCATATCGCGTTCCCCAAATGCCTTTGCAGGAGCAACCGTTACGTCGCCTTCTGCACCGGCGTTCTTGCCCACAATCTCTTCATCGAGACCAAGAATTACATGCTTCTGGCCAACACAGACCGTTACCGGACCGTAGATCGCATTCGGGCTGTGGATACCAGCGGTTTTTGCCTCTTCTTCAAAAGTGGTATCAAAAACATTCCCGTTCACACTGCCTGTATAACTCAGTTTAACAAAATTTCCTTCGTTTATTGCCATGCTTCACCTGACTATATTAAATCGCAACGATGACAGATAAAAGTGTGGCACACCTATGCTCGAAGTTGAATTAAAAGTTAAGGTCCCCTCGCTTGAATCCGTCCGCAAACTGCTGCTGGAGAAAGGAGCAGCATGTTCAGGCAGGATACACGAGCACGATATCTACTATAACGCTCCCCACCGCGACGTCGGCATCACCGATGAAGCCGTCCGGGTCCGGTATACCAACGATCACGCGTTAGTCACCTACAAAGGAGCGAAGATAAAAAAGGTCGGCCTCAAGGCACGAGAAGAACTGAACACTGCAGTAGAATCCGGAGAAGTGTTTGAAACCATGCTCGACCGTCTCGGGTTTACCAAAACCACCGAGGTCAACAAGTGGCGCGAGAACTACCGGTACTCCGATGCGGCAATTTGTCTGGACGAAGTCGATGAACTCGGCACCTTTGTCGAGATCGAGATTATGACAGTGGATGAGAATTCCCACGCCACTGTCGTAATTCAAAGGATCGCAAAAGAGATTGGTGTATCCGGCGAGCCAATCCTCGCCTCGTACCTTGAACTGCTCTTGTCTAAACGGTCAGCAGTTCAATCTTGATATCCCTGGCATCAGTGCCGAAGTGTATCATTGCACAGTGCCCGTCCATTGCCGGACCGGGATTTACAATTTTTACCCCATCGACTTCCATAATGCCCCGGGCCTCGTGAATGTGGGCACAGCACACGATATCGAATGATTTCATGTGCTTCCGGATACTGTGGCTCCCGATATGCTCGTTGGCAGGTTTGTCGAGAGTCTCGTAGGGGGGTGCATGGCAGAGCAGTACGCTGTGAACTGACTTTTCCATCTTTTTCATCGCGCTGTTCAACACGTCATCTATCTGCTTGTCGGTCAGCTCGAACGGGGTTCCGAAGGGTGTGGGGTTGGATCCGCCACAACCTACGATCGTCATCTTGCCAAGGTTGATACTGGAACCATGGAGGCTGACAGCGTCAGAGTGTTCAAGTGTCTCGAGGATCTCACGCGGATCACAGTTTCCGGGAACTGCAAAGCACGGCACATCGATACGTGAAAGCACGTCGTCAACCGCGTCAACTGGACCCATATTGGTGATATCTCCTGCAATAAATACCGCTTCTGGATCCAATTCCAGAAATGAATCAATTTTACCGAATTGACCATGGAGATCTGCTATCAATAGCACATCTTTCATGGTATATCATTTGAAGGGGGTCTAAAAAACCTTATCTCAGGTTCACTCCATGAACCCGTGATTTTACCCGCCAAAGCGAGTTTTCCGCAGGCTTTTTCTGTCTCCTTCAGGAGTGAACGCGCGGTTGTACCGGCAAGCGGGGTGCCGGGCAATGGGATGAACCGGTGGACATGGACTTTTCCCGACCGTGCAACCTGCCGGATCAGATTCACCGTTGCCAGCTGCTCTTCGTCACTCTCGAACGGAAAACCGACGATAAAATCTACAACGGGGGTAATCCCGGATTCCGTGCAGAGCTCGACGGCATGAATTACATCATCAACAGTGTGCCCGCGATGCAATCGCTCCAGCACAGCATCACTTCCCGACTGGGCACCGAAATGGAGCTTTGTGTTCGTACAATACCGGTTCACCAGATCAAGGGACTCTTTGCAGACAAACTCCGGGCGAACTTCAGAAGGAAACGTTCCGAAAAAGATCTGGTGAGAGAGCCGTTTGAAGAGTGCCTCGATCTTCTCCCAGCGCGGGTGGATACCATCCGAGCCATACGCAAATGCATTCGGTGAAACGAACCGGGCATGCTCGTACCGGTTCGAAAATTCAGCGATCGTGTCGATCGATCGGTGCCGCATGCAGTGACCGAATATGTGCGGGGTCTGGCAGTACCCGCAGCCAAACGGGCATCCCCGCGAGCACTCAACAAATCCCTGCTTTTCGAAAAATGCCGGGTATGCATCGAGCCGGACGCAGGATGTTGCCGGGAGGTAATGATCGCGGGTCGCCACACCCGGAATCATTCCCGTACCCCCATGCTCAATCGCTTCTAACAGCCGGGGCAGCGTGTACTCCCCTTCCCCGACAATAACATAGTCTGCATACCCGGCAACTGCTCCGGGACAGGCAGTTGCATGGGGCCCGCCAACAATGGTGATGCATTCTGCACCGGCGATCTCCTCGCGGTAATAGGACTCATTGAGCGAGTTGAGACTGTAGCAGGTCACATCGGATGCAGGTTGATCCACTACGTAAAGAGAGAAACCATCCTGTTCGCAAGCGGCAGAGAGTGCAGCATATGAGTTCCGTGCCGCGTGGATCTGTCGCCAGTTTACCTGCATAAAAAAGTCCTTACTTCAAATCCTGTCAAAAAAAAGAGGAGAGATCACTTGCTGGCGGGTGCGGTACGGGCTCTGCACATCATTGATCGTGTAACTCTGCCCGTTATCCATAGATATCCTGACAACCACGCGATCGGTCTGTTTGGTGCCTTCAAGCTCGACCTGATCGCCTTTATTCGTGCCAATGGTTGCAGTCTTTACCTGCCCGTCAGAACGGTACAGGGTCACATCGATCTTTTTTACATGGATCTGGCCCATCCCGCCCTGGAAGATGACCGGAATAGTACCTAAGTAATCCTTCTCACCGACATCGGCCTTGACCAGGTTATACTCCGGCACTGCATCCGTGGGTGAGACAACCCGGTTCCCGGCCGGGGCAGAAGTGCCTGAAGAGCCGGTCCCGGAACCGGCAGTGGTTGCAGCAGGTGAATTCTGCGTTCCTGTACAACCGGCAATCGCGATCGCGGCACAGATGAGAAAAATCACGGGTAATGTGATTCGGTACTGCATACCAGAACGTGCGCGTCCGGGTTATATGATGTTTGGGCTCTTACCGGTTTCACGCGCCCAGCAGCTCGCCTTCATACTCCATTTCGCCCCGCCCGCCATCCACCGTTACGCGGGTGCCGTTTTTTAACCGGGATAATGGCACATCAATCCGGTCGATCATGGGAATTTCACCGATGATCGCACCGGTCACAATGATCGCTTCGGCCTCCGCATTTACCAGCGCTGCGGGTGCATGACCATTCCGGTTCATCGCATAGAGCACATAGGACCCAACCGTCGAACCCTTCCCATAGGGAAATGCAAGCACCTTTCCGGTAATATACTCACCCTGCAGCGGGTGACCTTTCTCAACAATAATCCCCGTATCCGGGTCTACTCCCGACAGAAATGAGATGGGAACCGGACTGATAAGGAGTAGCCCGGACCGTTTCCCTTTAAAAATTCCTCTTCCCCTGATTAGCAAAATCACACCTAATAAATGTTTGAAGATTTCAGTATATGATAGATATGGAAGAGACTGCCATCAATTCTTCTGCTCCTCAAAACGAGCTCAAATACCAGATACAACTCAACGAGCTCGAGGCTACGCTGCTCGAGTTAAAGGTAAAATCGGACGAACTCTTAAAGGAGAACGGCCAGCTCAAGCGTGAGAACAACCAGTTAAAGCGCATGCCGCTCTTTGTTGCAGTGGTTGTCGATATCCTTGAAAACGGCGAGATCTATCTCCGCCAGCAGGGAAACAACCAGGAATACCTCACCCTCGCATCCGAAGAACTCCGCCCCTTGATCAAACAAGGGGCGAAAGTTGCGGTCAATAATGCCCTGTCCATTGTAAAAGTGATCGGCAATATCTACGATTCCCGCGTCCGCGTGATGGAACTCGAGGAATCGCCGGATATCAGCTATGCGCAGATCGGGGGTCTTGTTGAGCAGATCAAAGAAGTCCGTGAAGCGGTTGAGTACCCGCTGACGCGACCCGAGATCTTCAAGCGCGTGGGTGTCGAGCCGCCCAAGGGCATCCTGCTCTACGGGGCACCGGGAACCGGTAAGACCCTGATTGCAAAAGCCGTTGCCCATGAAGCTCATGCCACGTTCATCCGCATGTCGGGAAGCGAACTCGTGCATAAGTTCATTGGCGAAGGCGCCGGCCTTGTCCGCGAACTGTTCCAGCTGGCCCGCGAACGTGCACCCGCGATCGTCTTTATCGATGAGATCGATGCAGTGGGCAGCATGCGCACCAATGACGGGACCTCAGGAAGCGCCGAGGTGCAGCGGACACTCATGCAGCTCCTTGCCGAGATGGACGGGTTTGATAACCGGGGCGATGTGCGGATCATGGCGGCAACCAACCGCGTGGATATGCTCGACCCCGCCCTCCTCCGGCCCGGCCGCTTCGACCGTTTGATCGAGATTCCCCTGCCCGATCTCGAATCCCGGCTTGAGATCTTAAAGATTCATTCCCGGAACATGCATATGGAGGACGTGAGCCTGGAAGTCGTCTCATCGATGACCGACAAGGCAACCGGGGCAGACCTCCAGGCAATCTGCCGCGAAGCAGGGATGATGGCCGTGCGGCGCGAGGCAGTGTCAGTGAGTATGGTTGATTTTACCATAGCAGTAAGAAAAGTCAGGTTAGATAAGCTTTCAGACACTCGCATGTATATTTGAAAAAGAGGTTCTACCATTAAAACCGCACAGGACCAGCCTCAGGAGTGCACATGAACATTCTTGTGCTCCAGAAAGAAACAATCGATCTCCACCATACTCTTTTTACTTCAGAGACCAGCCGGATGGTGCTGCGTTTTTACCACCCGAAGAGAACGCCCTGCGGGGTGTTGATAACAACAACCTCGCTCGGAAGCGCCATGTCCCTTGTAGCAGAACTGCGCTGGTATATCCGGCGCTATGCAAAGGAATCGCTCTTTGAAGTAGCAAACGGAGTATACTGCACCCAGCAGATGGCACAGGATATCTATTACGAACGCGTGACCGTGCTTTGCCTTACCTGGCCGTACCGGCGACTCTATGGGTTTAAGGAGGGCAAACTGATCAGCACCGTGATCATGTCCCCGGGCTCCACGGTCGAAGAATATCACCAGGAATATGCCGGCGTCGATAAAGCGATCGAGATCTGGTGCACACAAGACGAAGTGGAAGATATCGGTGAACCTATTCCGCTCGAAGATGCGGGCGGGGCTGGCGGAGAAGAATAACAGGTTTGACGATCGTGGGATTTTATTACAACCCATCACCGCGTTTTTACTTAACCCCCCAGAACTCCCGTTCAACCGCTGATTGCGCAGAGTAAAAAACAGGTATTTCAGATACAGAGTACCCGCCGGGGCGTGGTCCGGTCAAGCGGTTTTTCATAAAAGTGTTTAAGGAACTCTTCAACCTCAGCCCGAAGCAGATCTTCTTCAATAACCGCATCAAGCAGACCCGATTCAACATACCTCTGCACAGTGCAGTTCTCTTTAATCTGGTCAGCCATCGCTAACCGGGCCTCATCGGAGAACTGACTCTCTTTTGCCAGGAGCTGGATAGCTTTTGAGCCGTAGATGGTGATAGAGGCATCCGGAAAAGCAACGAATCGTTCGGGATCAATCCTGCCCCTCCCATTGCATAGAGACCGGCTGTATATGCTTTGCGCACAACAATGCAGAGATGGGGAACAAAAAGAGTGGCAATTGTCGAGAAGACCAGGGCCCCGTGATGGATGATTCCGGCCTGCTCGGCAGATTTTCCCACCATGAAACCCGGAATGTCGGCAAGGAATACGAGCGGGATGTTGAATGCATCACAGAGTGAAGCGAATGCAGCTATTTTCCGGCAACTTTCCGGAAAGAAAATCCCTCCTTTCTGTTCCGGGTTATTTGCTATAATACCCACGACTTTTCCATCCACCCGGGCAAAGGCAGTAATGACCTCGCGTGCGTACCTGGCCCGGTGTTCGAGAAGGGACCCCTCATCGATGAAGGAATGTACAACATCATGCATGTCAAACGGAAGATCCGGATCCCCCGGGATGATGCTCCTGAGCCCGGGGTAATCCGGTTCCGGGGGATGGGATGGGACCTGGGGAGGTTTTCCGGTGAAGTGCAACGGAAAGAGGGCAATATATTTCCGCACCCAGTCCATGGCTTCTTTCTCCGAAAAAACGAGTTTATCACACGTACCCGAGATTTCGGCATGCATCCCGGCGCCCCCGTAATCCTCGTACGGGCTTGGGTCCCCGGTCATCAGACGGACCATATCCGGACGTGCAAGCGACATACCGGCCCCGTTTACCATAACCACGGCATCGCATTCCGCTACCTGATAGGTTAAGGTGGTTGCAATGGAACGAAAGACGACAGCGATTCTCGGGACAACTCCGGACAAATGTGCAAACCGGGCAAAGATCCTGCCGGCTCCCCGGGAATCAATGAACGTCTGCATGATTGAGAGCGGGATTGCAGTTGTCTCCATCGCCACACAGCCGGGACGATCTGCCAGGTGGATAATCGGGAGGTGCTGTTCTTCAGCAAGGTCAAGCAATGCAAGTTCCTGCTAGAGGACCAAAAAAGCATCGACCTGCCCACATGCTTCCGGGTTGATGGCAATGATGCAGACACGCCGGCCCCCGATGGTGCCGATACCCCCGACAAGTTCCCCGTCATTTGGAGTACACTGCGGGACAAACTTTCGGGATCCAACAGGAGCGCAATGCGACGGGTCATCAGCGGGTTCAACAGTATCTTCTCCTCATAGGGGGGTTTTGGGCATTCCCACCCGTTTTTTTAGTTTCCTTATCGTGTGGAGGCAGTATCGGGTTTGAATATTTGCAATTATTTCTTGTTTTTCCCTTATGCTTGTTAAAAGAGGCACTGCTTCACCCTTACCTGACCTTAACGACCATGAGGGTGATATCATCGTATTGCGGCTGGTTCTGGCTGAAATCATTTACTCCCCTGATTATGGCCTCGACTATTTCCTGTGCAGCAAGAGAGCGTGAGGCTAAAATGATCTTCATGAGCCGCGGGATCTCAAACATCTCCTCTTTATCATTGACCGCTTCAGTTACCCCGTCGGTATAGAGGATGAGCAGATCCCCGCTCGCGAGTGGGATCTCCTTTTGTTCATGGGGAGCGTCATCCATTGCACCAATGGTCATACCGGTGGCGAAGAACCACTCATTGCACGGATAATGAGGGCTACTGCCGAGACAAACGACTCGATAATGATAATGTGCCCTGTAGAAAACCTTGCTCCAAACAAATTGTATGAACCTGTCAAGGTTCGCGAGAATGCTCTTACATGAGATTTCCTTCATCTGGATCTGATATATACGGGATTTCAGGTCAGCCCCGTATCTT
>JBAZRZ010000045.1:0-19305 GCA_041662685.1 Methanoregula sp.
AAGATACGGGGCTGACTTGAAATCCCGTATATATCAGATCCAGATGAAGGAAATCTCATGTAAGAGCATTCTCGCGAACCTTGACAGGTTCATACAATTTGTTTGGAGCAAGGTTTTCTACAGAGCATATTTTTTCATCTGGGGGATATTGAGAACCGGCATCAGTTCATCGGCCGGCAGGGTCTTTGCAAGAAACATGTCACGGGCATAAAACATGGCTTTGTTCAACACAAAGTACCGGCGGGGAATGATCTCCTCCTGCTCCATCATTTCATCCATATCATTTTTGCTCTCTTTCATGACATGGTAGAGCTGCGTTTTGCGTATTTTGGACATACGGTGATACACACTGGCATTGATAATCGCATTCCAGGGAAGCTCATTGATATCCTCGTTAAAGTGAGAGAAAAGGATAAACAGCATCTGGATGAGCTTCTGGACCGGGAGTTTGTTCTTCTTGTTGGCCTCATCCTTTAACGCGTCAAGATAGATCTGGCGCATGCCACGGTATACGGAATCCCCGGTATAGGAGCAGACAGGGTATTTTCCTTTTTTTGTTGCCGCTCCTTTGATCAGCAGGTGAGTGCAGTGTTTTGCAATGACGAAATCTTTGAGGAGTCCGACATATTGTGCAGGAAAAATAATGACATTCCGGTCGATTTCATAGGTATAAATGTCCACGAGGGAGCCGCCGGGTTCAGCGTCCGGCTGGCGAAGGAGCGAGATCTCGGTATCAAGGATCTCTTCGGTCTGATTAATAAACCGGCGAATGGGTTTGGACAGGGGCATTTCGGTTTTCATCAACACTCACCGGTATAATTGCAGACATTCTGCACACAGGATGGTTACATGTCACTTGGCGCTGATATATCATAAATTATCGTGATATACCGGGACATAACCGTCGCGCTATCCTTGCTGACAGATTATCATTATTTTTTTTCTCGGGCGGATAAATGAATGGAAAAGACCGGTGATCGAGTTGGGTTTTTTCGGACGGAACACTCCTTCATTTGCGTACCGGACATCTTCAATCGAGAAAAAGGCGTGCGGGTTTGTGGTCTGGAGATGTTTTGTTATGCGGGGAACATCGATACGATTCACCAGCGTGAGAATCATCTTGACATTGCCCCGTGCACCTTTCGCATCGAGGCTAGTAGCCCCAAAATATTCTGACTGGAGAAATGAGATAATCTCTTCATTGGATTCTTTGGTAGTGACAATTCGCATAATAACCATACCGATAGACAACTTCTCCTCGATTATGAGTCCGACATACGTCCCCATCGCAAAGCCAAATGCAAATGCAAATGCAAATAAATTTGCGATATTGGAAAGGTCGTTCATGATCACTTCCATGGCAAGCAGCCAGATAACGAGCTCAAAAAATGCGATGATCGGGGCGAGATACTTGATCCCACGGGAGATGTAGATGACCCGGATGGTCTCCATGCTCACATCGCCAATACGGGCGATGAAGATCAGGAGCGGGAGAATGACCGTTGCATAGAGTTCAGGATTGATAATGAAAACGACATTATTTCGCCTGCTTCCTGATTATTTTAACCAAGTGTGTTTATCTAAAAAGACGTTATCGACTGTTTCTACATCAATATTCTCTGGTTGGTTGTTAAAATAAGGGAAATTTTGGAAATTATCTCTAAACGCGCAAAAAAAGTCCGGCTTTTCACGCGTATTTTGCAGGGTCCGTATCGAATTTCTTCTTACAGCCCGGTGCACAGAAATAATATTTCTTTCCTTTAAACTCGCTCGTGAATTTTGTAGTTTTTTTATCAATGGTCATCTTACAGATCGGATCGATTGCCATTTCACAACACCTCAGTGATCTTCCTTTCTGGTAGTGACCCAAAAAAACAACTGGTAACAAAAATACTGTCATTCTGGGAGATTTTAACAATGAGAGGAGCAATTGCTCAATGAATTTCATTCAGTCTGATATGGATTATCAGTTGTATCGTAGGACACTATCAGATATTTCCCCTGTCCTGCCTTAATAATCTGATTGGGATTATAATCCTGGATTTTATCAATGCCCGTTAACTGTCGGGTATATGCGATTAAAATTTTATTTTGAAAATTCTGATGCGGAAAGAAGGATGATTGTAAGATTTAGAAAAGGTTTTTGAATTTATTTAAATTTCACACAATATCGGCATAGTACTGTTCCATCCTCCGGAAATAAAACATCCCGGAAACGAGCAGGACCACAACGACCCCAACGGAAACTAATATCATCGGACCAGGAATTTCCGTGCCGAGGAGCGCCCAGCGGAATCCTTCAATTACACCCGCCATCGGGTTCAGGCCATACAGGGGGCGTATGGATTCCGGAATCATGCTTGCCGGGTAGACAACCGGTGATGCATACATCCAGAGCTGGATGATGAAGGGGACCGTGTACTGGAAATCACGGTACTTGACATTCAGTGCCGAAAGCCAGAGCCCGACACCCAGCGAGGTAGCAAGCGCAAGCAGGATAAAGAGAGGAAGGAATATGACATTTATCGTCGGCACAAAACCGTAGTATGCCATCATCAGGATAAGGATTGAAATAGAAACGGCAAAGTCCACAAGGGGGGAAAGAATGCCGGAGATTGGCATGATCAGCCGGGGAAAATACACCTTTGTCATAATGTTTGCATTTGCCACCATACTCATCGTTGAGCGGGTGAGCCCTTCGGAAAAGAGCATCCAGGGAAGGAGCGCGGCAAAGGAGAAGAGCGGGTACGGTATCCCTTCGGATGGGATTTTTGCAAAACTTCCGAAAATGACCGTAAAGATCACCATCATGAAAAGCGGCTGGATGATCGCCCACAAAAAACCCAGTGCGGTCTGTTTATACCGGATTTTTATATCCCGCATCGTAAACGAAGTGAGAAGTTCCCGGTAATTCCAGAGTTCATGAAGATCAACCGGAACCCATTTACGGGGGGGGTGAATGATGAGCGTTGGGGGAGTGGAATCCCTGGCTTGTCCGATATCAACCATAAAATGTGATAAATGATTGTGTTTTGGCATTACTTATAGTCTGGTCTATTGAGGGAGCAACCATACCTTAAAAAAATCCATTTCAAAAAACAATCAGATGTGTCAATTCCGGTTAGCAATGATCCCCGGCACCATGCCGATATTGAATATCTGCACGATGGTTCTCATACCATGCAATCGTTCTCTTGAGCCCTTCCCGGAACGGCATCTGTGCTTCAAACCCAAACTCCCGTTTTGCCCGGCTCACATCAAGGCTGCGCTTTGGCTGACCATCCGGCTTTGTCGTATCCCAATGGATCTCACCGGAATAGTCCGTTAATTCCTGGATAAGTGCCACCAGATCCCGGATCGTGATCTCCATACCGGCCCCGAGATTCACCGGTTCGGATTTATTATAGCATTCAGTGGCAAGAAGAATGCCGCGTGCTGCGTCATCGACATACAAAAATTCCCGGGATGCCTTACCGGTACCCCACACTTCAACAAAGGGTTTTTTTTCCCATTTAGCATCGGTAAATTTTTTGATGAGTGCAGGTATGACATGCGAGCTTGCCGGGTCAAAGTTATCGCCCGGCCCATAGAGATTCACCGGTAAGAGGTAGATAGAATTGAACCCATACTCCTGCCGGTATGCCTGCGACTGAACGAGCAGCATTTTTTTTGCCAGCCCGTAGGGAGCATTCGTCTCTTCCGGGTAGCCGTTCCAGAGTTCGTCTTCCCTGAAAGGAACCGGGGTAAATTTCGGGTATGCACAAATCGTGCCGACAATGACGCATTTATCGACATTTTCCTGTCGGGCAGCTTCGATCATCTGGATGCCCATAATCGCGTTGTCATAAAAAAGCTGTGCCGGGTATGCCTGGTTGTAGCCAATACCCCCGACTTTGGCAGCAAGATGGATGACGTAGTCGGTATCCCTGACAACCTGCAGGCAGTTTTCCCATTTCCGTAAATCGATATCCCTGCTATGGGGGATACGGATATTTTCTTTTGTCACTCCTTTGAGCAGGAGCTGGTTTACCACTTGTGAACCAAAAAAACCCGCCCCACCGGTTATAAGTATTTTTTTATCGGACCAGAATGACATGGGTAAAAACCTCATCAGGTGACTATTGTAGTAAGATTTCAAATGATGCTGACAGCAGATTAGTTGTTCTTATACATTTTAATGCATAGCGATACATTTACAAAAAACCCCAAAACGCGGAACGATGAATCGAAATTGATTCATCATCAATAACCTTCGTAAACGGAAAAAAGAAGAAATTTTTTATTAGTATTTAATCGCTGTTCCACCAGCGGTTTGGGAATTTTGATTTTATTACGGCATCCCCTTTTCCTCTGGGTATAAGCCCTGCTGCCCGTATATCTGCGTCGACCATTATCCTGACAAGATCCCCGAATTTGACGGTGGGTTTCCATCCCAGTTTCTGTTCGGATTTTGTTGGATCTGCACTCAGTACTTCAACTTCTGTCGGGCGGAAATATTTCGGATCAATCCGGACATGCTCGTCCACATCAAGCCCCGCATAAGCAAAAGATTCATGGAGGAACTCGTGAACAGAGTGGGTTTCTCCTGTACCAATAACAAAATCGTCTGCGGTATCCTGTTGCAGAATTCTCCACATGCATTCCACATATTCCGGAGCAAATCCCCAGTCACGTTTTGCGTCAAGGTTCCCAAGATACAGGAATTTGTCTTTGCCGGCAAGAATACGGGCGATTGCCCGGGTGATCTTGCGGGTGACAAACGTCTCCCCTCTTCGTGGGGATTCATGATTGAAGAGAATGCCATTTGCTGCAAATAAATTGTGTCCTTCCCGGTAATTGCGGGTCATCCAGTATGAATAGACTTTTGCGCAGGCATAGGGACTTCTCGGGTGAAATGGTGTTTGTTCTCCCTGTGGTGGCGATGCAGCGCCAAACATTTCACTGGATGAAGCCTGGTAAACCCGGACATTGTTGTTGCTCCTGCGGGCTGCCTCAAGCAGACGGGTTGTCCCAAGGGCCGTAACATTTCCGGTATACTCCGGTGTGTCAAAACTCACCCGGACATGGCTCTGTGCGCCAAGATGATAGACTTCGTCCGGGCAGATATTATACATCACATTTGAAATCTGCTCGGAATCCGAAAGATCTCCATAATGGAGAAACAGCCGTGCTTTGGGATCATGGGGATCGAGATAAATAGAATCAATGCGACTCGTGTTAAATGTTGATGAACGACGTATCAGACCATGGACTTCATAGCCTTTGGAGAGTAATAATTCTGCAAGATAAGAGCCATCCTGCCCTGTTATGCCGGTGATAAATGCCTTTTTTGTCATAATGAACCCGATCTAAATAATTATAACATTCAGGGAAATTTCAATGTATTGGACGTGGTTAAAAAACGAAAATGGATAAAATTCAAAAAGCCTCAGCCGTGATTTGAACACGGGACCTGCTGATTACAAGTCAGCCGCTCTGCCAACTAAGCCACTGAGGCGCCATATACTATAGGAATTTACTGGTAAAAAAGATGGTGCCGATTTTGAGGTATTTACGGATAGAATTGCCTTCCCTTCACACTCTATGGCAGGGTCCCGCACATAATTAAACAGATAAAGCCTGACACATGTCAGCCTTTTGACCTGATCTGATTGCGGACCTGACAACAATTGAGTAGTTCTCTCCCGTTTTGGGGACGCAGCGAAATTTTTTTATCCAATGTTGGGAAAGGATCGTTCTGGTTAATGCTCTCATCCGATCCCAATCGTGGAATTTTATCCCGCCCCTAGTAAGAGTATAACGGTATTCACATTTCCAAACACATTTTACGCACAACAACGGAGATCACATACACAGATGACCCAACTGACCGTTGACATCGGGGGAAGTCCGGGCATTAACTGCCGCGGTTTCTGCGAATATTGCTACTTCAAAAACGTCAAGGGTGTCCAGCCATTAGGGTGCCGGTATTGCCTCCCGTTCAAAAAAGGTTGCGATTACTGTACCCGTGGTGTCAAGGAAGAGTACAGCGGATTTAAGGATCTCAAGGATATCGCGGACGAGGTTCTGGCCAACCTCCAGGCAAAAAGTGGAGAGATCGACCGGATCACCATCAGCGGTGGCGGGGATCCGAGCTGCTATCCCCGGTTTACCGAACTTATTGAACTCCTTGGCAGTATGGAGGCGCCGCTTCATATCGGTTATACGAGTGGCAAAGGCTGGGATGATCCTGCGGTTGCCGATCTCCTGATCGATAATGGCCTTTCAGAAATATCGTTTACCGTCTTTGCATCAGACCCGGCTCTTCGCAAGCGTTACATGCATGATCCGACCCCGGAAACCTCCATAAAAATTGTGAAACGGTTGTGCGAGGCTGCTGATGTATATGCAGCTGCGGTTATTCTTCCGGGGATCAATGATGGAAAAATTCTCGAGCAAACCTGCGAATGGCTGGATGCCTGTGGAGCCAAAGGATTAATCCTGATGCGGTTTGCAAACACAACTGAACAGGGTTTGATCCTGGGAAATGGCCCCATCCTCAAAAATCAGGAGGTGCAGACCGTGGAATCTTTCCGGGACCTGATCGCCGATTTGAGCGGGAAATTCGATATGAAGATTGCCGGAACTCCCCTGTGGGATCCGGATATCGGCTCTCCGTTTGCGATTATCAGCGAACCGGAACTGATACAGAAACTTCCCCGGGTAACCCGGAGGGCAACGGTCATCAGCGGAAGTGTGGCAGTTCCCTATATCGAAAAAATCCTGTCAGCCTGTGGAGCGGAAGTGCCCGTTGTTTCCACGAGTAAAGATATTGCTTGTCTTATCACAACAGATGATCTTCGGAAACTCAATGTTTCTTCGCTCGAACGTGCAGTTATCATTCCCGGGCGGGCGTTTGTGTTTGATCCTGAAGCGCAGGAAATACTGTCAGGAGATGGTGTGGATCGTGAGGTGATCCGTGGGCCAGATCAGCTGACTGCGGATGCCGAAACCAGTATGGGTATGACCCGGGATCAGGTGCTTGCTCTGGAGATGGACGGTTTTGCTGAACTTATCCAGACAATAAACCGGTATGGAAGTACAAAAAAGGCCGGTATGTGACCGGTTGAAATCGAAAAAATCTCATTGTCATTTTAAAAAAATCCGGTTACCCTGAAGGAAGCCTTCACCCCCACGAATCCGGAAATGATACCCCCGCCGCCAAAAAAAAGGGGCGTTCCCGCAGCGGTTCAGACGTTTTAGGGCATGGGGCCAATTCAATCATTTCCATTTTCACCATCACTATCCACATGAATAAATGTGAGCATGATAACCTTCCCTATCTGACAACCCGCAGTCAAGGTTTCCTCACAATCCCTTCTGGAAGGAAAAAATCATGATCAAATTGCTTTTAATGAGATTCCATCAACATCCCAAATGATGATGTGTTTACCATTTTATGGTGAAGCAAAGCAATCGTATTAAAATGGCATTTCATTTCTACGAAACGGTCGAATATGATAAAAATTCCCGGGATTAGTGGAGAATACAAAAGAAAGAAGATTATACGATTGCTGCAGTGATGCCAATAACACCGGACTGGATGATGACAGCAACAGCGATAATGATGCCGGCCATCTCGAGTGCCACTGCAACATTACCTTTCTTGAGCTCTTCAAACTCTTCGACACCTTTTGTCAGTTTATCAAGGACGTTGAGCGCAAGATAGATCGCACCGACCGCAAGCACAATGCCCAGAATGAGCTGGATGATTGCAATAGCGATTGCTGTCATACCATTACCCGACAGGATATCGACCGTCAGTGCCTCGTTGATTCCTACCGATAATCCGGATACGCCGGACTGGACAACAAGTGCAAGTGCAATAAAGACTGATGCACCAAGGATACCGATAGCGACATTTCCCTTTGCAAGTTCCTTTTCCTCATCAATGCCCTTTGTGATCTTTCCAAACACCGCAAAGCCAACATACAGTGCCACAACGGCAAAGATAATGGCAATGATTAGCTGGATTAATCCTACAGCTGCATTTGCTAAAAGCATAATTTCACTCCAAATTACCGTATGGTGCTTGTCGAAACGGCAAATAAATATATCGCCGGATGGAGCAGGATTGAGTAATATTCACTGCATATTTAGCAATCCGAATGGAAATCGGGCCCTTAATTATCAATAATTAAAAAAAATGGTTACAGGACAAAATGCTGCGGGGGGGTTACGATCCCCCGATCTCCAGATATCTCAAGCCGGAACGTTAAAAAAAAACGTTCGATAAACTCTATGAGTCTGGCGCCCTAACCAGCTAGGCCACCGCAGCACAAAAGTGCATAATAAAAACGCAGTAAAAACTATTAAAGGTTCTGATAGACCGTTTTAATCGGGTATCAATCCTTTTTTTGCTGCAGGTGCTGGTTGACTGCGGCAGATACTGCGGCGACTTTTTTCCCCTGCTCAAAAGATTCTGCAAGTGTCTGCATCCGGGCTTCCTCATCCCGGGTGTATCCCTCAAGTGTATCGAAGATATGTTCCTCGTGCAGGAAGTGGGTATGCGTGTTTCCCTCGACAAACTGCTGGTTGTTCATGATCGCATAGTGGAGGGGGAGTGTCGTTTTGATGCCAAGGATGATATATTCAGAGATGGCACGGCGCATCCTCCGGATTGCCTCCGCCCGGGTACGGTCCCATGCACACAGTTTTGCAATCATGGAATCGTAATTTGCCGGGATCGTGTAACCCATGTGGATGCCACCGTCCACCCGGATACCGGGTCCTCCCGGTGAACGGTAACGGATAATTTTACCGGGGTCCGCAGCGAAATTATTGAGAGGGTCTTCTGCATTGATACGGCACTCAATAGCATGACCCCGGATAGAAATATCCTCCTGGCAAAAAGGCAGCGATTCGCCGGCCGCAACAGCAATCTGCTGTTTGACCAGATCGATACCGGTGATAAACTCGGTGATCGTGTGTTCTACCTGGAGGCGGGTGTTCATCTCAATGAAATAGTAATTTCCCTCACTGTAGAGAAATTCTACCGACCCGGCATTGGTGTAGTCCGATGCTTCTGCCACCGTGAGGGCTGACCGGGACATACGGTCACACAGTTCCGGTGTCATGATCGGTGAGGGTGCTTCCTCGATTAATTTCTGGTGCCTGCGCTGGATCGAACATTCACGGTCATAGAGATGAATGGCATTGCCGTGCTCATCGGAAAGCACCTGGAATTCGATGTGCCGTGGCTTGATTAAGTATTTCTCGATAAATACCGTGGCGTCACCGAATGCAGACTGGGCAATGCGTATGCTTGCGGTGATTGCATCTTCGAGTCCTTTTTCATCCTGCACGATCTGCATACCGATGCCCCCGCCCCCGGCGCTCGCTTTGACAATCACCGGGTAACCGATCCCTGCGGCAACCTTTTTTGCCTCGTCAATGTTTTTTATACCGCCATCAGAGCCGGGAATAACCGGGACGCCGGCGTTCTGCATCATCTGCTTGCTGCTGATTTTCGATCCCATTGCTTTGATAGTCTTCCAGCGCGGTCCGACAAAGATGACATTTTCATCCTGGCAGAGTTTGGCAAACCGGTAATTCTCGGCTAAAAACCCATATCCCGGATGTACCGCTTCTGCACCGCTCTTTTTGGCAATGTCGACAATCCGCTCCATGTTCAGGTAGCTTTTGGAGGGATGTGCATCGCCGACATGGAATGCCTCATCGGCATATTTGACATGCAGTGCATTTTTATCGGCAGAAGAGTAGACAGCAACCGTCTCGATATCGAGTTCGCGGCACGCACGCATGATGCGGATAGCGATCTCGCCCCGGTTGGCGATTAAAAGTTTTTCAAAAAATTTCATTGCACCACCAGCAGGACATCGCCATTCTTGACGACATCGCCGGTATCGACAAAGATCTCCATGACTTGGCCATCGACCAGGCTGTGAATGGGGTTTTCCATCTTCATGGCTTCAAGAACGAGCACCGTGTCTCCTTTTTTGACTGTTGCACCACGGTTCACGAGCACCTGCAATACCATGCCCTGCATGTTGCTCCTGATACCACCGGCAACTTCACCCCGAGGAACTTTTTGAGGAGTGACACTGGTCACATTAACGTTGGTACCGCCCACCGATACGATCCGGACTGAGAAGATTTCCCCGTCCACTTCGACTTCCATCTGGCGGGGTGTATCGGACGGAGGTTTTATTTCAGCATGTTTTTTAGGGATCTCTTCTTTGTTTCGTTCGCCTTTGAGGAACGAGGGAGCTATGGCCGGGTAGAGAATGTACGTGAGGATATCATCTTCTTTTTTTACGAGTCCTGCTTTTTCTGCTTCTGCTTTCATGGATTCGTAGGCCGGTTCGAGCAGATCCGCAGGGCGGACGGTAATAACCTTATCATTGCCGATGATCAGGGTCCGGATCTCATCACTTACCGGTGCAGGGGACTTGCCATAGAATCCGTGCACATAATCCTTGACTTCCTTTGTCACGTTCCGGTAGCGCTGGCCGTTCACCAGTACATTGAGCACAGCCTGTGTTCCGACAATCTGGCTGGTGGGTGTGACGAGGGGGGGGTAACCGAGATCTTTTCGGACCCGTGGGATCTCTGCAAGGACTTCTTCCCACCGGTTAAGGGCGTCTTGTTCCTGCAACTGCGAGACCGTGTTTGAGATCATGCCGCCCGGGAGCTGGTAGATGAGCACATCGCTGTCGATGCGTTCGGATATCGGGCTTATCAGCCCGGCATATTTCTCCCGTACCTGCATGCAGATGTTGCGGACAGCCCGGAGTTTGATCAAGTCGATCCCGGTCTCCCTTGGAGTACCAATCAGGGATGCCACTACACTTTCTGTGGGCGGCTGGGAGGTCCCCATCGCAAAGGGTGACATTGCGGTATCCAGTATGTCAACGCCCGCATCAATTGCAGCCTGGTAACTCATCGGGGCGACCCCGCTCGTTGAATGACTGTGTAGGCATATCGGAATGTCCACGGTCTTCTTGATTCCGGTGATCAGCTCTCTTGCCGCAGCCGGCATGATGAGACCTGCCATATCTTTGATGCAGATCGAATTGCAATCCTGCGCGTAGAGTTCCTGGGCCATATCGATAAATGTCCGGGTGGTGTGGACAGGACTTGTTGTGTAAGAAAGGGTGCCCTGAAGGTGCGCCCCGACATTTTTCACCTGGTCCATGGCACGTTTCATGTTCCGGATATCGTTTAAGGCATCGAACACCCGGAAGATATCCACGCCGTTTTTATGGGCCGCTGAAACGAATTTATCTACCACATCATCCGGGTAGTGACGGTATCCGACAAGGTTCTGGCCACGCAGGAGCATCTGGATGGGGGTGTGTTTCAGTTCGCCTTTAAGTGCGACCAGGCGATCCCAGGGATCATCGTTTAAAAACCGTATGCAGGTATCGAAAGTGGCGCCGCCCCAGGCCTCAACTGAAAAAAAACCGCAGGGGTCAATCTCCCGTGCGAGGGGGAGCATATCCTCGCTCCGGAGCCGTGTCGCGATGAGCGACTGGTGAGCATCCCGGAGGGTTGTATCGGTGATAAGGATTTTTTTTGAAGCTGTAGGGTGCATTGGATAAACCTCATGAGGCCAGCAGGAGTTTATTCAGCCTCATAAAATTCACCGTTAAAGTATTAAAAATTCACTAACGGGAACGAACGCAAAAAATCCCACAACCATTGCTGCCATGCCCGCAATCAGATCCGAGCTTCTGTGCGTGAATTTTGGACAGAATGAACCCCCGTTACAAAATCCTCTCACTGCCATCAGTTCTGCTGTATCCTGGGCCCGGAGAAGTGCATCAGTAACCAGAATAAGGCCGGCAGGTGCGAGGGTTTTTACACCCCAGGATTGTCCTTTGATCCTCATGGCCATGTGGATACGATCAAGATCTGCTGCAAGAGATTCTGCCTGTTGCATGCCCATCTCTGCGATCATACCGATCTCAAACCCAGTTCTGTTTCCCAGCAACCAGACCCCGAGATGCAAAAATTCCCCGGTCTCCCGCTCGCTATAGAGCCAGATCCCGATAAGCACAATTGCGATCATTCTGATGAGATAGGATGGTCCATCCCCACCGGTAACTGATATGAAGAGTGCAGCGAGGGCGATCATAACGAGGGTTCCGGTGACCATCCGGATTTTCTTTATTTCCTGGAATCGTGGCGTAAAGACAAGCCACCACACAAAGACGCCCGCAGCTCCCACCACACTGAAAAAAGCCACGAGCGTGAGGACGGTTGCAGTACCGATCCGCATCCTTATGTCCTGCACACGGCCTCCTGGAGATCCAAGGGCGAAATATTTTTCAGATCTTTTCCGGATGCGATCATTTTGTTGATAAGCACCGGTGCATGCGCCCACCGGGAAAGTGCATCCGGCAGCTCCCCGCGATCGATCAATACGCCTTGTTCTATCTCCCAGGTCTGATCTACCCGGGGAAAGATGGCCTGTTCATGGGTGAACAGGATTGTTATTCCTCCCGTTCTCCGGGAGAGGTGTTCACATACTCGTTCTTTCTCTCTGGCGTCCAGGGAACTGAACGGTTCATCGAGCAGGAGAAGATCATACTGTTTTGCCAGTACGCAGGCAAGATGGAGGCGTTTTAATTCACCACGACTTAACGTGAGCGGCGCAACATTACGCTTATCCATGAGGTTTACGTTGCAAAGGACCGATTCACTGTCAAGTCCCCACGACCTGCATTCTTCGGCAACCGTAGAGCCCGTAACATGATATTCCGGAAATTGCAGGGAGATCATACTGGACGAAACACCCTCCCGTACTATGCTGCCCTCTCCGGGCGACAACAGCCCTGCCATCATCAGTGCAAGGGTTGATTTTCCGCTTCCGACATCCCCGCTAACCAGATGCATGCCCTCACAAAACGTGCCGTGTGCAGCAAGTGACCAGTCGCCCCGGCAGGCACGGGTTGCATTGAGGTGCAGCCTCATACACTGCACCGCCACGATAAGGGGTAGAACGGGGTTTTGTTCAGGGATGCAAAGACCCGGGCCGGACTCCCGCTTTGCAAAATAGCGCCGTCTTCCAGATATAAGAGATAATCTCCCCGGGCAGCTGTATCCATCTGCTGGGTGCAGCGAAGTACATAGGGGACGGCGCAGGCTCGTATCACTCCTTCGATCTGGAGGCAGCGAGTCTCGTCAAGATGTGAGTCATACTCGTCAAGCACCAGGATTTTCGGGTGCTGGACCAGAGCGGCTGCGAGCGCGACAAGCACTTTTTCCCCGCCGGAAAGTTCCCTCATCGATCGGTTAAGAAGATGCATAATATTCATTGTCTGTGCAATTGCGAGCACTGCACTCTCTGTCTGCCGGCAGGACTGGTGGGAAAAACGAAGGGCAGATGCGATCTCATCTGACACCCGGGAAAAAAGAATATTTTTATCCGGAAACTCGTTTACCCAGCCGACATCAGTCTCCCTTGGCGTTTTGCCATCGATCAGGATCACTCCGGCTTCCGGTTCGGCAATACCTGAGCAGAGCCGGAGAACGGTTGTCTTGCCACTCCCGTTTGGTCCGATCACGGAGGTTATCCCGGGAGGTATCGTGAGCGTATCGATTTTGATATTCCGGTAACGGAGCCCGGACAGTTCAATCATGAAAGTCTCTTTGTTATCAGATATGCAGCCGACCCTTTGATCAGATCGCCGGGAAGGAACGGGACCATTCCCATTGACAATGCAGCAACGATACCCATGTCGGTCGAATACATGAGCCAGCTGATGCCGCAGGCATAAATGATCACAGTGGTAGCGGCCAGTCCGATAACCCGGACCCTGGCTGCTGATACTTCATAGGCCAGACCTGCAATAAGTGCAGCCGGGATGAAACCTGCCAGGTATCCTCCGGTTGGTCCCAGGAGGATGCCAATGCCGGCAATCCCGTTGTGAAAGACCGGCAGTCCAAGCGCGCCCAGCAAAATATACAAAGTAACCGGGATCACGGCATACCGGCGCATGACTGCGCCCGCGAGCAGGACAAAAAGTGTCTGGAGGGTCAGTGGCACCGGAAAGAACGGTACTGATACCCAACTGCCCAGTGCAATAAGGGCGATAAATACCGCAGACAGGGCAATAATTCTGGATCGTTTCAGATTCCCAAACATCGTCAACCTAAAAGAATTTAGTGGTTGACGATAAAAAAATACCGCTTAAGTCACTGCTGGTAGCAGTCACCCGCAATCACGCGTTCGAGTTTTCCATTCTCTTTTCTTATGATCAGCGCACCGAACTCATCGATATCCACTACTTCTCCTTCAAAGCTGTTCTTGAGCGTCCGGATCTGCACATGGTTTTCCAGGGTACAGGACAGGCTCTTCCACTCTCGTAATATGGTATCATATTCTCCTTCCTCTAAGAGAAGGTACCGGCTCTCGAATTCTTTTAAGATACGGGCAAGGAAGGCAACACGATCCACTTCATGGCCAACTTCAGCACTGATCGAGGTAATAACCTTCTGGAGTTCAGGAGTGAAATTGCTGAGGGGTACATTCACGTTCACCCCAATACCGAGCAGACAATAATGGACCGTGTCTGCTTCTGCTGCAAGTTCTAAAAGAAGGCCTGCAACTTTTTTATTGCCGATGAAGATATCGTTGGGCCATTTGATCAGGGCACCGAGTTTAAACTCCTTGCGTATTGCCTTGGCGATGGCAATTGATCCTGCCATCGTGATCATAAAGATATGATCTACGGGCACGCTTGGTTTTAGGATGATGGTGATCCAGATTCCCCCGCCCGGTGAGATCCATGCCCTCCCCATCCTGCCTACTGCCCCGCTCTGTTCTTCGGCAATGATCACGGTTCCGTCAAGTTTTTCCACATCTCCTTCCTGGCAGATCTGTTTGCCGATGGCGTTTGTGGAAGGGGTATTTTTCAGGTAGCGCAATTTTTTTCCAATGAACTGCGTCTTAATCTTTTTACGCACCTCATGCGGGAGCAGCCTGCTGCTTGACTGGGTGAGCTGATATCCCTCTTTCTGCGAGGAAGAGATGATATACCCCATCAGGCGCAGCTCCTTTATCTGCTTCCAGACCGCTGAACGGGTGACCCCCAGTTCGTTGCTTATCGTCTCTCCGGATACCGGTACCTCAGCTCGTTCAAGGATCTCAAGTACTCTGAATGTGGAATCGGGCATTAAATTCACCGCCGGGAATCACTCTGTTCTTCGGGGAGAGGACAGAGATCTTTGCCACATACCTGTTTTATTATTGCGGACTGGTTTTCCATGAGCGTTGCAAGATCAAAAATACCGGTTATATCGACTATACCAATTGCACCGATTGCGTTTCCATCCCGATCCCTGATGGGTGTGACATTAACGGGAACGCCCTTATATGCACCGCTGGATGGAGTGATTTTTATCGTGCGGTTTGTCGTGATCGCTTCAATAAGGATCGGACCGTTGTAGTGTCGATCGACAACCCTGCCACCTTCAACCCGTATCCCGTCCTTCTCCAGGGATTTTGCTGTTACGGGAAGACGGTGGATCAGTTCATGGATTGCAATCACGAAAGGTTCCAGATCGGCTGCTTCGGCGCTGCATGATAGCGTATAGCGGTGCATGTGACTTACCTCATAACTCCGGTTATTCTCTATCTAGATGAATATTGTGTATAACGCAATAATTTCCCTGTCGGGAAACTCCGGAAAAAACAAATTCCTAAAATGGGGATCCTTTTTTTTTTTAAAATGTGGTTTCTAATCCCGCAGAACAAAACGCTTTTAAGAATTTTTTAGAGGGATATTCATGCACACTGGTTACCACAATTTTCCCCCGTCCTACCTGTTTTTCAATAATAACATCCGTGGACTCTGCGCTGCCCACACGGTTTCCCTCGTGTGACACAAAGGAGCCATCGCACTCGATACATGAGGGATCATAATCGTCAATCAAGGTGCCCGTTTCTGATGCCGGGACACAATCAATCCGGCGGGGATGGCAGTCGTGCCGGTAGGTTACGGTGAAGGGAAGCCAGTCGTACACATCCGGCTTTTCGATTGCAGCACCAAAGACCAGCAGGTTTCCCCCGTTCTCGACAAATCTTTTTATCCGTGGGGAACCGGCCCGGAGTGCCGGGAGAAGATTGGAATAGAGATGATTTGCAAACCCCGTCGGGATGATCAGGCAATTGAAGGTTCCCCTGTAGAACGGCGCAGCAAGCATGTGAGGCGTGATAAGTTCACAGGTAATTCCGCAATCCTCGATAAACCGGTTAAAATGCTGGGCAGTTCCCCAGACGAATCCTGCCCGGTAACTCATCCCTTGATCACACCCAACGGTGAAAGGCGTGCCACCAGCCGGGAAATTCCCACCTCATGTACCACATTCACCACTTCATCGCTGGACTTGTAGACTTCCGGTGCTTCATCGGCAATCGCATTATCACTGTGTGCCCGCACGATAATGCCTGCTTTTAAGAGATTTGCCGTAATGTATTTTCCGCTCAGACTTTTCTTTGCCTGTGTCCGGCTCATGATACGTCCTGCCCCATGACAGGTACTTCCGAAGGTCGTCTCCATGGCAGTTTTTGTTCCGCGCAGCACAAAGGAAGATGTTCCCATGCTGCCGGGAATGATGACCGGCTGGCCGATTCTTTTGAGGTCAGGAGGAAGTTCATCCGATCCAGGACCGAACGCACGGGTGGCACCTTTGCGGTGAACGCAGACGTTCTGCTGCTTTCCGTTGACTGCATGCTCTTCGATCTTTGCAACATTGTGCGCCACATCATAGACCAGCGGCATATCCTCGTAATCGATCCGGAACGTCTTTGCAAGCACCTGTCGTGTGGTATGCGTGATGAGCTGCCGGTTTGCCCATGCATAGTTTGCCGAGGCAGCCATAGCGCCAAAATAATCCTTGCCTTCCGGTGACAGGATGGGTGCGCAGGCAAGCTGCCGGTCCGGAATGGTAATCTGATATTTTTTTGTTGCACTTTCGAGAAGTTTCAGATGATCGGTACAGACCTGGTGGCCAAGTCCGCGCGAACCGCAGTGGATCATGCAACAGCACTGGCCCAGAGAAAGCCCGAATACCTGTGCTGCCTCAGGATCGAAGATCTCGGACACAACCTGCATCTCGAGGAAATGGTTGCCGGATCCTAATGTCCCCCCTTGCGGGACTCCGCGCTGTTTTGCTTTTGCAGACACGGTACGGCTGTCAGCCTGTTTCATGTACCCGCCATCCTCACACCGGATGAGATCGCGTTTGACGCCATACCCGGCATCAACCGCCCAGCTTGCCCCCTTGATCATCATCCTCTCGAGATCCGGCGGAGATATCCGGAGCGAACTCTTACCCCCGACACCAGTGGGGACTGCCCTGAATAGTTCCTCGATAAGGTCACGGCGACCGGAAACATCTTTCTGTACGAGTGGTGTGGTGAGCAACCTGACGCCGCAGTTGATATCAAATCCGACACCCCCGGGAGATATTACCCCTTCATCGAGCGAGAAGGCAGCAACACCCCCGATGGGAAATCCATAGCCCCAGTGAATGTCGGGCATAGCCAGTGAATGTCCGATTATGCCGGGAAGGGTGGCAACGTTTGCCAGTTGCTCGATTGCGCCGGTTTCCAGGCTGCTCCCTAACGATTCAGAGAGAAAAAATTTACCCGGTACTCTCATGCCCGGAACATACCCTATAGGTACTTCCCATTCATTTACCCCCGTTTGTTGCACACAGTCAAGCATCAGTCATCTTCCCCCTCGGAATTATTGAACAAATAATCATATTGATGTTCCCCGGTCTCTTGCTCATTTTTTGTGCCCGGTCTTATACATCAAATAAGATGTCCAGCATATATCCGTTCGCATCCTTCTGGATTAAGAGCCCTGAATAAGAGATCCCTTTTACTTCTGTTCCCGAGGAATGTCGCAACGGATCAAAGGATTCCCCGTTGAGGACTGCAGCCAGGTGCAGTCCATCGATTGTTATCTCTGCCCGCGAAAAAACCAGTCCCTCAACTTCAGCAATAAAAAGAACTTCTGAGAGGAAGTCGCACAAGAGTGATTCAATATCTTCAGACTCGATCCGGATCTCTTTGATTATTCCAACCTTGCGGTCGGTTCCATACCCGACCTGCATAAGCGCAAGGAATGCGTCGGTAAAAAGAGCATCGAGTGTCAGTGCCCGTGCCCGGATTTTCACATCGGCCGTGTGAGAGATCTCTTCAAAACTCATCAGCGTTCGTGCCTGATCAGATCGTTATCATCAAAGAATGGTATCATCTCCATATGGATGCTGTGCAGGAACCGTGCCTGATGAATGGATACATAGATGGTATGGTTCCCTGCTTTTAAGAGAAGGTCTGTTTTTTTTGGGGGTTTAACCTGTACTGGTAGGAGAATTGGTCCACCGCAGGAAGTGCTGATACGAAAATCACAGTTCCGCTTATTGATAAAATCGATCACTTCGGGAACAATAATGACTTCGCTCAAACCAGAGCGGTCATAGGAATCAGTATGCATGATGCTGTAATTATTGGAAGTCTGCGGTAAAAACGGTTATGTATCAGAATTAAACATCAGCAGACGCCGACAATCCTGATAACGACATCAAAATATTTTTCCTTGAGTTCATAATTGTTCACTCCACCACTATTTCGTGTGGCATGGAGTATACCTATCCGGGAAGCAATGGTGCTAACCATGGATGCAATTGCATGGAATGTTACGACAAACTGCTTTTGCAGTTCGGCAACAATTTCGGCAATGGTGATGGATTTGATCTTTACAAAGAGCCTGAGTACTTCACACCGTATCCCCGTCCTGTCACGGGAAAGGTAGGATTGCAGGCGCCCTTCAATGACTCTTCTGATATTTAAAGGAGATCTCATACTTTTAGTATCCAATGCCTCTGTATATATAATTATTGATTTTGCGCGTTTTAAAATCCCCAAACGGAAATCGGACCGATTTTAACCAGAACAGATTTTTTCTGCGAAATTGTTTTTCAAACATTTTCACCATGTGCATTATAAATTTTTTGCCCTGTAGAAAACCTTGCTCCAAACAAATTGTATGAACCTGTCAAGGTTCGCGAGAATGCTCTTACATGAGATTTCCTTCATCTGGATCTGATATATACGGGATTTCAGGTCAGCCCCGTACCTTCTTTTCAGGACAGAGAATTTGGTTTCGACCAGGAAACGTTTACGATACTGGACGAAATCAATCTTCAGAAGTATGAATGCGTGTTTTGAATCGTGAACCCGGCTTTTTGATATCGTGAATCCGGTAATTACCTGCAGATCGGTAT
>JBAZRZ010000046.1:0-19204 GCA_041662685.1 Methanoregula sp.
AGATAACCTCACAAAAAAAAGTTACAACCGGATTTTTGCTTTTTTTTTTAAAGTTTTGCTACGAGATCCCGGAGAATCGCGCCCGGGTCTTTTGCTTTTACCACGCTCGATGCGAGCAGCACGCCATCAGTTCCGAGATCTACGGCAATCCTGACGCATTCCCCGGACTGGATTCCTGCCCCGGTCAGGACTTTTACCTTGGGATTTACCGCGTGCACCGCGGCAACGGAACGCTTTATAATATCCGGGTTTGCTTTTGAGACCGAGACACCGCTTCCAATAAGTTCCGGTGGCTCAATGGCCACATAGTCCGGGCCCAGTGCAGCGGCACCGGCACTGGCCTGCTCGTTGTTGGTACAGACCACCGAGATGAGGTTGTGCGCCGCAAGACCCCTGACCGCAGCTTCGATATCTGCCAGAGTGAGGCGCCGCTCCGAGTGGTTCACCAGTGACCCTGCCGCACCTGCGCTCTTGAGTGCATCAACGGTAATATGCCCGGTGTTTGCCCCGGGTTCGCACCCGTCCACGTGCTGTGCATAGACCGGGATAGCGAAGTGATGACTGATTGGGTGAAGATCGATATAGGACGGGGCGATGCCGATGGTAACCCCGCTTTCGCGCGCCACGATCTCTGCCGCCTGTGCGATCATGTGGGCACGGTTGCCCATCCCCTCCCGGTACGTTTTTAAGTTGACAAGGATCAGTGGTGAAGGCATATCTGACACTTCTTAATTTTAATTGAGTCTTAATTAAACGATTGCAGTTTTTTACCTGATGAAGGTTTTTATAAATATCCTGCACTGCGAAGCGGATTTTATGATTCTTTGAGTCCCCGCAGGAAATGGCCCGTCGTGATCTCACCCATAGAGCACCTTTTGATACGATCTTTGAGTGTCGGTATCTGCTTTTCTGTACCGGTTGTCCGGGTTGTCGTTTCAGAAATTGCGGTGCGGTAGATACGCGTCATTTCAGCAGCATACGGCCCGGGCCTTCCCCGTGCATCGATCACCACTTCACTGATACCCATCTCCCTGATTTCAGGAAGGTGATCAACAAGGCAGAGCTCTGCGGAGTTGCCGATATGGGTTCTGCATTCACTGTCGGTGCGGACCGGGAATATGTGGCCCGTGGAGTCCCGGATCCCGTAAAATACATCCTTCTGCCTGCCGGGATCACCCTGGCAATGCAGGTACGGCTCCAGCAGGCAGTCATCGGTGATGATCCCCTCGCAGGTACCCTGCACGACCAGGGCAAATGCTGCCCCTGACCCCTGCCGGCGTGCCGCAGAGATTAAGAACCGGCTCTCCTCCCGGGAGAGTTCCGGGGATAGGGTGAGCAGGTGACACGGGGGGGAAAATTTTTGTACGGTTGCATGGTTGAAGACATTGAGCCCGGTGGAGCCGGAGATGGTGCACCCGGGTGCAATTCCGGGGAGTGCATCGATCATGCCCGGGTTCTCCACCATAATGCCGGCGATTCCTGTTTCGGCGATCCGTGGCACCAGGGGAAGTACGGTGTCTGAAAAGGCAGTCCGGGTAATCCGGGGGAATTTCCAGAGAAGGGGAATATTACGGGCCCGGCACAATTCCACGGCCAACCGGATCTGTTCTTTGATCCCACCCGTGACCGGATGACTGCAGCACGAGACCGTTGTTGAGACCGGAAGATCCGGTTCGAAATAGACCCGATCAGCTCCGGACTCTGCTGCCTTCTGAATCGCATCAAGTGAATCTGCAAAGACTGCGAGCAGGAGCGGGGAGGCGAGCCGGGCCAGGTGGGTCGTGGGGCCAGTTGTTGCCGGGTAATCCGCAGACTTGGCCCGGCAGCAGGCATTTGCACGGTCAACCTGCTCTGCGGAAGGGTGGGGTGCGGCCACGAGCGCAGATTCCGCGAGCGTGAGGAACTCCCGGCGTGCCCGGTTCAGTTCCCCGGTCGGGGCAAAGAGATTGCCCTGGTACTGCATGGTCACTGCTTCGATGACAAACGGTGTGCCGCCGCTCTTTCTCATCTGCTGCTCCATGAGTTCTGCCGTGAGTGGGCGGGACTGGGCCGGAACAAGGGTGATACCGGGCGCGTGGGAGACGGCGATCTCCCGCCCGTCGCCCGGGTGGATCTCTCCATCGAGCGTCAGCATGCCCTTCTCATCGACACGAACCGTGAGTGCGAGCGGCACCGGATGGCGCAGTTCGGTGGAAGGGTGGCTGATGATCAGCCGGGCACAGGCCGCGAGATCCACGGATGACGTGATGTAGACCTTGGTGCCCGGGCTCACCGGAGACGGGATGGCAAACCGGATTTCATCGTTGGTCTTTAACGGGACCGTGTTGAGCGAGAACCCGAACTGCTCCTCCGGTCGTTCATGGCCGATAAAAAAGAGTCCGTCTCCGGGCTTGGGAACCATCCGGCTCTCCATCCGGACAGAGACCATTCTCGTTCTCTCATCGTACCGGCTCACCATGCCGATATACAAGCCCCGGTTATCAGGAGCACTCCTGCCCATGAGCGCCCGGTGCCGGTCGCCGAAAAGATACCCTTTGGTAAATCCCCGGTTGAACGCGAGGAGAAGGTTGTCCATCTCATCCGGAGGAAGGGGTATTCCCGCGCTGATGGCATCGAGAGCCCGCCGGTATGCAGCGACAACCACTGCCACGTACTCCGGGGATTTCATCCGCCCTTCGATCTTGAGCGAAGCAATGGGGGACGCGACCAGGGCCGGCAGGTGCCGGTACGTGCAGAGATCTTTTGGTGAAAGGAGATACTGTTCCCGGGCAGGGAGATTACGGAGTTCTGTTGGCCGGCCATAGGCATCGATCGGTCCCGTGACGAGCGTGTAGGGTTTCCGGCACGGCTGGGCACACATGCCCCGGTTTCCGCTCCGTCCGCCAATGACGGATGAGAGCAGGCACTGCCCGGAATACCCGTAGCAGAGCGCCCCGTGGGCAAAGACTTCGAGCCCGACACCGGTATCTTTTGTATCATTGGCGATCCGCTCCACTTCAGCAAGCGAAAGTTCCCGTGCGAGCACAACCCGGGAAATGCCCTGTGCGGCTGCCCACCGCACTCCTTCTGGATTGTGAATGGTCAGCTGGGTGGAGGCATGGATGACAAGACCGGGAATAATCTCCCGCGCCAAAGCAGCGATCCCGATATCCTGGATGAGAACTGCATCCACCCTGATCGCGTACAGCCAGACGAGATATTCAACCGTGCCGGCGATCTCCGGGTCATGGATGAGGGTGTTGACCGTCACGTACACCCGCACGTTACGGGCATGGGCAAAACGGATCGACTCTTCAATCTCTGCCTCGGAAAAATTGGCAGCAAACTGCCGGGCGCCAAACCGTTTTCCGCTCAGGTAGACGGCATCGGCGCCCGCGGCAATGGCTGCCCGGAATGCTTCGGGAGAGCCGGCGGGGGCGAGCAGTTCAGGTAGGATTTTTTTTGCGGGGATATGTGGATGATCGGACAAAGGGGCACTCCTCGCTAATGAAAGATGATGCTGAACAACCCGAGCGTTACAAGAATCATGATGACCGAGATCCCGATAAACCCTCTCATGATCAGGAGGATCGAATGATCCCTGCGCCAGACAAGTGCCCACGAGATCGGTGGGCAGACATAGAGATCGAGGGTGAGGACGCAGGGGACAAGCCCGTAGATGCCGTATTTCGAAATGAGCGTGGATTGTTTTACTTTCTCTTCTGACCGTGCGAGAAACCGTGCCACCCGTCCGGAATGCTGGCCGAGCGTATCGAAGATGTCGACCATGCACAGGGTGATGCCCAGCGCCACACTGGTGAGGACAACGAGGATAAATCCCGGATGCAGGCCAAGACCGATTCCAACAGGGGCTGCTCCGTATTCGATGATGAGCGTGCTGGTGCTGAGGGCGAGGGTTGCCGGGACTAACTGGGAGAGGAAGAATGCGGCTGCACAGGGAATTATTAAGACTAGTGCTACGCATTTCGCGATCGCGCCGGTTAACGGGTGGACATAGGGGGAGATTTCGACGCTCTCCATGACTGTGATAGATCTATTGCCTTAAATGGGGATAAACAGGTACCTTTCGGGAGGGTAACAGAATTTCGGGAGGTCCGCAAAAATCCGCTCACGGGATCTTTTTGTTCCTGCTGATTGCCAGCACCGGTTTCCGGGGTATCTTTTTTATGAACTGCCGGCCAACACCACGGTACATGAAGATCATTGCAGCGCTGACGGATCCGCTCCAGGCTTCCCGTGCACAGGCACAGGGAGCCGATATGATAGAACTCAGGCTGGACCTGATGGACGGGAACCCGAAGAAGCTGGTGCAGCAGTGTAAAAAGATCTCTTCACTTCCCATCATTGCGACGCTGCGATCCGGGCGGGAGGGCGGCCAGTTCTTTGGGGACGGCAAGGAATGGGAGAAGAAGATCCGGCCGATCATCTCCCTTGTTGAGTACGTGGATGTGGAACAGCAGTTTGTGAAAAACGCGGTCTGCGTTAAGGAGGCGGGCACAAAGATCATCGCATCCCACCATGCGCCGATTATGATGCCGATCCACGTGCTGTTCGTGCTGGAACGCGAACTCCGGGCGTACGGGGATATTGTTAAGATTATTATGATGCCGTCAAATTCGGATGATGTCATCGAGCTCATCGCGTTTACCCATGCGGTGAAACAACCGATCTGCTGCGGGGTGATGGGCTCTGCGTTCCGCTATGCCCGGGCAGTGCTGCCGCTCTTTGGCTCTGAACTGGTGTACTGTCACATGGGGGAGACAACCGCGGAGGGACAGTACTCGGTTGAGGAATTTGTTGCGCTGAAGAAACTGCTGCTGGAATAATTTTTTTTAAAGGACCGGTCGGCACCGTAGAATCCGGAACCGGTCCAGCGGGATTTTCATTTTTTTTACTGAAACAAATTTAAGAAATTTTCAATCCGAAAATATTCTGCCGACAAAAAAATGCTGCTGGTAAAATACCCGGACCGGTCTGTACATTGTCCCCCCTCTTCTCCCCGCTTCTTCGCATTGTACCGCTATTACCCCAGGCTAATCCACAAAAACCCGATACCCCGGGTAAGTATGAACCCCCCCTTCCGAGGCGGTAGTCCGACCCCCAAAAACCCCGCAAAATACCCGGTTTGCTAAACGGGGCATTTCTGAAAAAACCTGTAAAACGCCCGGATTCCAACGGGGATTGCATAGGCCGTATTTACTCTATCCGGGTTCATTAAGGCCTTTTTAAGATCTGGGTGGATTTTCCCTGTCAAAAGAAGGAAGGATGAAAAACGGGGCGGGTCCGGAATTTCGGGGCTCCAAAGCGCAATGCGGGGCTCCGGAGGGCATTATATGCGCCTTAATTTATGGGTATTTTGGTGATTGAGGTATTATAAGCAGAGATAAATGGTGATTAGCCGGGGGTTGCTGAGTTGTGGGGGGGGTGGGATGGCGGGTGAGTTGAAAATTTTTTTTTTGAAAAAAAAAAGTTGCCCGGGTTTTTCCGGGAACTTTTTTTCGCAGACATCCGGGTATTTTAAAGATTCAGAAAAGAAAAATTTCTGAAAGAAACCTGAATATAAAAAAAAATGTTCCGGCCGTTTTGAAATTTTTTCACAAAAATACGGGTAGAAACATTTCCGTAAATCTCTTTTTAAAAAAATATGGATTTTGATCGTATCTCCCTACCCGGAATTTTCCCGGCACCGATTACTGCAACACACCCGGCCGTACCGGATGCCGGTTCCCCATTCACCAACGCTGCCCTTGTCGGGGTTTGTGGTATCGGACGCGTTGGTGTGGGCTGTTTATCCGGCGCTGGTACATAAGAAGGCAGAACCCGGCCTTGTTCCGCGAGTATGATAAATACTGGAAAAACAGTTTTCATTTTTTAACAACAACTAAATAAATATTTTTTTAGCCCGGGAAAAATCCAACTAATATCAAATAACACGTTGATGCTTCCTGCAGATTGGAGGGTGAATCCCATAATTCCTGCACTGCAATGGTATACCATCGGTACGTATTACCCGGATCTTTTCCGGTACTATGCACAATCTATAACCGTTCCGGTGAAAAGAGTGTTAATACCGTACATCCGGCAAAAATCCCTGGGAGAATGATCTGGTTACATGACAGAGACTCAACCCGAACGTACATCACGCGGCATAATCAGCTGGGTAGTACCTGAATGGCTGGCAGCTCACCGGAACGATGCCGGCCTGATCATTGTCGACTGCCGGCAGAACAACCATGCCTATCACGGGACACATCCCCGGTGCCATCCATGTCCACGAAGCGCTCTTTCGCATGCATATCGGAAAGATACCCATCCGCTGGATCCCTGCCGGACTGGCACAGGTACTCTATCGCACGCTCGGGTTTGAACAGGACAGCACGATCGTTGTGTATTCGGAAGGCCGGCCGAAAAACCCGCTGGAAGCGGCTTACGGTGATGGGCTGGAAGCGGCATTTGTAGCCTATCCCCTTGTCCGGTTCGGGTGCCGGCGGGTAATGATACTCGATGGTGGCCTTGAGCAGTGGAGAGCCGAAGGCCGCCCGCTCTCACAGGATTACGGGGAGTGCCTGCCATCGGGATTTACCGTTGAGGTGCCCGTCGATCTCTTCATCGCCTGCGAAGAATGTGTCCGCATAAAGGATCATACGGACGTGGTACTGGTAGACACCCGGCCGGCAGAATGGTATGGGGCCCAGGGCCCGTGGAGACGGCCTGGTCATATCCCCGGGGCAGTCAACCTCCAGGCACTCCATCTGATGGATCCGGATAACGCCACTCTCTTAAAACCGGAGGGAGAGATCCGCACCATCTTAACCGATCTGGGGATCACGCCGGAAAAAACGATCATCTGTTCCTGTGGCACGGGAAGGACAGCAGCTTCAGTTTTTATAATCCTGAAATGGTATCTCGGGTACCCTGATGTGGTGATGTACGAAGGCGGGTTCACCGAATGGGTCTCGCATACAAAGAATCCGACCGTGACCGGGAAGATGCCCCGGTGATTCGCTCTCGTTTTTACTTCGATTTCTTTTAAGATCCGGCACGCAGTCTCTTTCGTTCGTGTGCCCGGATCCCATCGTCAAAATGGATCCTGCGTAACCATGCAAGCGCAAATCAGAAATAGGGATTCGCAACAAGCCTCTTGACATGAAACGCGTCAAATGCCTGATACCAGGTCTCGTGATCCTGCTCTGCGTACTCTTTTCGGGCTGCACTTCCAGTTCCTGACCAGATACTGCTATCCCGGTGGCAACACCGGCTCTTACTCCATTGGCTGTTTCGGCACCAACAACACAACCCGTAACTATTGCAACACCCGTCACCACGCCGACAACAGAACCCGTCCAGATCCTGCCCACGGAACGACGGGTTAATATTGAACTCACCAAAGACCGCCCGACCTCAGAGATCCATTTACAATTCCAGGGAGGGCTCGGAGAGATCTTTTTGACAAAGATTATGATGCGGGTGTACGCAGCGGATGGTACCTTCACGGAATATACCATGAGTGATGGCAAGAAACCTATCCCCGGTGATGAAATCGTCGCCCCCGACACCCGGGGAAATGACCGGTGCGAGGTATTTGTTGTCTCTGCCGGTACCCGCTATAAGATCATTGACGGGCTCGCCACGGGTGGCGGGTATTATTAAGCAAATCATCTTTTTCTGAGCAGGTTCCCTCTACACTAAAAAAGAAAATTCCGGAACCCCGGAGAACCGGGGAAATCCCCTCACACTTTCTTTCGTATTGGCTCACTCACCTTTTAAATAACAGGAACCTGTATTAGGGTTATTAGATTATCCTGGTAGTATCCGGATAACAACAGATGAACGTATGAAAAACCAACATGTAATTCTCCTTGTGCTTTCTGTCATCGGCATGCTCCTGCTTGCCGGGTGCACGCAGCAGCCGGCAACCACTCCGGCAACTCCCGTCCCGAATCTCCAGCCGACCGCAGTAAAATCCGCAGACACCATCGGGACTGTGAATTCCTCCCTGGGCACGGTTCTCGTGGATGCCGGGGGAAAGACCTTATACTATTTCACAAAGGATAATGTGGAAAGCAATACCAGCGCCTGCACGGGAACCTGTGCTGATACCTGGCCTGCTTTCTCGACAGACACCATCCGGGTCTCCGCCCCGCTCTCCCCGGCGGATTTCAACCTCAATACCCAGCCTGACGGCGCAAAACAGGTCACGTACAATGGCCTGCGGCTCTATACCTACAAGGCCGATGCCAAAGCCGGCGATGTGAATGGCGACAATGCGAACAAGGTCTGGTTCGCGGCAACGCCCTTTGAGAAAATCCTGATCGCCGAGTCCCCGGAGCGCGGTTCCTATCTCACGGACTCGAAAGGAAAGACGCTCTACTATTTCATACAAGATACCCCGGGGAACAGTACCCTCTGGGGCCACGGCCTTGCGGAACTCCCGGTATTCGGTCCCCGCCTTATCTCCACTCCGTCATCCTTAAATCCCAAGGATTTCACGTTTGTGACACGAGCCGATGGCACATCCCAGCTCGCGTACAAGGGCATGCCCCTGTACTATTATGTCGAAGATAAAAAGCCGGGTGATACCCTCACAGAAGTACAGTACTGATTTTTTTGCCGCAAATATCTCCGGTGTCTCCGCCGTGTCGACTCTCGTGCCGCCCCGGACAATGAACAATCCGGGTTACTAAAATCGGTAAATCTCTTTTTTTTTTATTCCGGGCGGGAATTAAAGTACGAGACTTCTTGTCAGGCAGGCCGGGTACAACAGCGGGTTTACCTGCTGGCGAAGCGGCAGGGCAGATTGTGATGCACTACCATTGTCACATGATACCGCGGCACATCGGGGATGTCAGGGAGCCCCGGGGCGCCCCCGCGGCGGAACAATGACTTAAAAGAAAAATGCAGGAAACCTTCTTGCCCCGCCGTGCCTAGAGAGAGGCCCTGAGGCGGGGGATCATCGTTACACCAGATCGTGGTAATGATTTTCATTGTCCGGGTGTGAACTTCTGTTCATGGGCGTTTCTACAGAGCCAAAAAAGAAAAAGTAATCGAATTTCAGGCCCGGTAGCTGAAGGAAAACGTTTTCTTAAAACCGCAGGAAAAAGGAAAAACCTCGCGATAATGAGGAAAATGTTTGCAATGATTATCGCAGGTATTCCTGTCCAGGCAGCACCCGGGTCCCTGCCACCATAGGGTGATTACCCGGATAAGGTTCTTACCCGGGGCGTTTTCACTTCATGTATTTCATCTGTTCCAGTACGCAGTCGATGAGCACGAGCGCGAGCATGGCTTCTGCTACCGGTACAATGCGGGGGACGATGCAGGGATCGTGCCTGCCACCTGCGGAAATCTCACAAACATTTCCGTGAATATCCCGGGTCTGCTGGACCTTTGCAATGGAGGGCGTTGGTTTCACCGTAATTCTTACGACAATGTCCTGCCCAGAGGAGATTCCCCCGATGATCCCACCCGCGTGATTGCTCAAAAATCCGTCAGTAGTCATAGGGTCATTATTTTCGCTGCCGAATTTCCGTGCAGCAGCAAACCCGTCCCCGATCTCCACCCCTTTGACCGCCCCGATGCCCATCATGGCACCGGCAATGAGGGCATCGAGTTTCCCAAAGATCGGATCGCCAAGCCCGGTGGGGCATCCGGTTGCGGTCAGCTGCACGATCCCGCCAACTGAATCCCCGGCTGCCTTTGCGGCGAGGATTTCTCGTTCCATCTCCGCAGGCACGGTTTTGCCATGCACTTCCCTGATTGTGCCAGCGATAGTGATTCCCCGGGCCGCAAGGCACTTCATCGCCACGGCTCCGGCTGCCACGCGGGAGAGCGTCTCCCTGCCTGAACTCCTGCCGCCGCCCCGGTGATCCCGGATCCCGTATTTCTCCTGGAATGTGTAGTCGGCATGACCCGGGCGGAAATTTTCCCGGAGTTCTTCGTAATCCTTTGACTGTGCATTCTCATTTCGCACCATGAGAGCGATTGGTGTGCCGGTGGTTTTTCCTTCAAAAATGCCGGAAAGAATCTCCACCCTGTCAGTCTCCTGTCGTGGTGAGGTGAGCGGGGATGTGCCCGGACGCCTCCGGTCAAGGAGGGGGCGGATATCGTTCTCCGTTAGTGCCATGCCTGCCGGGCACCCTTCAATAACCACGCCCAGTGCCGGCCCGTGGCTCTCCCCGAATGTTGTGCACATGAAATTTCTGCCAAAGGTGTTCATGCGACCAGCTCCCGTATGATTGCGTCCGGTACATCGATACCGAAGTTCAGATAGAATTGTTCACGCGCCTGGTGGATGAACATCTCGGTCCCAAGGATGGTGTGGCATCCTTTCTTTCGCGCTGCCTGGATCAGCGGAGTCTCGGGCGGGGTATAGACCAGATCGTAAATGGTCATGTTGGAGAGGATCTGGTCCTCCCTCAGGGGGCTCCGGGTATCGGGCTGCATACCGAGCGGTGTGGCATTCACTATCAGATCCGGTTTTATCCCGTCGAATGCATCCCAGTCGGCCGACTTACAGTCAAACCGGTCCGCAAGGATTTTTGCATTCGCCGGTGTCCGGTTTAAGATTGTCACATCCATTTCAAGATCAACAAGCGCATACGCAGCAGCTGCCGCCACACCCCCGGCCCCGAGCAGCACCGCTTTTGCCCCTTTCAGCTGTACGAGTGGCTTTCTCACGCCAAGCCAGTCGGTGTTATACCCGATCGCCGTCCCGCAGGCAAAGACCACGGTGTTCACTGCACCGATCGGCCGGGCAGCATGTTCGTCCACCTCATCCACGTATTCCATCACGTCAGCCTTGAACGGGATCGTCACCGAGAGTCCTTTTGCGTCAACGCACCGGGCGACGTTCATGATCCGGGCAATCTCCGGGTCCTCGAACCACGTGTAGTGATAATTGAGTCCATAACGCTCGAAGAGCCCGTTGAAGAGGGCCGGGCTCTTGCTGTGGGCGCACGGGTAACCGGCTACCCCCATGATCCGGGTCTGCGGGTCCCGGTCGGCACTCACCAGCACCTGTTCCAGTGTCTGGAGTGCCCGGGGAGGAATCCGCCCGATTTTAAAGAATTTCAGGGCGTTTGTGCGCTGCTTTAATGATGAATTACCTTCAGCCAGGACATGGAGTGCCTTCTCTCCTGCGGCCTCAGGCGTTGTCTCGCTCGTATCCACACAGAAATCCGCAGATGCGTAATAGTGCTGGCGGCGCTGATCCAGCAGTGCAGAGATCTCTTCTCTCAGCGGGAGACTGGTCAGGGCAGGCCGGGGGGCTCGTGTCAGCCTCGGTTCTATGGTATCAATACCGGCTGTCAGGAGGATAACCATGCTCTGTCGTCGCAGGTGCTCCATGTTCTCTGGGTCGATGACCGCTCCCCCGCCGGTGCTGATCACCACGTTATCGGCAGGAAGGGACGCAATCACTTCACGCTCTTCAGCCCGGAAGCGTTCCTCGCCCTCTTCGTGAAATATGGAGGGAATAGACCTGCCGGTCTTTAACTCTAAGATATCATCGGTATCCAGCAGGGGCAGGTTCAGCAGATGGGCAAGGACTTTTCCCACTTCGCTCTTGCCCGTACCGCGAAACCCGGTCAGGACGATCCGCTTCATGGGAGAACACCGGCAAGCTGCTCCCAGAAACTCGGGAATGATTTGTTCACACACTCTGCGTTCTGTAGGGTAAGTCCCCCGATGCCGCAGCCCAGTATGGCAAAACTCATCGCCGTGCGGTGGTCGTTTGCCGGGTCTATCGTTCCCCCGTGCAGGTGAGCAGGCTGGATCGTGATCCGGTCGTCGCCGACCGTCACGTCACTGCCTAGCGCCCGGAGCCGGTCTGCGGTGCCATTGATACGGTCGCTCTCCTTGAACTTTAAATGACTGATGCCGGTGATGGTGGTGGGAGTTGTGGCAACTGTGGCAACCATGCAGAGCGTCTGGACGGTGTCGGGCGAGGTTGACATATCGAACTCGATGCCCCGTAGTTCCCCGGAGTTTTCCACCGTAACGGCATGTGCCCCCCAGGTCACTGTGCATCCCATCGCCTTGAGGGCGTCAAGGAACCTGCGATCGCCATGTACGGATGTCGGAGCCAGATTATTAACCGTCACTTTTCCCCCGCAGAGGGCAGCGAGGGCAAAGAAGTACGAGGCGGATGAGTAATCTCCTTCGACGGCATATTTCCGGCCCTTGTAGTGATGCTGCGGACTGACCGCGAAGCGTTCGTAGCCGGTCCGATCGACGCTGGCCCCAAACGTGCTCATCACATCGAGCGTGATATCGATATAGGATGCGGAAGCCGGTGGTGCAGGGATCCTCACCTCAATTTCGCTATCCGCATACGGTGCGGCGATCAGGATGGATGAGATGAACTGACTGCTGATCGAACCGTCAATCGTTACCTGCCCTCCCGTGAGATGCCCGCTCACCCGGAGCGGGGGATAGCCTTCCTTTTTGAGAAATTCCACCGTTCCTCCGATTGCGGGGAGTGCTGATGCCAGCGGGCCGATCGGCCGTTCCTGCATTCGGGCACTGCCCGTGAGAGTGACCGGGTGCCGGCAGAGCAGGGCGAGCGAGGTGAGGAGCCGGAGGCTGGTGCCGGAGTTGTCGAGATTGATCGTAGTTTCACGAACGGTGGGCAGGTGCCCGTCGCACCCTTCTATGATTATGCGGTCGGCTTCCTGGTTTGCCTGTACTCCGAGGCTGCGGAGTGCCGCGAGCGTGAGGCGGGTATCTTCCGCATCGAGTGGGTTGATGACGATTGTCTTACCGTTGCCCAAGGCTCCCGCAATCAGTGCCCGGTGCGTGTAACTTTTCGATGGCGGAGCCGTGACTTCCCGGTCCACGTCGCGGGTCTGTTGTACGGTTACGTTCATTCAGGCACCCCGATCTTCCGGTAGCAGCCAAGTTCCTTGACGCCGGTGATGGTCCTGAGTTCAGTGATCGCACCGGCAGTCTTTGCTGACCACGTGGTATCGAGGAAGAAGACGTATTCGCCAATCTTCCGCTTGGATGGCCGGGACTCGATCCGTGTCAGGTTGATGTTCCGGCTGGCAAAGGCATCGAGCAGGTCATGGAGCAGGCCGTACCGGTCCGCGTTCGGATCGATGAGGATGCTGCATTTTTCCGGGGTTTTGTCCGGCAGGGGTTTATAGGAGATCCGGACGAACCGCGTGGTGTTGGAGGGGTTGTTCTCCGTATTCCGGACGAGCACGGGCATATGGTAGAGTGCTGCTGCGGAGACCGGGATGAGGGCCCCCGCGTTCGGGGTCTTCTTTGCCTCGATTGCACTCGCCGCATTGCTGCTCGTGTGGATGACCGGGACACCCCACTTTTCAATTGCTTCGCTGCACTGCTCGTGGGTCTGGGGATGGGTGTAGATGACGCGTATCTCTTCGAGTGGTACGAGCGAGGCGAGGTTGTGGTGGATGGGCATGTACATCTCGCCCGTGATGAAGAGCGGGTGCCGTGTAAGACCGTCGAGGTTTTCTCCGACACTCCCCGCCTCGGAGTTCTCCATGGGGACGATGCCGTCCCCGTCGCCCCGGGCGACTGCCGCCATGATGCCGTTGATGGTGGGGAGGAGGACGAGGTCTTCGGGCTTTACCCGGTTGAGTTTCAGCGCCATCTCGTGGGAGAAGGTGCCTTGCGGCCCGAGCGTGATCAGGCGCTCCGGTGCACATGTTCCCGTGCTACGTTTCATCGGTTCACCATACACTCGATCAGGGCATCGGTGGTCTTCTGGCCTTCATCGCAATATCTGCCGAGATGGCGGCTGTTCTTCTCGAAGAATTTCTTGAACTGCTCCGGGTCCTTCGCATCGATGATCGCTGCGAGGTCCGCAGCGGAACTCCGACAGGCGGCGAGCACTTCCGGCACGTACGGGTTCTGCTGGAGGATGTCCGCATAGAGTGCCGGATCCTGCGAGAGGAGCCGGCCCACGAGCGAGAGCTCGATCTGGTACACGGGGCTCTCGAACTGCCCGGCCTTCCTTAAGTCAACGCCAAGCCTGCGCATCGTGTCCGCCATGCAGAGCGTCGCAAAGTGGGTGAGGCCCTGCACCACGGCCACGATCCGGTCATGCTCTTCGGGAGTTGCGATCGTGCAGATCGCGCCCTGCGCCTCGAAGACCGCGACCAGTGCTGCTACGCGGGCCTCGTCTGCCCGTGCGGGACAGACGATGATGGTCTGGCGGCTGATGGATTTTACGGTTGGCCCGAACATCGGGTGGAGGCCGATCGCGTCCGCCTTTGATTTCAGCATCGCTTCCACGGGTCTCACTTTGAGCGACGTGAAGTCGCAGAGGATCTGGCCGGGCTTCATGAGAGGGGTGATCTCGCTAATGACCCTGACGGTTTCCCGGATGGGGACGGAGACTATCACGATGTCGCACTGCGTTGCAATGTCGGCAGCCGTGATGGCTGTCTTTCTTCCCGAGACCAGCACTTCGTAGCCGGCCTTTTCGAATACTTTTGCAAAGAGCCGGCCCATCTTCCCGGTTCCGCCAATGATGCCTGCCTTCTGTTTCATGGTCCCGGTCATTTCTCGCGGATGGTTTCCTTGACTGCCATCCCGAAGTGTCGGCCGCCTTCTTGTATGCTGCCGAGAATCGTGTCTCCGACTGCAAGACTGACGACCGAGATCGCCTTCCCGTCCTGGCCCACCAGGTGTATCGTCTCGGCGTTCTGGAGGATCAGGCTTACCTTATCTTTGCTTGCCGCTGCCTCAACGAGCAGCAGGGGCCGCCGCTCGATCTTCACCCGGCCGACAATGGCGGAGTGTGCGGTGCCTTTCGCATCGGCAACGAGCACCTGCCCGCCGGTTGCGAGATCCGCAAGGTACGCGGTCTTACCGTCAGGCAGGAGGATGTACGCGTGCACGGCGCCGGCATTCACCCGGAAGGGGCGGGGGGCCACGTACGGGTTCTCCAGCGTTTCGGCATGGACAAGCAGCATGGCAGATGAGGTATTCCCCATCAGCATACCCTCGCCATAGGAGAGCATCGAGCACGTGTCCACGCAGACCCGGTCGCCCATCCCCACGGGCTGGATTTTCGTGACGGTGAACGGGACAAGGCCGACTTTGCCGGTCGTGCTCTTGAGGATCGCGGCTACTGCTTTGACGACTGATGGGTCGGTTGTGCTGAGGAGGATGCCGTACACGCCCTTCTCCAGGACATGGATCGCCATCTCGGCCTCTGCTACGTTCTTTACCCGGGCGATGATATGGTCGGACTGGGCCACGAGATTCTCCAGCGGGATGACGGTCCAGTCGCTGGTCGTGACGATGACCGGCTTGTGCTTCCCAAGCCCAGCTGCCTTGTTCTCGCTCGCTTTATCGGTGAGGGTGCATTCCGCAACATCGGGGCCGATCTTCATGTCCCCGTCCGGTGCAATGGTCGCGATCCGGCCGAGGCGTTTGACATCTTCGGCCTTGTCCACGACCAGTGCATCCGCACCGCTCTCGATAGCGGTGGTGGCGATCTCCTTGTTCCAGGGGCGGATGTCGACCCAGAACTGTTTCATTTGTGCTGCTCCAGCGCCTTTGCCGGGTCCACGTTGTGGTGCACCACGTTGCAGAGCTCCTGGACGAATGCCTTGGTATCCGTGCGCTGGAAGGCATTCCGACCTACACAGACCCCGGCGCCGCCCGCATTGACCGCGTCCCGGATGATCTGGAGGGATTCGAGGTCTGCGCACTTCTCCCCGCCGGCAATGAAGACCGGTACCGAGCAAGCCTTCGCGATCTTTTTGAATGCTTCGGGGTCGCCGGGGTAGTTGGTCTTGATCATGTCTGCCCCGAGTTCCTCGGCCACCCGGACCGCGTGGCCGATTGTCTGTGCCGAGAATGAGTCGATTCCCTTGCCTCGCGGGTAGCTCATGATGAGGAGCGGCATGCCCCAGCGATTGCAGTCCCGGGCAACATTGGCACCGATCTCCAGCATCTTTGACTCACTGGGCGAGCCGAGGTTGATGTGGATCGAGACCGCGTCAGCGCCGAGCGCGATTGCTTCCTCGACCGTGCAGACCTGGACCTTGTCGTTCGGGTCGGGGTTTAAGGAAGTGCTGCCCGAGAGGTGGATGAAGAGGCCGATGTCGCGGCCGTGCTTCCGGTGCCCGCGTTTGACCAGGCCCTTGTGGAGGATGATCGCGTTTGCCCCCCCATTGCTCACGTCCGAGATGACCTGCGTCATGTCGAGCAGGCCGTCGATCTGCCCCATCGAGAACCCGTGGTCCATCGGCACGATGACTGCCCTGCCCGTATTCCGGTCCATGATCCGTTCGATCCTGATGTCTTTCCCGATCATTTACTTCACCTTTAAGATTGCCAGTGCTTCTTCCACGCTCTTGTTCGCGTGCACGATACAGGCCGCGGCCCGGACGAACTTGTCCGGGTGTGTGTGCTGGAAGGCATTGCGGCCAATTGAGATGCCCGCCGCCCCGCCTACCATCGCTCCCTCAATTAATTCTAACGTTATGCGGTCATCGGTCTTTGAACCTCCGGCCACTACGACCGGCACCGGGCAGCCCCGCGTGACTTCGCGGAACGACTCCGGGTCACCGGTGTACACCGTCTTGACGATATCGGCCCCGAGCTCCGCTGCCACCCGGGTCGCGAGCTTCACCTGGTCGATGTCGTTGGCGACACTGATGTTCTTGCCCCTCGGGTACATCATCGCAAGGAGCGGCATGCCCCATTCCATGCATTCCACCGAGACCATGCCGAGGTCATGGAGCATCCGCTCCTCGGACTCTGCCCCGATGTTCACGTGCATCGAGACCGCGTCGGCTCCCATCTTGAGGGCGTTGGTCACGGAATTGACCAGCACCTTGCTGTTCGGGTCCGGCGCAAGCCTGGTGCTGGCCGAAAGGTGCAGGATCAGGCCGATGTCCCGGCCTCCCTGCCGGTGGCCATGCAGCGCGAGACCCACGTGACCTATAACGGCATTTGCGCCGCCATCCGCCACGAGATTGACGGTCTGGCCCATATCGATCAGGCCCGGGATGGGACCGTCCGAGACGCCGTGATCCATCGGCACGATGATGGTCTTCTTCGTATTGCGGTTCATGATTCTTTCCAGACGAATTTCCTTTCCTCTCATAGTAAACAACAACTCCTCTCTCTGCTTTCGCAATATATAAAAGCGAACCAGAGGGCCTTAACGATACCAGAAATACTGGCTAAAGCGGCTAAAATAAAATGCGAAAACGCGATATCCTGCGGTATTGGCTTCGGGCTGTTCAGAAATGTGACTAACTATGCATGGGGCGGGTGATGGGCTAGTAGAGATAAAGACATTCACGGGCAAAAAAACCCTCATGAATGCTGTGGCACTCATCCTGCATAGGTTATTGTATGGTGCCGGGGGTATGTAATTGTGTGTGCTAGGGTGTAGCATGGTGGGGGGAAGGGGAAAATTCTTTTTAGATGGTTTTGTTATTTGGGCTGAGGTTTCCTTCATGCGGGAATCAGGCAAAAGATAGCTGACTTAAAAAATCAGATGAAAACCTCGGTCTGAATGAATGATGCATGAATTAACCGATCGGTAATGCGATTTGTATTAACCGATTAAAATAATCAACAAGTGAAGGTTCATGAGTATCGTCCATGTCAATCAAATAAAAACACATATCCTGAAGAAATTTAACGGTCTTCTAGATTTATCTGACCTTGCACCCGCATCGGATCAACAAAAAGAAAATTTTCAATTATCCCGTTCTTTAGCTGCATATGCAGTTCAATACTTAGCTCAAACGGATCTTCAGTCAGCTGCAGATTCAGAATTGATGGTGCTAAGGATAATGGAATTGACGCGATATTTGTTGATGAACGTGAAAGAGCGATATATTTAGTCCAATCAAAATGGATTCACAGCGGAATCGGTGAACCCGACAACGGCGAGATAAAAAAAATTATTGCCGGGATTAAGGATTTGTTCAATAATCGTTTCTAACGGTTTAATGCGAAGGTCGACCGGAAAAAGGACCAGATTAGTAAAATACTGTTGGATCCGTACTCGAGTTATGTTGTTGCTTTAATTTATACGGGGGTAAACCCTCTTTCAGCTCAATCTCAACGGGATTTCGACGATTTACTTGAAGAAATTAATGATGCTGATGAAATTCTCTCTGTTAAAATAATGACACCGTCCCAAATACATTCGTCGTTAACTGCAGCAATAGCTGGCGAACCAATTGTTGCTGATATCGTTATAAAATCATGGGGCTATATTGAAAATCCACATATCGCATATTACGGACAATTTGATGCAATGCAGGTCTTAGCGTTATGGAAAGCCCATCAGAATAAACTTTTTACACGGAATCTTCGAAGCTTCATCGGTGATACTGATGTAAAATACTGAAATGCGGGAGACTATTGAAAAAAACCCCGGCAATTTTTGGTATTACAATAATGGAATTACGATAATTTCACAAAAGATAAAAAAAAGTATGAGTGGCGGGAACGGGCCAGATTTCGGAATGTTTCGTTGTGAGGATCTTCATGTTGTGAATGGGGTCCAAACGGTTAGTACTAATAGGTAAGGTCGGTGAGAAATCACCGGGAGAAATTACATGAAGTATACGTTCCATTACGCATCATTTCTTTAGAACACAGCGATGAACCCTTTGGTGATGTAATAACAAAAACAAATAACCGGCAAAATCGGATTGAAAACCGCGATTTCGTTAATGTGGATCCTGAGCAAACTAGAATTTGTAATGAGCTCAAACTCGATGGAATCGAATATAATGTAATGAGGACGGAAGCATTTGTTCCCAGTGCCACTTCTTTTGATGTTGTAGAAAGCACAACTGCCCTAGCTTGTGCATATACCAAAGTACCGATTGTTGTCCAGCTCAAACAAGAAATTGGTAGACTTTGGGAAGATATTCACAAACAACCGTATAAGAAATTATTTAATCCATCGATATCTGGGAAGTATATCTGGCGATGTGCCAAAGTTCAAAGAAAAATTGATAAATTACTTGAAAAAATATCAAAGGATCCTGAGTTATCTGGCAGAGATGCGGGTATTGCAGTTGCAGTACACGGTAACAGATTAATTGCAGCTATGGTTTTTTCTGCTCTGTAGAAAACCTTGCTCCAGACAAATTGTATGAACCTGTCAAGGTTCGCGAGAATGCTCTTACATGAGATTTCCTTCATCTGGATCTGATATATACGGGATTTCAAGTCAGCCCCGTATCTT
>JBAZRZ010000047.1:0-18771 GCA_041662685.1 Methanoregula sp.
GATACGGGGCTGACCTGAAATCCCGTATATATCAGATCCAGATGAAGGAAATCTCATGTAAGAGCATTCTCGCGAACCTTGACAGGTTCATACAATTTGTTTGGAGCAAGGTTTTCTACAGGGCAAAGTTATACAATTGAAGAGGTAGATACCTTCAATTCAAAAAAAAATACAATTACTGACTGCCTTAAATGAGGCGAATATTCGAAATAGGTCAATTTTTGAATTTGTTTCAAAAAAATTTAAAGCGGAACATGGTATTCAAATTCTGTATCCTGAAATGACGGTTACGACATTTGGAGATTCCATAATTATTTCTTGGAAGATTGAAGAGGGGATTCCTCCAGAATATGTATTACCTGTTGTTGCAATAAGGATTGAAAATGCGATTTTTTGGGATTACAACATCATATATTATTACGTGGGTCAATTTCCGTTGGAAAATACCTGATTGATAATTCTAATATTCCCAATACGGCATCTAATACAACCATCATTGGTCCTGCAATTGCTGATGCAAATGCATGGGCCCAAGAAGCAGATTGGTTTGGAGTAATTTCAACACCACATTGCCAAATTTGTCTATCCAAGATGTTAGAAAATCGAGATACCTTAATTGTACCAATTGAATTGTTATTTACAAAATACTCTGTCCCATTACATAACAATCAGGGAAAAAAAGACTTATACGCAATTTCCTGGCCAAGCTTATTTCTTCTCCCACACAATGGATTACCCGTAGTTGGTTTATATGGACTAACTAAAATTCTATCAAAATTTGATATTCCAAAAGGAAAAGAGTCAAAATATGAAAATTCCATAGCCTTTTTTATGAACTTTGAGAAGAATATACTTCAATTTATTCTAGCACAAGCACGAAGCGCAGGTATGACTCCCCCATAATTTTGATTTAATCCCAGTCAACAATGCGTTAAAAAAATTATAATTGTATCTTTTTTCAGACGTTTACACAAAAATACAAAGTACAAATGCTTTTAATTTGACTTTCTTTAAAAAAACTCACAGCCCAAGCAGCGTCTTCGACACAATATACTCGCCCCGGGCCTCGCGGGTAGTCCCGACAACCAGCCAGCGCTCGTTCCCGTGCTGCTCCAGGACACCGCAGGCTTCGATCGTCTCCCCGGGAAGTGCCTGGCCGCTGTAGGTATGGGTGAACGAGAGCACCCGGCTCACCGATTCATGCTCTATCGAATAGATAGCCGGGTTGTCAAACGAGAGTGAAGCATCGGTCACCTTCGCTTCGATAGTCTGCTTTCCGATCACGGTGCCTTTGCTGAGCGGGGCACTTTTGAGTTCATCGTATGACCGGGTGTAGAGGATATCAAAGTACGTCCCTTCGATCTGGCCCCGGTTCCACTTGCGCTGTTCGTGAAGAACGAACTGGTCATAGGATATGTCCGGTTTGCGCTTGTCGTAGACCTTCTTCCACATCTCTGCTGAGAGCCCTTCGACTTTCCCGTCAAGGATTCCCTGCCGGACCAGTGCCTGTGCAGTAAACCAGTGCCGCCCGTATACGACCATATCAATATCGGATGCCTCATTTTCAAGCCCGCAAAGAAGCGAGCCGGTGCAGCCGATGGTACCGGAAGGAAGTCCGAAGAGTGCAACGAATTTCTGCACCCGGGGATGCTTGCTAACAATATGCGGCAGGTCCTCATCCGGTTTTAACACCCGCTTCACATCGCTGTAGGGAATGCGCTGGAGGAGATCGGCATACTGCGGTTTGTGCAGCGCGATGAATGCATAGGCCTCTTCAAAATCGTATTTTTTATACCGGGTGCCGGAAGCATGCAGGCGCTCGCCGTCCGCATCAGGGACATACCGGAGTACGCAGCCGATCTTATCCGCGTTGTCATACGTAGAGACGGCATAGATCCAGCCATCAGAATCTTCAATAAAATCGCGTAACCGGATGGGCATCATAAAAGGCAGTCTCACAGGTTTACGAGGAATCTGGCGATCTTGTCAACCTGTGCGCCTGCGCGAATGATCTTTCGTTCAGGGAGATCTACAACAGTGCTGGGTGTGCCGGGCAGTTTTCCGCCATCGAGCAGGAGATCATAGGGAACGAGGCACTCATCAGGAACTCGGGGTTCTTTTGCCCCGTGGAGGTTTGCGCTCGTTGCGGTGATGGGGGAATCGAACTGCTCGATCAACTGCTGTGCGAGCGGATGTGCCGGGATGCGGATGCCAATCATTCCCGTTCCGCCCGTCAGGGCTTCGGGAACACAGTTTCGCGCCGCAAGCACAATGGTGACCGGGCCCGGCAGAAACGCCTGGATGAATGTCTCCATCCACGGCTCGATATGAGCCACGGCAGCGAGCATATCAAAATCAGAGACCGCGATCGATACCGGCATGCCGAGCGGGCGGTGTTTTGCCTCGTAGACCTTCATAATCGCTTCATCAGAGAAAGCGTCGACACCGAGCCCATAGACGGTTTCTGTCGGATACACAACAATGCCGTCACGCATCAGGATAGAAACCGCTTTTTCTATCATGTCCATATCAGAACTCCCGGCCCCGGACGCGGTTGATGTCAAAGACCGCCTTGCTGCTGACGTGCATCACGGCAAAGACACCAGCCTGGATCGGGTCGGTGACCACAAGATCCGCGTGTTCCGGTACCGTGCCGACCATCTTGAGTGCAATGACCGGGATCCCTGCTTCCCTGACCCGGTCCACGGCTTTTGAGATCTCGCCGCCCATGATCGAACCTGCCAGCACAAGGATGGAGGCACGGGGCAGGCGGGCAACGGCATCCACCGCGAGGGCAAGCGTCCGTTCTCCGACAAGCGGGATAGTATCTACGGAAATCCGTTCGCCCCGGATGTTATGCCGGTCAGCCTCGTTCACGGCGCCCATTGCCACCTGTGCCACCTGTGCCCCGCCCCCGACAATGATCACCCGTGAGCCGAAAATGTGGCCAAACGGCTTGTAGGCTTTCACATCCTTGACAGAGGTGATCACATTGAGATCTTTAAGGAGCGGTTCGTGGTCTTCAGCATCTGCCGAATCATATTCAAAATAGAGTTCTGCCATACCGGTATAGGGTCCGGATTCGAACACTTTCTGGCTGATCATAACAATGTTTGCGTCATGGGCGGCAATCACGGTGGCAATGTCGCGTAAGACCCCCCTGCGGTTCTCCGCGATGATCCTCATGGCCAGGCGTTCGGGTTCTGTGTCCATAGTGACCTATGCGATAACCGGGAATCGAACCCGGGCTAGAAGCTTGGGAAGCTCCTGTCCTACCGCTAGACTATTATCGCGCACTTTGGTATGCTCTCTAATATTGCGCGATTCGGGAAATAAATATATCCCGCTGGGGACTGTTGAATCAGTTATTTTTAAGAAAAGGAGGGCTGCATACCTATATACAATACGTTTCCGACCGCTTTTCCAGGCTGGTATGAGAGGCATTACTCCACTACGGATCATCGTCCGGTATTGGGGTTTTTTACTCTCATGGAGGGAACGACAACCAGGGAGAATTGTAATGAAGACTAAAAATATCGTGTTAACTCTCATCATAGCCGCATGCTGCCTTCTTGTAGTACAGCCGATCCTGGCACAGGGTACCGATGACCAGAAGACGATCTACCAGACCACCTTTTCTTCCGATCCCGGTTGGAAAACCAATACCGGTGGCCCTTCAGCGAATTACTACTGGTCTCCCGATCAGGGAATGTACCACTTCTCCATCGAACCAAGCTCGGGGAGTTACTCCTATATTCCTGTCGAGTTTGACTCAGGATCCTTCACGCTGGAATACAATCTCATCCTGAACAGAATCGATGAGGGTGCAACTTTCCGTATGGGTTTATTCGGTGCCGAGATGGACCCCTCGAAGGGTCCCAATGTCATCTCGATGTTCACTAATGCAAAATACGGCCAGATCATGTGGCTTCACATCGTGTCACCCAGTAACAAGCTGGTGGAAGTGAACAGCCAGAGTGCGGCAGTGGAAATGGGGCCGACAGCCTACAAAGGGGACACAGCAAAATACAAGGTCAACAGAACCTACCATGTTACCGTCAACTATGATGATAATACAAAACTGATGTCGATGAAAGTAAAAGATTTACAGTCCGGAACCGATATCTGGAGTTATTTTATCCAGTGCGGGGAGGAAATGAAGGGACTCAACCGGATCTATATCGGTGCAAAGGGCGATTATGGCCAGCAGAATATCTTTGCGCAGGGATATATCGATAACGTACGTCTTACGGTCCCTTCTACGGGATCAGTCGTGTCTGAGACAACGGGTGTGACGAACCCCGTCACCACCGTGTCCATTCCCGTCACGCCAACGAAAAAACCCACCCCAAAGGTGACCGTCCCGACACCCTATCCGACAGAATCACCCCAGTCCCCCACATCCGGAATTCTACCCATTGTTGCGCTCGGTATCTGCGGTGCACTCTGTTATATCAGTGCGATGAAAAAGAACTGAGCACATATTCATTCGACATAAAAAATCCGACATAAAAACCCTTTTTTTTATATTTTTATTATCTCGTGTGATCCTTTGGCCGTACGGATTTTGTCGTGAAAATCTGAAATTTGCCAACGATTAATCTCACCCTTTGAAGGGAATGGGGGTGTTTAAAATCTTCATTGCTTTGATGTGAAGTCGTTGACTTCTTGCGGATTTTTATAAAAATAGTATTGAATGGCTATCCATGTATGATTCCTAAAAAGGTGAGGACTCTTTTTTGGGATCTCCTGGAAAAGAGATGATCTCAACTGCCTCTTCTGGTCTTTTGTAAAAAGAGGCGCTGATCATCGTTGTTTAGTCTCGCATTTGAGGTATGGGGATGTGTGGATGTGCATGTGGCTTTCATCGTTCGTACGGATGCGTGGCATGGCGAAGAGATCCTCTCTGGATACATCATGGCAGATTTCCCGGGTTGATCAGGTTGATCGCAGTCATGGGGGAATGTGCGGTAGAATCCAAATCCTGCGATAAACCGGCAGTTTTCCTGCAGTCGGCAATGTGTAAATTCCCGTTTCCAACCAAACAGGAACTATCGCCCATGGCTGCACTGGCGGGGTTAATCACCATTGCAACCGAACATGCGATGAGCGCGATCCCAAGAAAAATTTTGCCGGTATCCATTCTGGTTCTCCTCTGTTTTGTTCTGAATGGGTCGGTGACACGCCGAATGTATCGTGTATCACCTGGTTATAGAGTCTGAAGGTGAGCTTATATATTCCCTAAATTGTGACGGTTCGTGCATCGAACCTTTAAGGATACATATATGAACCGTAAGGATAGGTGCAAGGGAGAGAGAATTTAAACCGTCATACCCTTATGTTCCGGTTACCTAATGATTATGAGAAAAAAAGAGAACCCTTATAGTGGAGCGCTATGAATCCTGCGGACAAATCCCCGACAATAATTGTTCACGAAGAGTCAGATTCTCTTGAGGAACTATCCGAGTACCTGGATGTTCTGTCGAGTAGCGCACGGCTCAGGATTGTAAAATTTTTAGAAAAAAAGCCCCGCGATGCCCGTGCCATTTCAAACGAGATCGAGACCAGCTACGAGAATACCAAAAAACATCTTGACAAACTCCTGGGTATCGGGGTGATCAAAAAAGAAGCGGGTCTTGGCGCCCCGACCTCGAAAGGTATCCACCCCGTCTGGGAGTATTCTGTGGTTCCCGGCGGGCTTGAAGCGATCATCCGGAACCTGGGTTTGTTCTCCAACGCACGGGTCCAGATCGTTGGCGGGGATATCTCCCGCAGGCTTGCAGAGGTGAAAGGTACCCTTTCAAAAGAGGTGCTCGGTAACTGCCCTGCTGCCATTGTGCTTGGCGGCCCTGATGATGGCAAGGCATTCATATTAAAAACTGATATCGTTGCAATTGGCAGGACCGATCCCGATCACCAGACCTCATTCGATCCCGGAAAGGATATCGTCCTTGCGGATGGGTATACCGCTGTTACCCGGATATCAAAGCCCCACGGACGATTCCGCCATGAAAACGGCATCTGGTATATTGAGGACTGCGGAAGTACCGGGGGAACCCAGCTGAACAACAAAAAAGTTGAGGCCCGTGCACGAATCCCGGTTCGGGACGGGGATCTCATTGAGCTCGCAAAAGGAATTTCAGGCATAAAACTGGTCCTGATCATCCCGCCCGGTGAAGGATCCGGATAATTCCGGTTCTTTTATGACTCTTGAAAAATTTGATACGTCTCTCCGATAACATGCAGGTAATCCGTTCAACAATCCCATGACCAGCCTCTTTTCTGCAACCCGGTTAATTGTTGTTTTTTGTCTCATTTTCTGTACTGCTGGTATTGCTACTGTAGCAGCTGCCGAACATACGGTGGCACCATCGGGTGCCGAGTTTATCAGTATACAAGAGGCGATTGACTGGGCATCTTCCGGTGATACCATCACCGTTGAGAGCGGAACCTATACAGAAAGTGTCCGCCTTGACAAGAAGCTTTTGCTCATTGGCATAGACAGTGGCAATGGTGCGCCGATCATTGATGCGGGAAAAAAGGGCAATGCTGTGGAGATCAGGGTCGATGGTTGCACTGTTGAGGGGTTTGTCATCCGGAACAGTGACCTGTTAAATGGTATCTTCGTTGCTTCAGATCTCAATACGATCAGGAAAAATACCCTCACGAATAATGCGCAGGGAATAACGCTGGTATCTGCCCAGAAAAACACACTGTCAGGGAATAATATCTCCAACAACCAGCGAACCGGCATTGTGCTGGAGGGTTCGAACGGCAACCTGATTGAAGACAATATCATCAGTGCAAATACCCGTGGCATCAGCCTTGACGCCACCTCGCTCTCCAACCGGATTTTTCGGAACAACTTTATCAATACCCAAAATGTGCTCTCGAAGAGTGCCACCTCTCTCTGGAGTACAGCTACTCCCCTCACCTACACCTACCTGGGGAAGAAAGAGCAGAGCCTCATGGGGAACTACTGGAGCGATTACCACGGCAGGGATACGAATGGTGATGGGATTGGCGACTCTCCCTACGTGATCGTTTTAGGAGCAAATCCAAAAGCGATCCTGGAATCTGACCAGAATATCGTGGATACATTCCCCCTTATGGATCCAAAGGAGTATTACACGGAAATCATGCCGGTTCCGGTCAAAGCCCTTCCCATGACTCCCACTCCCTTTGTTCCCGTCACCACGGTTTCGCTGGCACCGGCAGCTCTGACTGCAACTTTAACAACTTCAACTCCGATCGCAACTTCAATTCCAGCAACAACAAAAACAACAACCGTGCCGGTTACCTCTTCTATTACCCCATCTCCGACACCGGCGGTTAATCTCCAGGACAGTCTTCCTCCGGGAACCATCCTACTGGCACTGGGGCTCTTTGCCCTTGCCGTTCTTGTGGGTGGGATCTTTTTGGTATACCGGAGACAAAAGGCCGGCAAGACGGACAATTCCTCCGGTGAACCGGCAATACTGCCCCCGGCAAAAGCAACCGTAATCTCCCGCAGCACCCGCTTCCCGGGGACACCTCCCGTTACGGATACCTCTCTTTCGCACGATAGCATTCATGAAAACTGTTACCCGGCAATTTCCGACCAGAAATACTACTTTCCCCGGGAACTGGAGAATAAATATACCGATATCGCGTTTATCGGGCGCGGGGGCATAGCATGGGTTTTTTCTGCTATCCGAAAGACAGATGGAGTGAAAGTAGCTGTCAAGATCCCGATCAGTTTTGACGAGATGACGGGCAGGTCGTTCTTAAACGAGATCAAGGCATGGGAAACCTTACGGCACGAAAATATCGTTGAAGTATTCGGGGTTAATATCCTGCCCGTGCCGTACGTGGAGATGGAGTTTGTGCCTGCCTCGTTAGAGGAACAGGAAAAGCCGCTGCCTGTCTGGAAGGCGGTGCATATCATCAAAGGGATTGCCGATGGCCTGAGTTATGCCCACGTACACGGGTTCATCCACCGGGATATCAAACCGCACAACATCCTGTTAAACGAGGAGTGTGTCCCGAAGATCACGGACTGGGGAATGAGCAAGGTGCTTGCCGCAGATGTGAAAAAGTCCAGTATCGCCGGTTTCTCTCTCTCGTATGCCGCCCCGGAACAGGTATCCCCGTCGGAGTTTGGCCGGACCGATGAACGCACCGATGTCTACCAGCTCGGGGTGGTCTTTTATGAACTGATCACCGGTTCAATCCCGTTTGGCGGTGAAAGTATCGTTGAGGTGGGTGATGCGATCCTCCGCGAGGCACCCCTGCCGCCATCCGAATATAATGCCGATGCAGCGGCAGTTGAGAAGATCATCTGCAAATGCCTGGAAAAGAATTCCGCAGACCGGTACCAGTCAGCGGCCGAACTGCTCGATGCACTCTCCCGTTACCTGGATGAGGATGATGACTGAATGTATGAACCGGTTTTCTCTGGTCCTGGTATGCATTTTTTCGAGGTAATCGTATGAGCGACGGGAAAAAAATCTACGAACCTGCCTTGTGCGCGCACTGCGAGGGATTCGGGTGCACGGTCTGCAATAAAACCGGCACGGTGCTGGTCACGGCTCCTAAACGGCAGTGTCCGCAGTGCGAGGGTGCCGGGTGTATTTATTGCGGGTTCACCGGGTGGGCAGACCCCAAGGGTAAGTACGATTGATCTTGCGCTTTTGTATCAGGAGAATTTTGCATCTACTCTTTTCGGAATTACGCACTCTTCAAAACGCTTTGCAAAGTAGCGATCGGTCATACCCGCAATAAAATCCCGCACGAGTTCTGCATTTGTTGCAGTCTCCAGGTACCGTTGACTGGTCCAGCCGGTTTTTATGAAATCCGAATCAATTTTGGTGTCCCTGTGCCCGGACTCAAGATCCTGTACATAGGTCTCGACCAGGGTGGCATACATCCGTTCAATTTTCGGCCGTTCTTTCGTGAGTTTTTCGTTATTGTAGATGTTTGTCCTGCTGAACGCCCGGAGCCCGATCAGTGCCTTCTCGACTTCGCAGCTGTACGCGATATACCCAACATTTTCACTGTCGCTGTTCTCCAGCAGGTCGTAGATAAGGGTATTGATGATCTCGCGGTTGGAACTGCCAAGGACTTCTGTACATTCTTCCGGTAAGGGGAGAGAATCATCGATCAGCCCGATCTCCTTTGCATCCTGGATATCCCGCCCGATATACGCAATGGTGTCGGCAAACTTGACCACGCAGCCTTCAAGGGTCATGGCAGCCCCGCTGCGCCGGCCATCGGCATTGTCCTGCACTTTCTTGTCAAATGCTGCCCAATTCCTGCAGGGTACCGGGGAGATTCGGAGATCATCGGCCTCGCCATTGTGGCAGAGAATACCATCGAGCACCTGCATGCTCAGGTCGCAGTCCTCGATCCGGTCAAGGAACTGCACTCTCTGGACATTGTGAAAAAATTTGCCTATGCCGTACTGCTCGCAGAGGGCTGAAAGACAGGTTTCGCCACAGTGGCCGTAGGGGATATGTCCGATATCATGCCCTAGGGCGATTGCCTCAATGAGATCCTCGTTCAGTCGCAGGCAGCGCCCGACCGTCCGGGCAATCTTCGATACGATCTGGACATGAATAACCCGATGGGTGATGTGGTCGTTTTCTACAAGGTAAAAGACCTGTGTCTTGTCGATGTATCGCGAGTATGCCCGTGTATGGATGATCCGATCTGCATCGCGGGAGTAGGGGGTGCGGATATCTTCTGCGGCCCGGTTGCGACGGCGCGTTGCATCCGCGCTGGTTGCAGCAAGGGGTGACATGAGGGATTCCCGCTTATCCGTCATGGTGCGAATGGCGGAATCAAGCCCCTTGTCTAGGGGCCGCAACATATCCCGTTTTTTCATGGTGTTCGTCTATCTGTGCCGGGATGTATTAATCCTGACGCACATGCACATACGAAATGTCCCTCCTCGCTTAACCCGCTGATCTTTGGTCGATCCTGCAGGAAGGGAGAGCGGGATGTCATTTATAACCGGTGAGCAGGCAGGTTATAAAAATATGCAGTTCTCTTTTTGTCCGTGCCGGGATGGTGTTATGAACGGTGCCTTCGCAGGGGGCAGGGTCGATTTCCACATCTTTATTGTCTAAGGGTGACAACTGGTACGAGTAGACGATCAGAATTTATCACAGGGATACCATGGCAAAGAACAATACCCCCCAAAAAAAAGCGGACGAGGAGTGCAAGAGCGAGTGCTCCAGCTGCGCGACTGCATCATCCTGTTCATCGGCAAAGAAGGAACCGGCGGGCCTCCCTCCAAAAGCAGCAATTGATGTCAAACATGTCATCATGGTGCTGAGCGGTAAAGGCGGCGTAGGAAAATCAACGGTTTCGGTGAATCTTGCTTACGCCCTCTCAAACCACGGCAAGAAAGTTGGTCTTCTCGATCTCGATATGCATGGCCCCAATGTCCCCAAGATGCTGGGCATCGAGGACCACAAACTCGCGATGACCGGCAACCGGATTGAGCCGGTTCATGTCACCGGGATGTTATCTGTTCTCTCCATGGCGTTCCTGCTGCCCGATACGAGCACACCAATCATCTGGCGCGGGCCGATGAAGATGGCTGCGATCCAGCAGTTCCTTGCCGAAGTAAACTGGGGCACGCTGGACTACCTTGTCGTTGACCTCCCCCCGGGAACCGGGGATGAAGCACTTACGATCGCCCAGCTTGCCCCGAACGTCCGTGGTGCGGTCATTGTGACAACCCCGCAGGATGTTGCCACTATGGATGCAAGAAAATCGGCAAAATTCATAGAAAAACTCGGACTCCCGGTCATCGGGGTCATCGAGAACATGAGCGGGATGCTTTGTCCCCACTGCGGTGTTGAGATCGATCTCTTTGGCAAAGGTGGCGGTAAAAAGATTGCCGAAGAACTCAAGGTGCCGTTCCTTGGGGCAATACCGATCGACATCGAGATGCGCAAGGCCGGCGACGAGGGCCGACCGTTCATCATCAAGCGAGGCAGCATCACCAGTCCGACATGGACCGCTGTTGACAAGGTCATGGAATCACTCATCAAAGTCGTCGAGGGATAAGTAATGGACTACCTGCGGATTCTCACCGGGATAGAAAAACCGCTTACGATCTACACGGGGATTATCGCAAGCCTTGAGAACCCGCTGGTCTTTTCTGACCTGATCGAACCAATCTACCGGGAAGCCATGAACATGGATGATGAAACCCTCGACAGGTTCCGGTTCTCCTTAATCAGGCTCCAGCTCTATTCAGATATTCACCGGAATGAGGATCTCGAGAAGGCGATGCACATCAAATATGTCGCGCAGGTGCTCGAAAAAGTGATCTTTGGGACGCTCGTCATGGAGCACGAGAACCTGTCCGCTGAGTGATTTTTCGTCCGACTACAACACTCTTATCGGGGTGCACATGCACTGGTGATACCTATATGTGCACACCCGCGAAACACTAGTTACATTACTCATCTGTTGCAAAGGTTTTTAGTCCCCAGTACATATGAATATCAATAATTTTGACCTTCTGGAGAATACAAATGACATCACGCATGCAATCCCCGCACACGACCTGTCCGGGGTGCCAGGAAGAGGTTTTTCTCGACGAGCTCGTGGGTGGCAAATGCCCGCTCTGCGGCTGCTCGTTAGAGGATTTCGACGAGGCATTCGGGGAGTATGAAGGCATCCTCGATCGCACGGATCTTTCGTGGCTGATCTTCAACTACTTTGTCTTCAAAAAATTCGTTGACATGGGGGTGCCCCCCCACCAGATCATGGAGTTTGTGGCAGTCTACGAACAGAATGCGGAGAAACCTCCTGAAGAGTGGAACCGGACCGGGTTTACTCTTGAGATTCCCATGAACCGGTGGGATCAGATTCGGCCCAAGTCTTGTTCAAACTGTAAAAAACTCTTCTTCCGTGGGGGGAAGAAACAGATCAAAGGCGATATGCGCAAGGCAGCCATCGCGGTCGAGTACGTGTGCAGCAAGTGCTGAACAAACCTTTTATCCGAATCTTTTTTTTTTGTTCACACTCTGCGATGCAGAGATCACATTCAGTGCATCTTTCCCTGTACAAAAATAGTATTGGATCAGTGCTGGTACTCGAAATCCAGGATACTACCCGTCTGCGCATCCACCCATGCAGTGGCCGGTTGTGCAGAACGGTTTGCCCGGATGATATCATCGTCAAACGTAACTTTCCATGCAAGGGGGATACTGCCGGGTCGTAGAGTAACTCCTGCGGAGTGCCGGTCCATCCATTTGATTTCCGTAGCATCGATACGGAGTCCGTTCACCGATTCAGGGTACGTCTCCTTTGCCCGCTGGAGCCCCGCAAAGGTGGCTTCACGCTTCAGTACAAGTGGTTCAGAGGTCACAGAAAAGGCATTGTCTGAAGCGCTCCAGTGCCGCTCATACGCGGTAATCTCACCGGTTACTGAATCGACTCCAGCGATAAACCCGTCTTCCTCGCAGGGAATATCGTTCACGATTCGGTTGTAGATAAATACGTACCGGCCTGCCACGGGATCGGACGGGGCACCGAGTGGGGGGAATACTGCGCCTCGCTCATGTTGATCGCAACCGGGCCGTTCTGGTTGGAGATATAACGGTCTGCAATTTTCTGTGCGGCTGGCATGTCAAGGACCAGTTCTGCCGGCCTCCCCATCGTCTGGATGGTGCGGGTAAACGATGAGATCTGCCCTGTTTCGGCATCCGTGCCGGTAAGGGCCGGTGTAGTACCTTTAACCAGGGCAAAATTTCATGCCCCGTCGGAATCGGGACCGGCACGGTACCGCACCCTCACAAGGTCAGGCTGGATTGCGGGAAATGCCCTCCTTACCCGCTCCTGTGCCTGTATCGCTCCGGAAGATAGGTAGCGTCCTGGCTATCTGGACGGGTGCTCACTGCTGCTGCCTCGTATGATACTCTGTTAGTATATATTCAGCAACGGGTAAAAAAAGACAACCGTTGGATGAGCTACGGATTCCCGGAAAAAAAGGCCCGCGTTTTTGGCTGCTTCTTCTGTCTTGCACACCTCAATGGAGAAATATTACCCGCCCGGTTCTCCTGTTCAGGTTGCAGGTTCAACGGGTGGATCCCTGAAAAATAGGGCAATGACAGTAAACGGAAGGAAATACAGGAGATCCAGATTCCGGATCCCTGATAGTACCATGATGATCCCAATCGCAGCTACCACCGGAGGGACTAAGCACTTGTAAAAGAGAAACAGGGCATCGCTGTTCGTAAGAGAAGGGTCTAACAGGTCCGGTTTCGATCTCGCATAATGCCATAAATACGCGAGAATCACGCCGAGCATCAGGTAATTGGCCTGGAAGAAGAGATCGGCAAAGGGAAAATTCTCGCTTAATCCGGTGAATGCGGAGGTTAACAGGAGCAATACAATCGCCATCAGTGCCAGCATGTGGACATGGAGAAAATGGTAATCATAGGTCTTCATGCGGTGGAACATCTGGAAGAAGAGCATTCAGAACATGGCAAGAAGGATGAATATTCCTACAAAATCAATGACCGACGTAATCTTTTTATCGAAATACTTATCGAAGGTCAGGATATCCGTAATTGAACCCGGATCCGGCATCAGGATATTTCGTGCAAGCAGGGTCATCGTGAACGCAAAGATCCCGTTGGTGATACGCTCAAGGTTGACCTTTTTGATCGGTTCATACATTGCCATGGTTCTTCCGCTCCTTAACGAACTCTGACTCGTACAGGCATTATCTCTTTCCATTTAATGCAGAGACCCCCGGATTCCTGATGGTTTTTTTATGGCTACCGGACCGTATCCGGGAACGGACACTCCCTGTTACCACAACATCTGCAAAAAAAACGAAACCTAAAAAAAAGTGGATGCCCCGGGTACACGATATTTCCCCGGGCTATGAAACATGTGAAAAATTAATAGGTCCTGCCAACCAGTGTTGCCTTGCCCGGCTTGCCGCAGACAATGCATACGCCATCAGTTGCAGATACGTACTGCGATCGTGCATTAGTCCCGAGGATACTTGCATTGTTCTTCTCCTCGATTACATCCCCGCAGCCCTTGTGCTGGCACCAGGAGATGACTGCAACCTTCCCTTCGTCGAGCGCCGCATCCAGTGCGTCCATGGAAGTGACGGTGCAGAGATGGGCTTTCGTGTGCTCTTCGGCACGGGTACGGATCGCTTTGGTGATCTCACCCAGCACGCGGGTGACTTCTGCCGTCACGGTCGCAAGCTCGATCTGGGTCTTCTCACCGGTTCGCTTCACTGCCATGACCTTGCCGGCGTCTAAATCTCTCGGTCCGAGCTCAAGCCGGAGCGGGACGCCGCGGAGTTCCCACCAGTAATACTTTGCCCCGGGGCGCATGTCGCGGGTGTCGATCTTCACCCGGAACCCGGCAGCGCTCATGTCGTTTTTCAGTTTCTCTGCTGCTGCAAGTACATCTTCGTGGCGTTTTCCAATCGTGATCGGAACGATAACTGCCTGTACCGGTGCTGAAATGGGGGGGAGGATGAGCCCCTTGTCATCGCCATGCATGCTGATGAGGGCGGCAATGCACCGCTCCGAGATGCCGTAGCAGGTCTGGCTGGCAAACTTCTGTTCACCGTTCTTGTCCTCGAATTTAATCGAGAACGTTTTTGAGAAATGCTCGCCGAGATGGTGGACGGTACCAATCTGGAGCGTCTTGCCATTGGGCATGATCGCATCGATCGCCATCGTGTAGTCCGCGCCGGGGAACTTGTCCCTGTCGGGGCGTTTCGAGATGATGATGGGAATACAGAGTGCATCGTAAAACTCGCGGCTGAGAGCGAGCTCGTATTCCACCTGGGCTTCCGCCTCGTCCCAGGTCGCATGGACCGTGTGCGACTCCATGAATGAGGTGATCTCGCGGAGACGGATCAGCGGGCGGGTCTGCTTGGTCTCGTACCGGAACGTGTTGACGATCTGGTAATATTTCATCGGGAGATCGGCATGCGAGCGGAGCCAGAGAGCGTACATCGGGTAGATCGCAGTCTCGCTGGTCGGGCGGAGTGCCAGCTTGACGTCGAGCGGGGTTGTGCCCCCGTGGGTGACCCAGTAGACCTCGTCTTCAAATCCCTTGATGTGCTCGGCCTCTTTCATGAACTCCTGTTCTGGGATGAGCAGGGGAAAGAGGGTCTCTTCATGATCCCGGTCGAGCAGGGTACGCAGCTGGGCGTATACATGCTTGCGGATCGCAAACCCGTACGGGTACCAGACATACAGTCCCTTGACCGGGTAGCGGACATCCATGATCTCTGCCCGCCACAGGATGTCATTATACCATGCAGAAAAATCCCCTTTTTGCGGTAGGGTGCCGAGGTCGTCGTCCATGATGCTGATCCTTTAAGCTACTAAATGTATGATTACCGGCGTAATAAAAGCCTCGACACACGCTGCGACTACAACGAGCGGAAGGACATACAGCAGGAAGATACGGGTCAGTTTTTGTGCTTCCCCCGCTGAGTCAGCCCCGCCGTACCATTCTGCAATGAGTGACTGGGCGAGCAGGATCCCGAGAGCCCCCGAGATGATGAAGGCCAGGATCTCAAAGATGCCATGCGGGAGGAGTGCTGCGCCAATGAATACCCATGAATGATCCTTGTGGATGATCTCCATGATTGCGCCTATCATAATCCCGTTCAAACTTATGATGAATATCGTTAAGATGCCAAAAGATGCCCCGCCTAAAAAGAGCAGGATGCAGGCCTCAAGGTTGTTCATAAAGAGTTTGATGCAGATGTCTGCCGGGTTGTTTTCCAGGATCTGGTCGGCTACCTCTTTTTCAAAGAGTTTCATTAAGTTTTCGCCAACCGCAGGGTTCTGCATGGTGCCAACCCAGCCAACCGTCAGCGGTGCAAAAAAGAGGAGGAAGGTGATGATGATCGCATTGGTGAGCGGCGAGTTAGACATACAGGACCATCCGCGTCATATCCCGGATACCCGGTGCCAACCCGACCATGATCATGGCGAGCAGGACAAGGTGCCAGAACGCAGGATTTGCCTCGTTGCGGTACTGTTCCATGATGTAGATTGCAGGAAAGAGGACGACTAATTTTAAGGGAAACATCACAAATGCCGTGTGCGTCCAGTCGATTAAGAAGGATCCGACCACGTGCTGTTCTATGTATTTTACTGAGGGGTGAAGGTCAATGCCGTAACTGGTGGCACTGGCATCCAGCAGTTGTCCAAAGAGGAGCGTCATATAGAGCGGGTCGGTCACATGCTCCCATTTCAGCGCGTAGCGCATTACAGCAAAGACGATAGCAGTCGCGACGATGGCCAGGAGCGGGATGATGGCGAGCACAAAGAGATCGATGCGGGTATGGGTTATGCCCCAGGAGGCCAGGAGCAGAATAACGCAGAACGACGTGAAGAGACCCGCGCCCGCGTAGAGTTTGAGGTAATTCTTGCAGAGCCCCTGTTCCTGCAGGTATCTTGAGACAAAGAGGATCGTGACTGCGTAAAAAAAGAGCAGCACATATATGGGGGGGGTGACGAGGAGGAACTGGAGATCGGAGGTGATTATATGGGTGTCCTGGACCACGCGGAGCACCCCGCCGAGGATCACGTAGGGGAGTGTGGCAAGGACAAACGGGCCATCGATGGTGATGTCTGATTTTTTGAACCAGTAGTAGACGAGATAGAGGGCTGCGATGAGTATGAGTGCGTAGGTGATCGTCTCTACAGCATTATAGGGTTGTTCATACCGTACTGGATCGATGTAATATTTGTATATGAAATCACTAATCATCCATGATCTAGAATGAGCGCGGATGCAATAAAATTACTCAAGCCCCAAGTCTTTGACAAGTCCAAGTGGATGCAGCTTCCGAGGGACGTGGTGATCGGCCATGATGTGCTCGGGCAGCTCCCCGCAGTCTGCGAGGATCTCAAGCTGGGAACTTCCGCTCTTCTCATCTCGGGTAAAAGCACGATGAACCTGGCTGGTGGCCGGGTCAAGAAGATCCTTGATACAGATTACGAGGTCACCACGTTCCTTGCAGAAGAGATTAATATAGCGATTATCAAGGACGCAGAAGCCGCTGCTGCGGATGTGGATTTCCTCATTGGAGTCGGTGGCGGGCGGGTGATCGATGCGGCAAAGATCGTATCGTACAATATTGACCGCCCGTTCATCAGCATCCCGACCGCCGCATCCCATGACGGCATTGCCTCTGCCCGGGCATCCGTTCCCACTGTTGAGGGGCATGCCTCGCTGGAAGCGCAACCTCCCATGGCAATAGTCGCAGACACGGGAATCATCGCGTCCGCCCCGCACCGTCTTCTTGCTGCGGGTTGTGCTGACGTGATCTCGAACTACACGGCAATCCTCGACTGGGAGCTCGCCCACCGGGTGAAAGGCGAACCGATGAGCAAGTATGCAATCACGCTCTCGAAGATGACTGCCGAGATTCTTGTGAAGGATGCTCACCTGATCAAACCGCACCAGGAGCAGTCCGCATGGATCGTCATAAAAGCACTCGTGTCGAGCGGGGTTGCGATGAGTATTGCCGGGTCATCGCGCCCGGCAAGCGGTGGGGAGCACAAGTTCTCCCATGCGCTTGACATACTCGCCCCGGGCAAGGCACTGCATGGCGAGAGTTGCGGGATTGGGACGATCATCTCGATGTACCTGCATGGCGGCGACTGGCGGGCGATCAGGACTTCGTTAAAGATCATCGGTGCCCCGACAACGCCGGCAGATCTCGGGATCGAGGATTCAGTTGCCGTTGAAGCGTTACTGATGGCAAAGACTATCCGTCCCGAGCGCTTTACAATATTCGATATGGGCCTCACGCGGGAATCCGCTGAGAAACTCGTGCAGGTGCTCTACAAGGAGTGAGTGGCATATGACAGAGACAAAAACGAAGGTAACGCTCATGGGAACCGTGCTCGCAAAGCCGAATTTAGAGTTCATCTATGAGGGTGAGGTTGCTGAATGCGATACCTGCAAGGGAAAGAAAGCGTGCCACAATCTCCAGAAGGGAAGGAAGTACCGCATCGTTACGGTCAGGACCATCCACCATGATTGTGCGGTGCACTTAAACGGGGCAACCGCAGTTGAAGTGATGGAGGCGCCCATCACTGCGCTTATCAATGCCGATATGGCGATCATTAACTCCAAGATTAAGCCCGAACTCTCCTGCAACAAGTCCGATTGCCGGAGTTTTCCGCTCTGCCGGCCGGATGGGGTTACGGATGGCGAGAAGTATATCGTTGTGGATGTGCTGGGGAATGCTTCTGATATCTGTGACAAGGGTCGGGCGCTGAAGCTGGTTGAGCTTAAGCCGGCATAGTATTTTTTCATGGATTTACTTTTTTAAAAAATCTTGATACAAAATAATTGCTCTGAAGAAATCATTCATTTTTTTCTGACGCTCTTAAGGACATGCTCGTATGCCCCCCCGCATGGGCATCCTCCAATGTTGTGATAACCTTCAGAAAATTGATGACTCATAACCATTGGAGGGTCAAGGGGATACTCACCTTGGGCTCTTCTCCCTCCGGGGAGAGGGGGTCATCTCCATAAACCCTGAGGAAATGTGCGAATTTATTTGAGAAAAAACAGGTTTTTCTGAGCCAAATTTTTTCAATCGGATCCTGCTTAGGAGTTTTCAATCAAACATTGATTGAAAATTTTTGCTCTGTAGAAATGATTTCCTCACGAAGAAAAACCGAGTGAAAAACAACCGAAAGATCTAAGGTATGGTGTCTCCTTACAATGTTATGCTAGTAAAGAATAAGGAGATAATTA
>JBAZRZ010000048.1:0-18371 GCA_041662685.1 Methanoregula sp.
CTTCAAGGTTCCAGATGACGGTGCGATAGTTTTCTTTTCGATATTCTTTGAAAAGAAGTCGTGTCAACCGCTGATGTTGAGTGTAATCTCTCCTGGAATACTTACAAGAATATGGGGTGAGTCGAGTAGACTGGACAAGGGAATATGCATGTTTGATAAAACTGATAAACCGACCGGACGATTTATTAATTATCTCCTTATTCTTTACTAGCATAACATTGTAAGGAGACACCATACCTTAGATCTTTCGGTTGTTTTTCACTCGGTTTTTCTTCGTGAGGAAATCATTTCTACAGAGCATGTTTTTTCGTATTGGGCAAAGAGTGCCCGGTACGTGCTCATACGCACATTGTAGTCAGATACCAATCCGTTGTGCACGGATACCTGTGCGTTATAGTTCTGGATATTGCCCGAACCTCTCATGCTCTGCATCTGTGCTTCGAGTTGAGTGATTCTCTCCTGCCGAACCTTGAGATCCGATTCAAGGATCTTTACCTGTGGTTCAAGTTCGCTAACTTTCTGTTCAGATTGAAGATATGCATTGTTAATAAATCGCGTATCTTTACCACGGGTATAGATCTTTGTGCCATTACCTATGGGAATAATAACCGGGCTTGATTGCAGCGTGAGACCCCCCCTGAGTGTTTCAGCGGGGACCCCGACAAAGGAGATATTTGTGGTCTCAATGTAGGAGTAACTGGTGTTTTTATAGAGATAATCGTCAGCAGCTACCCCAACTGCCATATGTGCCTCCGGCCCAAACGACATCAGTGCGACCTGATAACCCTCACGGGAAAAGAGCACGGCAAGAAGCAGGCTCTTGTCATCACAGTCTCTCGAGCTCTCGACAACCGTCTCTACCGGAAATTTCGCAGGATTATCCGTAAGCGTCTCGTATCGGAGTGACTGGACGAACGTGGTTATCAGTTCGAGGTATTCATCGTCGGAAAGTCCTTCGCTGTTTTTAACCTTTTCGAACTCTGCTGTCAGGGCACGGTACAGATCCTCCTGTGCGGGATCATTTACCGTGGACCGGTAACTGTCCGTAACCCAGACATCTTCAGATACATTTCCATAAATGGTGACTTCCTTATTCGTGAGTTTTGCACCCTGGTACACCGAGTCGCTGATCGGTACGGTGATGGTAATTATCTTCGGTCCAAACGGATACGAATGGGTTGAAATGATGGGCGGTAAATCTGAGGATAGTGGAACAATATGGGGTGAAACAACCGATGGATGGGGGGGAAGGAGTCCTCCCATATGCGCTGCCGATATGGCGAGTGCTAAAGCAAATACAAAACCTATGAAAAAAAAAGGTGTTTTTATTCGGCATGCAGTTGTCCCTGTTTTATTGTGTGATACGTGCTGGTCATAGAATATCTTCCAGGTGAGCGATGGAATCGATGATATGGGTTGGTTTTACTGTGGCATTTCTCACTGCGTCTTCAAGGAATTTTCCCGTTCTGACGAGTATGCTTCTCATCCCGGCATGGTGAGCACCCCCGATATCGGTGGTAATATCGTCACCAATCATTGCTACCTGCTCATTTCGTAAACCCATGTCGCGAAGAGCGAGATCAAAGAATGTTTTCGAGGGTTTTCCCATGACCATTGCCGTCTTGCCGGATGCAAACTCAAGTGCCTGCACGAAGGGGCCGGCTGAAAGGGAGAGACCGTCGTGTGCCATCCAGTGGTTTTTTTCAAGTGCAATCAGCTCTGCACCATCCATGAGGTGGCGGAAGGCTGTATTGAGACGGTCATAAGTAATCGTATCCCCTGCATCCCCGACAATAACGTAATCTATCCTGGCACTTGTATCCGGTGCGCAACCCTGCTCAAAATCCCGGTCAACAGCACCGGTTGTGAGAAGATAGCAATGCGGTTTGCCGGTTTTTTTTCATATGAGCAACGGCTGCAAGAGGCGGAGTGAAAATATATTCTTCCGGTGTGTCAAATCCCATGGCTGATAACCGGCTGGCAATGGGCTTCCGGCATTTCCGCGTTGTATTGGAGACAAACCGGACGGTATAGTTCTTCTGCATGAGATCATCGATGGCGGCCTGTGCTCCTGTAATGGGGTGATCCCCAATGTAAAGAACTCCGTCACGATCGATGAGAAAGCCCTTTATTCCTTTCATATCCTCACGACCGTCATCACCGTCTCGTTTCACCGCCTAATTTTTCATGGCGGCACCCTGGATCAGAAGAATTGTGTTTTTAAAAAGATTAAACGTCTCATTGCACCATCGGCCATGTTTTTTCACTTTCACTCCGCACGGCCGGAAGTATATACGCTCATTTCTGGATGTAATCCTGACGATGTCTGCTCTACAAGAATCTGCCCGTATCGGTTCCCTCTGGCACCAGCGCATGCAGACCCTGAAGGAATACGAAGGTGTCCGTGATGGTAACATATTCGGGGCGGGTTTTTCAAACAGTGTTATTTTCGCATCAGAGTATGATCAGGCGCGGCAGCAACGCGATCATCTTATTGCCAGTCATCATGACAAGGCATTCGAGGCAGTTTTTCCCGGAGAAGAGATCTCCAATGAATGCGGAACCTGCTTTGAGTTAATGAGCCAGCATCCTCTCCATCCCCCGGAATTCGATCTCGATTATTACCGGAACAGCATTATCAGCGATTTAACTCTCGTGCGTGGGATTGGCCAGGCGACGGAAAAACGGCTCAGGGCGCGGGGTTACGAGACCCTGTATGATCTCGCTGGTCACCCTAAGTACAGAACGCATGTCCAGCCTGTCATTGACTACATGTGTCGTGAGGATTCGTATGATATCATGGATCTGGTTGGCAGACGGCATGCAAAATCACACCCGTTGGTACTGGGGGCGGCAGGTTTGCACGAACCCGATGATTATGTCTTTCTTGATATCGAGACCATGGGCCTGTTCTCCCGTCCGATCATTCTCTTTGGCATTGGTGCGATGGAAAACGGGGCCCTGAATGTTCATCAGTACCTGCTCCGTGATATCGCTGAGGAGCAGGCAGCCCTCTATGAGACAATTCGCCACTTGTCAGGTGAACGAAAAGCGCTCGTGACATTTAACGGCAAAGCGTTCGATCTCCCCTACCTCAATGACAGGCTCGGTTACTATGGCATGAGCACTCCTGCCAGTACCCGCATCCCGCATTTTGATGTCCTTCATTTCAGCCGCAGGAGATGGCGGGACCAGTACCCCTCTTTGCGCCTCACTGCACTGGAACGGGAGATCTTACATATTCACCGTGAGGATGACATCCCCGGGCAGATGGTGCCGGAATTTTATGAGACGTACATGCGCACCGGTAATTGTGGTCCCCTCATACCGATTGTTGAGCACAACCGGCAGGATATCATCTCGCTTGCCCTGTTGTTCTTCCACCTGATCGGAGAGTCCTATGGCTGTTGAAGATGTACTCCGGCTCCTCACCACCAATCCGGTCTATCGTGATCGCGTAGTGCATACCCGGATTATTGAACCTGAGCCCCCCCGCTATGGCACACTTGACACGCCCCTTTCCGATTGTATCACTTCATACCTCGATCAGAACGGCATCCGGCTTTACACGCACCAGTGTGATGCCATCAACCGTATCCGTGCCGGTAAAAATGTGATCATTACCACACCAACAGCCAGCGGTAAGACACTGGCGTTTAACATTCCGGTTTTTACCGCGCTTAGCGCAGACCCGGATGCCCGTGCGTTGTACCTGTACCCCACGAAAGCGTTGTCAAATGATCAGCTAGCCACTCTTGAGCAGATGGCACACTATACCGGAATTTCAGCAAAACCCGCGATCTATGACGGGGACACTCCCCAGTCGAGAAGAGCGGCAATACGAGAAAACTCGCGGATAATCATCTCGAATCCCCATGAGATTCACCATGTCCTGTCCTTGCACATGAAATGGCGTCCGTTGTTTGCCAATCTCCGGTATATTGTGATTGATGAGGCACACCGGTACCGGGGAGTATTCGGTTCACACATTGCGATGCTGATCAGGAGATTGTCGCGTCTTTGTCTTCACTACGGTTCACGTCCGCAGTTCATCCTGTCCACTGCAACCCTGGCAAACCCGGTGGAATTTTCCCATCGTCTTACTGGTCACTCCTTTGAATTGGTAGACGGTAATGGATCCCCTCATGGTAGGAAACACTTCGTACTCTATAACCCGTTTTATGATGGCGTTGGTGAACGTTCCACTCACCAGGAAACAAAAGATCTCCTGGTCTCCTGCGTGAAAAACGATCTCCAGACACTGTGTTTCACCGGTTCACGGAAGATGGCGGAACTCGTAACTCTCTGGGCGCGGGATGATGCACGCCGATCGAGTGCTCAGCTTGCAGGTGCAATCTGCGCGTATCGGGCCGGTTATCTTCCAGAAGACCGCCGGGCGATAGAAACACATCTCAAGGATGGGACGATGAAGGGAGTTGTGTCGACAAATGCGCTCGAACTTGGTATTGATATCGGATCGCTTGATGCCGTGATTATTTCCGGCTACCCGGGCACCACGATGTCCACCTGGCAGCAGGCTGGCAGGGCCGGGAGGAAGGGAGATACATCCCTCGCTCTCCTTGTTGCGCAGGCAAATCCGCTTGATCAGTACTTCATGAACCACCCGGAACAGTTCTTCTCGCGTTCATACGAACACGCGATTGTGGATACGGACAATCCGTATATCGTATCCGGGCATCTTCTCTGCGCTGCGGCGGAGCTTCCCCTTCGTGAGGATGAAGACCGGGTATTCTTCGGGGATGCATTCCCTCAATTGCTGCCGGAACTTGCATCCACTGATCTTGTCAGAAAGATCGCCAGTGGCTGGGTGTATTCCGGGCGGGGCAGGGCCGCTGATCTGGTAAGCCTTGGGGGTATACCCGGGGAGACATTCCGGATTATGTGTCACGGCCGGTTGATTGAGACCATGGACCGGGCGCAGGCATTCCGGGAAGCGCATAAATGGGCGATTCTTCTCCACCAGGGCGAGATGTTCCTTGTCAAAGAGATGAATCTGGAAATTCATACCGTGCGTGTTACGGAGGCCGATGTGGATTACTACACGCAGCCCTTAAAAGAGGTGGACCTGGCGATTATCGAGACGCTTGAAACCCGCGAATTGAATGGCGTGAAATGTGCCTTTGGGGTCGTGGAAGTAACCGAACAGTATACCGGTTACAAGATCAAACGCGGCGATACCATCATTGGCGTCGAGCCTCTCACACTTCCGCCGCTTACTTTCAGGACAAAAGCATTCTGGCTTAACCCCTCTCCAGATACGGAACAGCATGTTTTGAAAGGGAATCTGGATTTCGCTGGCGGACTGCATGGTGCAGAGCATGCCATCATTGCCCTCATGCCCCTGCATGTGATGTGCGATCGCTGGGACATCGGGGGGTTATCATCAGCAGCATATGGTGAGAACGGGGAGCCCGTCATATTTGTGTATGACGGATATGAAGGAGGTATCGGGCTTGCAGAGAAAGCCTACGAGATCCTGCCCGATCTGTTTGCCACTGCCCACGCACTGGTACGGGACTGCCGGTGCGATGATGGCTGCCCGTCCTGCATTTACTCGCCCAAATGTGGCAATGACAACCAGCCGCTCGATAAGATAGCAACCACACTGATCCTGGGGGAGCTCTGCCGGGAACCTGTAATTGCAGAATCCACTATAGATCCCGCAAGCTCTGAAATCGCCTCTTCCTAATTCATGCTTAGGCTAATCCATACTGCGTGAACCGTGGGGTTCTTTGAATCACTCCTCCCACTCCAAATGCACCCATGCCCCCCACACGACACAAGCACCTGAAAACTCAAATAATCGACGTTAATCCTGCAAAAATTGGCCCGGGATACGAGGGGGTCGCATGGGTACATTTGATAATTGCTGTCCGGACCTCTGTGGCTCTCTGGCGATCCCGTGCAATGATCTATCTCTCGTGAATTGGTGGAAAATGAGTGGTTGGATCTTGGGTCCCGGGTTGGGTTTTGGCCTGTCAAATGTACCCGTGCGACCTCCACCCACCTCCAGACTTGAAGGCACGATAAAAGGGTAATACTCATGAACGCCAAAAAAATAAAGCGAATTCAAAAAAAACAATAGGGTTTCTTCAATGTAGAAAAAAGAAATTATTCTTTGATGGTAGAGCGGACGGAAAGGAACACCGGTCCCCTTACGTCCACTTTCTTGTTGTTGTCCGTAATGGCTCGCATCGCAAACTCCTCTATTTTTAAGTTGATATCACTGGGAAGTTTTCCCATCTTCACCTGCACGGTAGTGGACTTCCCGCACCGGGCTGCTTCTTCAATCCGGGCGGCCGCGAGTGCTGCAACTGCGCTCAGGTAGCTGATGCCGGTTGGCACACCTTCTGTCCGCACCTGTTTCCACTTCTCAACATCCGGCACACCCAGAATCGATCCATCGTGCACGAATATTTCATTGGCGCAGGCAGGACCGCAGAGCTTGGCATTGGATTCCGGCTCTTCTACGGCCACTTTTACGGTCACTCCTCCAAGAGTACCCTCCCATGCATCGAAGGAGCATGGCCCGGCAGCCGCTCCGTTTGCTACGGCGACACGGATAATTGCTGCCGCAAGCTGCTTTCCTTCCGGAGATACCGGCTCTTCCCGCACATAAACTGCGCGGGCGATATCCCGGTCCGTGATTGTTTTGGGGAAAAACTGGGGGAAACTGAGTTGCCGGACATCGTTGGCATTGTACGCAATCATCGCAAGCCGTTCAACTCCCAGCCCTAGGTTCATCACCGGTACCCCGATGCCGTACTCGGCAAGTGCCGAGGGGGAGTACATACCAAACGTTGCCACTTCGACCCAGCCATGCACGGGGTGGCGGGCATAGACTTCTGTCTGGGAATCCGGCATATAATACTTGGAGCGTTTCTCATCCGGCTGGAACCGGAAATCCGTGTACCCGAATGCGGAGAGGAGCGCCTCGCTGACTGCTTTGCCATCTTCTATGGTGACATCTTCGCCAGCGGTGATACACGATGCGGAGTGGTAAGTCATCAGCCGGGTCGGCCCTTCGGCCTGCTCGCGCCGGAAACACCGGTCAACCGAGAAGAGCCGGATAGGAAGCGCTGTTTTTTCCCAAATGGCACCGAGGGTCATAAACCAGCCGCTTGTCATGTGACTGCGAAGGGTGGAGCGTGAAAATTCGGGAACCAGCGCCCTGAACTCCGGAAAAACTGCGTCAAGGATGTGCACTACCAGTGCATCATCCACTCCCAGCACCTTGGAAAGTTCGAAGGTGAGTTCGTCCCCGTCGATCTCTGATTTCTTGTACGCATGGAGGGTTTCCCGCAATCGCTCCTCGGTCTCTTTTGTCATGGGCTGGTAATGTCCATCGGGATGGGCTCGCGCAACTGGCACGGCATCCCCATGTGCGAGCGGGCTCCGGTGGCTCATCAGGATCTCGTTGATCTCATCGAGCTGTTTTCGTGCGATCCCCACGTTCGGGCGCGGGAGCCCTCCTAAGTAGAAGACCCGGTCGAGCACGGCCATCGCTTCAGGGCCAAACTGCCGGTAGATGTCCTGCTCCTCGATGATGACCGGGTTCTCGGCCTCATCAAATCCCAGCGAAAGGTAGGTCTCGCGAAGCCGGTTTATCGTGGCAAAGATCGGGTGCGCCTGAGCCCGTTTGAACGTGAGGCACGGGTAGGTTGCTGCATGTCCCGGTGGTGTTACGACCGATGGGCCTTCGTGCCATGCCTCTTCAAAATTCTCATGCGATTTTCGTTTCCATTCTTCGGGATTGAATCTCATGTTTTACGCTCCAGGCAGACAACTCTGCTCAATATATTCTCATCTTTGAACCGATAATCGCACGCGGCTGCAATCTTCTCTGCAAACGCACCCACATGCTCATGCTCCGGCATATTCTCTCTAGCCAACCGGTTTCTACTGTATCCAAGATACATATATCCCTTCACTTCCACAAATGACGCTCCCGAATCCTGCAGGATCGCGGCATATTTTTCTGGTGCGAAATCGTTGAGATCCTTGACAAGGGTGATCCTTACTGCGGACCGTCGCGTTCCCAGCAGGGCAAGGCTCTCGTTTACCCGTTCCCAGTAATCCTCCTGGGGGCGACACACCGCCATGTAGGTTTCCCGATCCGGTGCATCAAGCGAGACATACATCTGGTACGGGCGGCACTGCCGGAGCATACCGGGGTTCGTGCCGTTGCTCACGAGAAACGTCGTATAGCCCTGATCGTTGAAGAGATCTATTAGCGCAGGGAGCTGGCTGTAAAGTGTCGGCTCTCCAGAGAGCGAGATTGCGACATGTTTTGGATCCAGCGCTTCCTGCCACTTCCCGGGAGTGACCGTATTGTCGAGAACTGCGTTATACCCGGCAAGAGCTTTTTTCTGGAATTTGTGCACGCCGACAAGAATCGTTTCCGGAGAACACTCCTCTACATCCGGCACTTCGTGCTCAAACGATCGCCAGCAGAAGAGACAGCGCTGGTTACAGCGCTGGGTGGGGGTCATCTGGACACAGCGGTGGCTGTCAATCCCGTAGAACTGGTGCTTGTAGCACATATCCCCACCCATGAGCGCACGTTTGCACCACATGCAGGGCTTGAGAGCAGCACTCGATGTCTTTGAAAAAAACTGGTATCCCTGCTTTCGCAGGGCATCACATGGTGCGGATGGCATCGATCCCAAGTGTCTCTAATGACTCTTTGAGCGTGTTCTGTGCCGCTTTCACCAGCGTAAGCCGGCGATCGCGGATTTTTCCCTCGCTTTTCAGCACCGGATCGAAATGGTAGAACGAGTTGAAGGTGTCGGCAAGTTCGCGGGAGTACGTGGCAAGGATATGCGGGCGGAGCTCCGCGATCACCCGCTCAATGACCATTGGCAGCTTGGCGATCTGTTTGGCAAGGGCAATCTCTGCCGGTGTCTCGAGATCGTAGCACTCTTCAAAGGGGCCTGCTTTATCCAGGATACTGCAGGCACGGGCATGGGAATACTGGATATATGGTCCGCTCTGGCGTTCGAAGTCCAGTGCTTCCTTCCAGTCAAAGACGGTGCTCTTTTCAGGAGACACCTTCACGATATCATACCGGACTGCTGCAAGACCAACCGACTGGGCAATTGCCCTCCGGGCCGGTTCATCGAGTTCGGGTCTCCGTGCGGTCACTTCATCGAATGCCCGCTTGTTGATCTCGGTGATCAGGTCATCGGCCGAGACGAACTTGCCGGCCCGGGTGCTCATCGACCCTTCCGGCAGGGATACGAACTCAAAGTGGATGATCTCCGGCACCTTCTCCCCGAGCAGTTTCATGGTGCACTGGAGTTGTCCGCCAATCAGTTTGTGATCAGCACCGAGCACATCGATCTCCCGGTCAAAGTTTGCCCCTTTCCATGCATGGAATGCAAGATCGCGGGCTGCATAGACTGAGGTGCCGTCGCTGCGCCGGATCACGTACTTGTTTTCGAACCCGAACTCCGAGAGATCGAGTGCGAGGGTCTCTTCCTGTCTTGCCTGCGGGAGTTTCCTGATCCGATTGATGATCCGCTCGGTGTAGCCGTTTCGTATGAAATCGCTCTCCCAGACGAACCGGTCATGCACCACATTAAGGTTCTTCATCGTGACCTTGAACCCGTCAAGGCAACGTGAGACCTCGTTCCTGAACTTCTTGACCGTGAGAGTATCGCCTTTCTCCACCAGCTGCATCAGTTCATTGACCTGCTGGGTGATCTGGGGATCCTTCTCGATCTCGCGGTTCGCTGCTATGTAGATGCGGGCGATATGGGCATCCTCTTTCTCGCCCTCATGCTGGGTGCTGTCGAGATGGATAAATCCCCAGACAACGATTGCGATCTGCCGTCCCATGTCATTGACATAGTACTGCACTTCGAGCCGGTAGCCTGCCTTGCGAAACGCCCTGGCAAGGGTGTCACCGATGATCGAGTTCCTGATATGCCCTACATGGAGGGGGCCGTTGGGGTTGGCGCTCGTGTGTTCAAGCACCACGCGTGTCGTTTTTTTCTCCAGCGAACCGTAACCCGGTTTTACTGCGGCCTTCACCGTATCACTGACGTATTCTTTGCCAAAAATGAAATTGATATACGGGCCTTTCGCTTCGATTGTCATCCCTGTGAGTTCAGGATGTTTTGAAAGATCAGCCACAAGATCCTGTGCGATCTTGACGGGTTCCTGTTTCTTCTGTTTTGCCAGTGCGAATGCGACTGTCGTAGCAAGATCGGCATGCTCCCCGCCTTCGGCAAGCAGTACATCATCCAAGCCGGTGCTCTCCCTGAGCACGCGTTCCAGTATTGTTCGTTTCTCTCGTAACATCAGCATCCCGTCCTGTAGCGGAGGATTGCGGCAATCCCGCCGAATGCAGAGAAGAGGATCGCTCCCTCTTCAAAATCATCGGAGATGAGTTCGACTTTTGCACTGCTCTGTTCAGCGAGTTTTGTCAGTTCATCGATGATATCGATCTCCTCTTCGAGGATGAGCGGTGCGGTGCATTTCTGACATGAACCCAGGGGGATGTCCCGGATCGATTTTCCTGCATCAATGTGAACGGTCTTTTCATAGGTGAAATCACAGTTCTGGCATTTTATCCGGAGCCGGGATTTACGGAGATTTACCGAGAGGAGCAGGATGTCGACAGATCCGAGTTCAAGATTTTTCCGGATGCTCTCTTCCCCATAGGCAGCAATGCTGGCATCCTTGACGAGCTCTTTTAAGAATCTGTCCATGAACGCCTTTTCTTTAATGACGCCCATGCCTTTGAGCGCGTCTTTTGCTGCATCAACCAGTTCGGAGAGCCCGTCTTCGTTGGTATAGGCTACGTCATAGATTCCGATGATCCGTTTCTGGACTTCGTGGTGGAGAAAGCTACCGGCTTCAAACTCCTCTTTTGTCGGGCTGGGGCCCCCGATAAGCACACCTTTGAACCGCTCGAAGTAATCCTTCTCGGCAAGGAATATGGCACTGGCCCGTTCCCCTATTCTTGTATAGAATTCGGCAATCGCAATCTCCCTGAGACGCCCGAAACGGGCAGCGGACTGGCCGCCTTTGCGCGTCTTTCCCGGGACTGTTGAGGTTGTACCACCAATGGGTTCTATACGGTTGCCGCGTAAAAAGCCCCAGTACGCTTCCCGTCGATCAAGGACGAGAAGCCCATAGATGGACTTCTCTTCGAGCATCTGTTTGAGCGGCTCAAGCTCGAAGTTCGAGCTGCAGCGGTACATGTAAAGGTTGAGAGGTTCGGGGGGCTCGACGATTGTGCACTGGAGATCGGTGCGATCCCCGTGGAGTTTGACCGTCCCGCAGAACACTGCGAGCCCATGCTGTGGCGGGCGCTTGTAGTATTTGAGCCGGGAAAGGATGGAGGAGATGGCACTCTGGACATTGGTTTTGGTCTGTTTGCTCTTGATATTGGCGCACTGGCCGAACTCATCCTTGAGCTGATTGGTAACATCGTAGATCTGTTTGTCAGGAGGAATATAGATCGTGATAAGTTCCGTTCCATCTCCCTGTTGTAACTCGAGCTTCTCGAGCGCCTTTTTGAACTCGTAACGCTGTCGCGCGTCGTCCATCTCCCGTTCTTCTGCCATTGCCGGTCTCAAACCTCTCTGGAGCTATTACTTATTGATTCTTGTGTGGCATAAATTTGCGCCCATTGCATAATGATCTGTGCATCGACATCGCTGTTGATGCCATGGTCTCCGGCAAATTCTATGAATGTCCTGGGCTCCTGTGCCGAATCAAAAAACTTTTTTCCGTTTGCAAACGGGATGATCGGATCATTGGGCGCATGGAAGATCCAGACCGGGTGCGGGGTTATTTTTGTGAAATAGGTGCTGGGTTCAACAGATGTGGCGAACCGCATGGGATCTCCCGTGTATCCCTGTTGGATCACGGAGTCCAGTAATCCCCAGTCGGAGGTGGAGATTCCCACGTACCCGGCGAACTGTGGATCAACACCGGCAGCAACTGCTGCATACCGTCCCCCATTGCTCGATCCCATTACATAGACCGTGACAGAGAAACGGTCGGAAACGATCTTCTGCGCGTTGACCAGATCGCAGACCGAGAGATAGTATTGCGGCCAGTCCCCGTTTTCAAACCGGGTGTAATCCTGCTGGACCAGTTGCTGGCTGAAGGGAATGCCGGGGGTTTCTGCACCATTGCCCCGGGTATCGGTAAACATGAATGCATAGCCGGCTGCCGCATACCGTACCATCCGCTCCTCATGGCCCACGATCTTCTCACCCGCTCTGGGGGCATACACGATTGCGGCCTTCGGGTTTTTTGGGGCAGCAAGGTAGGTGACTACATCCCCGCTCTGCGTGTGCATGACTATCCGGGTTTTGGTGTAGGTTTCGTTGGAGAATAGCACATTTTCGCTTGTCGTCACCGGAGCACATGTAACGGAAAGGATGCCCTTGGTATCTACTGAGTATGCAGGTTTTGTTCCTGTACCCGGTTGTACCAGTACATCCGGCACACGCAAGGAGCAGGATCATGATGACTCCTATAGGAAGCAATGAACGAGTAAGCAATGAACGCATGATCAGCACCCGAAACAGCGGTGGATCAGGCAGATCGTCTTGGCATCCACGATTGTTCCATTACGGATCATCTCCGGGAGATCGTGGATAGCGACATCCACCACCTCGATTACTTCATCCTCATCTTTCCCGTACTCCTGCGAGGGGGAAAGGGTGCGGGCTTCGAATAAGAAGATCTTCTCATCGGTATAGCCCGGTGTTGTATAAATGAACCCTTTCTCCAGCATTTTCTGCGCTGCAAAGCCGGTCTCTTCGATCAGTTCCCGGTGCGCAGTCTGCAGGGGGTCTTCCCCATCCTCCATCGTTCCTGCGGGAGCTTCAAAAATGTACTGATCGATCGCATACCGGTACTGTTTTATCAGTTTGCACCGGTCACCATCCAGAGGAAGAATTGCTACGGCATTGCTCGGGTGGACAAGGACCATTTCCCGTTCAATCCCGTTCGGGAGCCGGATCATACGGCTCTCTATCCAGAGGCGCCTGCCGCGAAAGATCTTCATTTATTCCTCGTAGGGAATCGGGTCCTGCTTCCCGACTGCGGCAAATGCTTCCTTCCGGAAATGACATGACCCGCAGGTGCCACAGGCCTTCCCCTCGTTCCGGTAACAAGACCACGTGTGCTCGTAGGGAATCCCGAGTTTCATGCCCGCATTTAAGATGTCTGTCTTGGTCATTTTGATGAAGGGGGTTTTGAGAGTTATCTTGGTTGTGTCTTTTGTGCCAAGATCTATCACGCGCTGGAATGCCTCGATAAACTGCGGGCGGCAGTCCGGGTAGCCACTGTAATCGAGCGACTGGACCCCGATGAAGATTGCCTCTGCCTCTTTAGCCTCGGCAAAACTGGTTGCAATGGAGAGCAGGTTGGCATTCCGGAACGGTACATAAGTATTGGGAACGTGTGCTCGGGCGGGATGAAATTTTTCTACGGCAATTTCTCTGTCGGTGAGGCTGCTTACCCCAATCTGTGAAAAATAGCCGACATTGACCTCGATGAAGTCTTTCGCGTGGAGCAGGGAGGCAATCTTCCGTGCGCATGCCAGTTCTTTTGATTCCGTCCGCTGCCCGTAGTTCAGGTGCAGGGCGCAGATCTCATATCCTTCACTCTTTGCCAGGTATGCGAGCGTGGACGAATCCATGCCGCCGGATAGTAAACATACTGCTTTCATTTCACACCTATGATCTTGTGCAACTGCAACTGGAACCTGACAGGCAGGTCGTTGGCCAGTATGAATTGTGCGATGGTGGCGTAATCGCTGCCGGCAACCGGAGAGAAGAAAATCTCCCCGGCAATACGGTGCGACACCATGATTTCCTGTGCGTACCGGCAGTCCGTTTCATCCTTGAGGACAAACTTCACGCTGTCCTGTGGGCGAATTGCATCGAGCAGCGACAGATCGCTCTGCTCTCCGGATGACGGGCATTTCACATCCATGCAGATCGAAGCATACAGCTGCACCCGGGTAAATGCATAGGTGCCGTTTGTTTCAATATCGATAAGCACGCCCCGCTTGTTCAGTGATGCGAGCAGTGGCTCGAGTGCTGCTGCCTGCATGAGCGGTTCGCCACCGGTGATGCAGATATACGGGGGATTGATGCGCCAGACCTGTTCAAGGATCTCATCAAGGCTCTGCTCGCTGCCCCCCGAACGGGCGTACCCGGTATCGCACCAGTGGCAGTTCAGGTTGCAGCCGGCAAGCCGGATGAAGAGGCAGTATTTGCCCTGGTTTTGGCCCTCGCCCTGGAGGCTCCTGAAGATTTCAATGACCTTCATTCAGGTTAGCTCGGCGCAGGCTGTAGGGGATTCCCAGACACGTATCTTCGTTACGGTTGCCTTTATTCCCCGAACCCGGCAGATCGCAGAGAGATCATCCCGGATAAGGACTGCCATAAGTTCGCTGGTTGGCTCCCCGGGCGTGGTGATAACCGGGTGGAACTCCTCGATGCGGGGTACCATCGGGTCCTCACGGTTTAGGATGATCTGGTGATCGTACTTGTTAATGACCTGCTTGATCAAACTGTAATCGATCAGGATTTGCGTTGCCGGATCCGGCTCCCCTTCCATCCAGACCTCAATCTTCCACCGGTGCCCGTGGAGGTTGGCGCACTTCCCCTTGTAATGGAGCAGACGGTGGCTGGTATCGATCTGCACCTCTTTATAGATCCCAACTTTCATCGCATATCATTGGCCTTGCAGGATATAATATTATTATGAGTGAGGGATAATAGTATAAGACAGGCAGGTGGAGTGCCACAATTTATAAATCGGAACTCCGCGATTGTATATATCTCAGTGTGGGTTATCGATAACCACGAAAACAACTAAAATGAGGTTATTTAATGGGACAGGGTAAATTTGCAGCCAGAAAGATGGTTCGGGACTCAAATAAGTTCCGGTGGGCAGACAAGAACTACGCCCGCCGTGAGCTCAATCTTGATGTGAAGTCAGACCCGTGTGAGGGTGCTCCTCAGGCAAGAGGTATCGTGCTGGAGAAAGTCGGTGTTGAGGCAAAACAGCCCAACTCAGCTATCCGGAAGTGCGTGCGCGTGCAGCTGATCAAGAACGGACGTCAGGTCACCGCGTTTGCGGTGGGCGACGGTGCGATCAACTTCATCGACGAGCATGACGAAGTTGAGATCGAAGGCATTGGCGGTCGTCTCGGGCGTTCGATGGGAGATATCCCCGGAGTCCGGTACGTTGTTACCAAAGTGAACAATGTCTGCCTCCATGAAATGGTCATTGGCAGGAAAGAGAAACCGCGCAGGTGATTGTGATGGCAGAAACCGAAGGAAAGACCGCAGGACAGAAACTGCTGTTCAACAAGTGGGATGTTGCCGAAGTCAAGGTTACCGACCCCAGCCTCATACGCTATGTGACTCTCACCTCCATGATCATCCCCCACTCCTGTGGTAAATTTTCGAAGCAGGAGTTCAATAAGAGCAACATGATGATCATCGAGCGGTTGATCAACCGCTTGATGCAGACCGAGAAGAACACCGGAAAGAAGCAGCTGGCAATCCGTATCGTGCGGGATGCATTTGAGATAATCAATAAAAAGACCAAGCGCAACCCGGTAGAAGTGCTTGTCGAAGCAATCGGAAACTCCGGTCCCCGGGAAGAGACCGTCCGCCTTAAATACGGTGGCATCAATGTCCCGAAGTCCGTTGACACAGCCCCGCTGCGCAGGGTTGACACAGCCATCGGTTTCCTTGCAGAAGCAACTCTGAAGGGATCCAGCACCAGCAAGAAGAGCGCAAGTGCAGTCCTCGCCGATGAACTTATCGCCGCCTCAAAAGGCGATATGAAGTGTTTCTCGGTAGGGAAAAAGGAAGAACGCGAGCGCATTGCAAAATCCGCCCGTTAAATATCTTTTTTTGAGGTAATTCCATGGTCCGCGGCAAAAAATCTATTGAGCGCGTAACCGAGCTCATGAAGGAACCGAAGCATATTCGGAACATCGGTATTGTAGCACACATCGACCACGGCAAGACGACTCTGTCAGACAACCTGCTATCAGGTGCCGGTATCATTTCTGAAGAGCTCGCAGGAAAGCAGCTCTTCATGGACTCGGATGCGGAAGAGCAGGCCCGAGGTATCACTATTGACGCTTCCAACGTCTCGATGGTGCACGAATATGATGGTCAGGATTACCTGATCAACATGATCGATACACCTGGTCACGTTGATTTTGGTGGCGACGTTACCCGTGCAATGCGTGCGGTTGACGGAGCAGTAGTGCTCGTTGATGCTGTCGAAGGCACCATGCCCCAGACCGAGACCGTGCTCCGGCAGGCTCTCAAGGAACAGGTGCGCCCCATCCTCTTCATCAACAAAGTTGACCGTCTCGTTAACGAGCTTAAGGTCGATGAGATGGAGATGCAGATCCGGCTCGGCAAAGTGATCGACAAGGTCAACAAGCTGATCAAGGGTATGAATGAGGAAGCCTATAACAGTGGCTGGAAACTGGATGCAGGACAGGGTACTGTTGCCTTCGGCTCAGCACTCTACAACTGGGCAGTCTCCATTCCGTACATGAAGAAGAGCGGCGTCTCGTTCAAAGACGTGTTCGACAAGTGCCGTGCAGGCGACATGAAGTACCTGGCAAAGAACAGCCCGCTATCAGATGTGCTTCTCGATATGGTAGTAAATCATCTCCCCAATCCTATCGACGCACAGAAGCGTCGTATCCCGGTCATCTGGCATGGCGACAAGGAGTCAAAGGAAGGCAAGGCCATGATCACCTGCGACCCGAACGGTCCGGTTTCCCTGATGGTTACCGACATTTCGTTTGATCCCCATGCAGGGGAAGTCGCAACCGGACGTCTTTTCTCCGGGCGCATACGGCGCGGTGACAGTCTCTATGTTATGGGCTCATCAATGAAAGAGAACCGGCTCCAGCAGGTCGGTATCTTCATGGGCCCGAAGCGTGTTGAGGTCGAAGAGATTGTCGGCGGAAATATCGCTGCAGTCACCGGTCTTAAGGACGCGATGGTCGGCTCAACAGCTACCTCACTCATGGAAATCATGCCGTTTGAGTCGCTCAAGCACTACTCTGAACCGGTCATGACGGTTGCCGTCGAGGCAAAGAACATGAAGGACCTGCCCAAGCTCGTTGAAGTGCTCCGGCAGGTTGCAAAGGAAGACCCGACGCTGATCATCACCATCAACGAAGAGACCGGCGAGCACCTGATCTCAGGTATGGGCGAACTGCACCTTGAGATCGTTACCGGGCGTATCAAGCGCGACAAGGGTGTTGAGATCCTCATCTCCGAACCAATCGTGGTTTACCGTGAGACCGTAACCCAGAAGATAGAAGCCGTTGAGGGGAAGTCCCCGAACCGTCATAACCGGTTCTATTTCGATCTTGAAGTTCTGCCCGATGAGATTGTCGACCTGATCAAGAAAGGCGAGGTCTCGATGAACCAGCCGATGCTCGATCGCCGTGACATTCTCATGAAAGTGGGTATGTTAAAGGACGATGCGAAGAGCATCAAGGACATCAAGGCCACCAACATGCTCATCGACCGGACCAAAGGGGTCCAGTACCTCAATGAGACTATGGAACTGATCATCGAAGGGATTCACGAGGCATTAGCCGGTGGTCCCCTTGCAGATGAGCCGGTCCAGAATCTCAAGATGACACTTGTCGATGTCAAGCTGCACGAGGATGCTATTCACCGTGGCCCGGCACAGGTCATCCCGGCCGTGCGCAGTGCCATCAAGGCAGGTATGTTAATCGCCGGCGACTCACTTCTCGAGCCCGTCCAGAGGATCCAGATCACCGTCCCGATGGACCAGATGGGGGCAGCAACCTCCCAGATCCAGGGGCGGCGCGGTCAGGTCTTTGACATGCAGAGCGAGGGTGACACGATCACTGTCGTCGGCAAGGCACCGGTTGCCGAACTCTTCGGGTTTGCAGGCGATATCCGCTCTGCAACTGAAGGCCGTGCCATGTGGAACACAGAGTTTGCAGGATTCGAACTCGTGCCCAACAGCATGCTCAAGGAAGTTGTGGTTGCAATCCGCAAGCGCAAGGGCTTAAAAGAGCAGCTCCCAACCCCGGCAGACTACCTGTCGGCATAATCTTTTACCTTTACCCAAAGTCCCCCATTTTTTCTTTTTTGTAGAAAATCTTTCACTCTGTCTACCGAAATAGTAAACATGCTATCCACCTAATTCGAATGGCAATGGCAGATGAAACTAAACTGAAAATTGTTGCCCTGTAGAAAACCTTGCTCCAAACAAATTGTATAAACCTGTCAAGGTTCGCGAGAATGCTCTTACATGAGATTTCCTTCATCTGGATCTGATATATACGG
>JBAZRZ010000049.1:0-17859 GCA_041662685.1 Methanoregula sp.
CAGATGGAAGTCGGAAATGATCCGGATGCGATGCTGAAAAAAGCACAGGATAAAGTAGAGCAGGCAGCAAAAGCAGGCGCAAATATCGTCTGCCTCCCGGAGCTGTTCAAAACCCGCTACTTTCCCCAGCATATTGGTGTTGATGTATCAGGATTTGCAGAAACTATCCCGGGGAAATCAACCCAGATTTTTTCTGATATCGCCCGGATGCATCAGATGGTGATCATCGTTCCGCTTTTAGAAAAAACACTTGATGGAAGGATCTACAACTCCGCGGTGGTGATCGATGCAGATGGCACCGTTTCTGCTCCTTACCACAAGGTGCATATACCCCAGGATCCCGGTTTCTTTGAGAAAGGATACTTCTATCCCGGCGAAGGTTACCGGGTTTTTGATACACGGTACGGGCGTATCGCGGTCCTGATATGTTTCGATCAGTGGTTTCCTGAGGCAGCACGGTGTGTTGCCCTTGACGGGGCAGAGATCATATTCTATCCAACGGCGATCGGACATCCCGGTGGCGATGAGCCGGTTGAAGGAAACTGGCAGGAAGCATGGGAGCTAATCCAACGGAGTCATGCTGTGGCAAACAGCATCCATATCGCCGCAGTGAACCGGGCAGGCCTGGAAGAAAACTGCCGGTTCTTTGGTGGATCATTTGTCTGCGATGCATTTGGCAAGATCATGGCAAAGGCAGGTGACGGTGAAGAGACCGTGATAGTATCCCTCGACTTCTCCATGAATGCTACCGTTCAGGAATCATGGGGCTTTTTCCGGAACCGCCGCCCGGAAGCGTACGGGCGAATCGGGGTTGTTTTTCCGGGAGAAAACGGTGTATTTCCCTTATTGCGAAAAGAGGATACCCCACGAAACCGGGGATTCCACATGCCGGCAGAATGGGAGCCCCATGATGCAGTCTGGCTCGCGTGGCCACATAACCACAATACCTTCCCCCACCTTGATGCCGTGGAAGAGGCATACTATGAGTTCGTCCTGGCCGCCCATACTTCAGAGCGGGTTGAACTCTTTGTTCCCACAGCAGTAATCCACCGTAAGGTCAGGGCACGGCTCAGGGAAGCTGGTGCAGACCTGTCCTGGATCAACCTCCACACCAGCGAATATTCTGATGTCTGGATCCGGGATTACGGCCCGACATTCCTTGTCAACCGGAGCTTGAAAAAGACCGCCATAGTCCATTGGGACTTCAATGCATGGGGGGGAAAATACGAAGACCAGATCCGGGATGGCAGGATCCCGCTCGCGATCAATCGCAGGCTTTGCCTGCCCCTGTTCACCCCGGGAATGGTGCTGGAGGGGGGCTCAATCGATGTAAATGGCAAGGGAACGGTGCTGACAACCCGGGCCTGTCTCCTTAACCTCAATCGTAACCCTGGCTTGTCAGCAGATGATATCGAAGCGCGGTTGAAGGAGTATCTCGGTGTCGAGAAGGTGATCTGGCTCAACAAGGGGGTTGTTGGTGACGATACTGATGGGCATATCGATGATATTGCCCGGTTTGTCGGCCCGTCAACGGTAGTATGCGCCTACGAGACTGGTATCGCTGATGCAAATTACCCGGCCCTGCATGACAATTATGAGATCCTCCGACAGTCTTGTGACCAGAGCGAAAAACCCTTCACGGTCGTGAAGTTACCTATGCCGGCTCCTGTGACAGATGGCGACGAACGTTACCCGGCAAGTTATACCAATTTCTATATTGGGAATTCTGTGGTTATCGTTCCGGTGTTCCAGGATTCGCACGATGCTGAGGCACTGCGGATTATCCAGGATCTCTTCCCGGAAAGAGAAGTGATCGGGATCAATGCCCGGGCCATGATCGAAGGATTTGGCACGTTCCACTGTGGAACCCAGCAGCAGCCACGGGTGTGAGCTGCAAGGCAGATACACAAGAAAAAAGGTAATTAACCGGTTATTCCCCGCGCTGTTTTTTCATATCTGTGCTAGTTACGGACGGATTTTTGTATCGTCCCCGTTTTTTAGTCTTTGGTCCCCACTGGATCGCTGCAACCGGGCAGAAATGCAGGCATGCAAGACAGAGTTCGCAATGGTGTTTCCAGGAGGGCTTTTCGCTCTCCATCACGATATTCTTCACAGGGCATACCCGTGAGCAGGTACCGCAGGAAGTGCATTTTTCATCGGCAATGAAAGCCTTGTCTGCGCCATGTACCTGTTCAATAAAACCGGCATACATGAACCGTTTGAGCAGTGACGACAGGGGTGACAGTCGTGGCCGGACAATCAACCCCTTGTCGATCATTTCTGCAATTTCACCAATGCGTTCTTCGGCCTGTGCAAGAATATCCTCCCGCTTTTTTCTCTGCGGGGGTGTATATAACGGGATGAAATTGCCCGGCATCCTGACCGTGAAGGCTGCATCTAACTGCCTGCCGCTATGTTTCCGGAGTATGCCATCCATCTGGTGGAGAGCAGAACCTCCTATGCCCCCATGGTGAGAACCGCGAAGCAATAGCCAGTGCTGTGAAGATCAAGTCGTTCTGCAAATTCTGCAACAATGGACGGGAGTCCCAAATCATAGACCGGACAGATAATGCCGACACGATCTGCAGCGGGAATAATATCTGTCGGGGACCCTGCGAGAGAGGGTATCGATACCAGTTCGCAGTCACCGAGACGGGCACAGATGGTCTTTGCAGCTGCCAGTGAGTTTCCGGTACCGGTAAAATAATAAATTATTGTTTTCATAGCCGGTTTTCCCCTTTTTTAGATCAGTCTGTCCAGTTATTGGGTTTTGAGGACAAAAAAGTTCGGTTATCAGGAAAAAACGGCCCTAATCATGAAAATATGTGCCGTAGGTGGATCTTATAAAACAGGAATGGTTAATAAAAAGTCAGAGCTTAAAGAGGTGGGGGAGACGTTCCCTTACACACTGCCGGAATTGTCGGCACCACACTCACCGAACTTTTAGGTATATGGGCTTCAAGTGACACCTTGATACGATTGATAATATCCTGCACCTCGCACATCTTCTTCTCCCCATCAAACTCTAAGAAGATCTCGATATACACGTTGCTTCCTGACCGTCGTGAGCGCACCCCGTGCATGGTAGGGTAATCATTGAAAAAAACGGCAAGGTGCCGTACAATCACCATCTGAAGTTCTTCATCAAGGGTCTTATCGAGCAGATCCGGCAGGGATGAAGTGATCACCCGGTATCCCGAGAAGAGAAGGAAGCTGGCGATCACAAAGGATGCACGCGGATCAATATATAATGACCCGCGGTAATTTGAGAATTCCAGGGATGCAACCAGGGAAACAAGAACCGTGAAATCAGAGAACGCCTTTGCGCGGAACAAACGCCACTGTGAGTCAATAATCGGGGATGGCTCTCTCTGGTTGAACCGGTAATTTTTCAGCCAGAGCCATGAATTCATACTCACGCCGATCACCATGAGAACGATACCAAGCAATACCCCTTCATGGACAAGCCCTTCCGGGACAGCGATACGGTACAGGGCAACCCCAAAGACGATAATCAGCGAGACGAACATCACGCCGCCGGTGATAATCGAAGTCATCGTTTCGAGTTTTCCCATACCGTAATCGTACGCTCCGGCACCACCTTTTGCCATCTTGCGTATTGTCATATACGCAAAGAACGTTGCAATGATCTCGTTGGCGCATTTGACGGCATCAGCAAACAGGACAATCGAACCTGAGAGGACGGCAGCCACAATGTCCGGGATCCACAGGACAAAATCTATGATCAGGCTTGTCAGGACTGTTCGTTGTTTTGCGGCATAGGAACCCGGTCCCTCCTCAACATCAACAGATACTGCATGCGACAGGTACTACGATTTAATCTTATGTTTCTCTGGCTAAAAAAAACGTGGGAATTCATTCCCACGGGAAATTTCTTTCTATCCATAAAAAGGAGAATCGCCGTTTTCCACCAGAGGCCTCAAGAAAAAACAGGGCGATTCTCTCCCAATAATGGAATAAAAAACTGAAATACGATAACCCCTCACAGGAATCTATTATGTGCCGGGTTTTTTTAAGATGACATTGTGAGAAAAAAATTTAAAGATGCCACTGCAATAAAAAGGAGCATTTTTTTAACGATACCAGATGCTGACTTCTCAACTGAACTGATGAAAGGCATACCCATGGACAACGACCAGATCAATTACATCAAGCATCGCTTGGTGAGATATGAAGAGAGCATTAAGGAAATAGAAGATCAATTCGACCAGTTGGAGAGTTTTGGAAGATACCGTGCCTGCGCTCCCTGTTATGAAAAATCCGGCATTCCGATTTTTATCGATGCGCTAAATGCAGACGATGACATGTGCGACACATTCTGGCAGGAATGTGATCGGATCACCGGAAAACTCAATGCGTTCGATACGCTTAAAGGTCATGCCTACCGGGATCTGCTCTATGAAGACCTTAAAAACTATGTTGCTGCCTATCACTCGGCACTCTGTTATGCTGATCTGAACGTGATCACTATCGAATCCGATCATGATCTATTTAACAGGGAGGCAATCCGGGCATTACTCGCAGAGTTACACAAAGACTACGATACCCGGGATATTGAAAACCTGGTAACGACGCTTGATGAATTATTTTTGCGTATGAAAAAACCATTGATAAAACCTCCTCGAAAAAATCTCATATACCTGAACATGCCGGGTATTCCCCTCTCATGCCCCGTGATACACATTTTTCATCTGCGGGGAAAATGAACGGACACGACATGTCTGATACTCCCTAGGAATGAGCACAAGTCTCTGTTTTTTCAGGTACTGTCATAAAAACGGGCCGACGCGGGGCATCTGTTGTTTCATGCGCCAAAAACCGGACGGTCCCGGGATTTTTAAGAATGCTGCTAAATCCCTTATTGTACTCTCACCACAACCAGAGTAATGTCATCAGACTGCGGGGCACTGCCAGAGAACGTTCTGATTTCTGCAATGAGACCGTCAAGAATTTTCTGTACAGGATCATCCCGGTGGTTTTTGATATAGTCCGCCAGTCGCTCTTCACCAAATTCCTCATCCCGTATATTGAACGCCTCCGTCACCCCATCCGTATACATGACGATGAGATCACCAGGTTCAAGATCCAGTTCCCCATGGACAATGTCCACTTTAGGAACTACACCCAGTGCAATACACCGGCCATCTTCCAGAATCGGAATTCCGGGGGGATCCCTTCGTATAAGTAATGGGGGATTATGACCAGCATTCACATAAGTTAAGGTCTTCTTCACCGGATCCAGCACACTATAGAAGACCGTGACGAACATGCTCGACCGGCCGTCCTCATAGATCAGCCGGTTTGCCCGCCGCAGGGCGATTGATGGATCAGCCTCGGCACCGCCACTCACCCGGATTATGGTACGGCAGAGTGCCATGAATAATGCGGCACTCACTCCTTTGCCAGAAACGTCAGCAATCGCAAGTCCCCACCGGTCTCCATCGAGGGGAATGAAATCATACAGATCGCCACCAATCTCCATTGCAGGAAGATTTGTCGCCACAAGCTCGATGACGGGGATTGTGGGAGTGAACGCAGGAAGGAAAGTCTCTTGTATTTTCTTTTCAATTTCCATCTCTTTGGCATAGCGTTCCTTCTCTGCGGTTGTACACCGGAGGTCTTCTATGTTCTTTTTGAGATCGGTAGTCATTGAATTGAACGAATCGGCAAGTGCTTCAAATTCATCACCCGTTTCAATCGCCAGATGATAGTTAAGATCTCCTTTACCGATAGCTACCGTGCCCTGCCTGAGCAGCTCCACGGGCCTTGTGATTATCTTCGCAAGCAGGACCGAGAGCAGTATGACAACGATAAAAAGAATGCAGCAAAGTCCCACAAAAATATCCAGGATCCGGTCGGTCTTGGCGTTGATATGTTCGCTGGTATTATTGGTTGCTGATAGGATCTCGCCTCCGGTCTTTATCGCTGGTGCAATAACCTGTGAAACCGGCATAGAGAGGGCAAAACTTCACTTCATGGATGTGACCGGAGCATACGCGATATAGGCCTCCCGGTCATCGAACCACACAGTTTCAATGCCGGACTTTCCGGCAACCATATTCCTGCCAATTTTCACCAGACCCGGATTAGGACTATCAAAAACGTTTTCGGTGGCAAATGCTTCGTTCCATGTCGTATTACCGGCGGTCATATCCGTATCCGCATGATACACTGCCTTCAACAGATCATCCATTCCCGCACGTGTCCGGTATTCATCGGACTGGGGCGTAACCGTGGAGCCGGGGGCCAAGATGACGACGGTACCATTGAAGGGGTCGGGAGGTGGGGCACTCCTTGTAAATGAGGGGATCAAAGGGGGATTACCCTGCAAGGAGACTGTATGTGCCGAAAGGATCTCCATCTCACCTTCAGTATCAGCGAATATGACATTGGTGATCTCCGCCTGGTCAAACGCGATCCTGAGCAGATTTCCCTCAACTGCCTGCTTGAAGGCAACCGTGCTGTCATTTACCGCTGTCCCCCGAGAGCCAGAATGCTCTGTTCTGCATAACTCCCGCTATCATGGATCGTATAAAACGCCACAATACCCGTGATGAGCAGCGAAATGAGAGAAAGGGATAAAAATATGATGAGGAACGTCTCCCGGACGCTCATACATTTGAAACGAGACAGTGAAGGGGTCATGGTATCAGCTAATATGTTCTTATTTACGGGAAACGCGTCTGCAAGGGCAATCCATCAGTGATTGATACATCTCTGAGCAGTGATGGTTATGCACCCTCATGAAACATAGGTAAACCTCACTAAAGGTATGTACGGACATCGCCTCCCGCCAGTATTCCTATCGTAAATACCACGAGCATGATAATTATTACGAAGTACAGACCTGATGCAGGGATATCTGTTTTAACCCGTGAGGAAGACGGCACCGGGATTACGTGTCGGTTGATCTCCTGCCACATCCTGCGCGAGCGCCAGTACAGCCAGCATATTGCGCAGAAGAAGCAGAAGATGATGAGTTGCGACCCAAAACTCACTTCGAATGGTTCGCCCTCCACACCCCGTATTCCGCCAAGCAGGATCCCTAAGAGGAATGCGGCAAGCGTGAAACAGAATCCGGCATATTCATTGGGAAAGACAATCTCCTGCAGTTTCCGGGTCTGCACCTCTGCCTGATCACCCATGTCCATCTTCTGGTATACGATCCCAAGCAGTGCACGTGCGTACGCATGGTAAGGGCTTCGCTTGCCTCGTGATGGTGTCCGAGATTGTCGAGTGCTACACCCATATTGATCCAGGCCTCAACCGCTTGAGGATTGATAGATATCACTCGCCGGATACAAATCAGAGATTCAGTGCACTTGTCAAGGCTGATAAGCGCGATTGCTTTGTTATTAAGGATCACGTCATTATCCGGGTTGCTCTTAAGGGCCTCATCGTAACAATCCAGCGCTTCACGTAGCTTCCCCTGCTGGGCAAGATCATGAGCTCGTTCATCAAACGAGGGCGGAGACTCTGCCATTGTACGAATAATACCTTTTCTCTTTTGGGTATATTAAAATGGTAGGATATACTTCCCGTTCAGTCAGAAGGTGGATAGATGTATCCATAATCATCTGGGTTTGTACTTGTTGCCTCAAAATCACTACAAATAACACCAGTTTCTGAAAGTCATCGTGACACTCGAACGAACGCATTCTTCTCCCATCCGACAGCCTCTGGAAATCTGGCGGATATAAGAGAAAAACCATTTTTCAGCAATCATTCCCCGGGGATTGCCGGCTATCAGCGGTTTTTCCTAAAAATAGAAATGTATTTAAAAAATAAAAGAAGGTTCGCGTACCTGATTCCAGCTCATATATTGACATTCAGTACGGTTCGTATTGCAATACCAATCACAAAGGAGATAGCCGCAATGCCAAGACTGATGGCTGCCATCTCAGCAAAGCGCCGGTAAAACGGGAGATCTTTTGCCACAGAGACATAGAAGGTAAAGACAAAGATCACGACGATTGCTGCCAACAGGGTGAACATCAGTGCGACAAAGGGGCTGGAGAAGAGCAGGAATGGCAGGATCAGCAGGGCTACGGTGATAATGTAGGTAATGCCGGTGTATACCGATGCCTTGATCGGGTCAGTAGGTCCCCCGTCAGATCGCTGCGACAGATACTCGGAAGCCACCATAGAGAGCGAAGCTGCGACACCCATTACGAGTCCGACAACTGCAATTATCTGGATGTTCTGGATGGCAAATGTGAGACCGGCAAGGGTTCCGGTAAACTCCACGAGCGCATCATTCAATCCCAGTACCACAGAACCAACGTATTTCAAGCGATCTTCATCGATGAGTGCGATCAATTCGCGTTCGTGAACCTCTTCGTTCTTTAAGATCCCGGCAATTTCCGGAATCGTGAAAGGAATTGCCTGATCAGCCGACTGAGCCCGCTTCTCAACACCCTCCAGGAGTTTTATGGCGAACGTCAATCCCAGCAGTCGTGCGATTACGTAATAGAACCAGACCCGCAGCGGATCGGGTGCAACATCCCGCCGGGTATATCGCTTCCAGATTTCGTAGTGAGAGAGCTCTTCGCTTGCGATCCGTGTCAGCACTTCACGGTTATGCAGTTCTGTGGTTGCCGCTGCAATCTTTGTGTAGATATGGTGTTCCGTGATCTCGTCTTTTTGCAGGGAGAGGAGGATTGCAATATTTTTCTGATCGGTTGTGATTTCTGGCATGGTCAATCATCTCAAGTGGATTTACCGGAGTTTATCCATTTTACACTTCACGGGGTAGTTAAAACGCATTAAACTGGTAGGGATGAGGTAAACCGGTAACTGCCTTTTGGCACCCGGATCTCAAAATGAACACCTTTTCCGGGTTCACCGTTTTCAGTTATTGTGATACCGGTAATGGAGAGAATTTCCCAGGACAGGAAGAGACCAAGACCCGTATGTTTACCAAAACCGCGCCGGAACAGTTTGTCCTTATCGGCAAGGGAGATGCCAACTCCATCATCACAATATGTGATAACTGCACCGTTTTGTGTCTCTTCAAAAGAGAACCGGATCTGTTTGATACCCCCTCCGTGGCGCAGTGAGTTCTCAATCAGGTTGTAGAACACTTTTTCGATGAGTACATCGGCATACACCTGCACAGAAGGGAGCAGGATATCAAAGTTAATCTCTTCAAGAAGGAGTTGCGATGCAGCAGATCGTATCCATTCGGTCACATCCTGCCACTGCGGGGCATTCACCCCAATATTCTCATAAAATCGCGTGAATTCAATCTGCCGCTCGATAGCTCCCGCGGCATCTATCCTCTTTTCTATATAATCAAGGAAGACCGGGTCGTTCACGCTCTCTTTCGAGAGTTCAAGGTACCTCCTCAGCCCGGGGAGTTTGTTTAAGATATCATGCCGGGTGATAGATGAAAGCATGGTGAGTTTATTGTTTGCAAGGCGCAGCGCATTTTCCGCGTGCTTGCGTTCGGTGATATCTCTCATCACATGGACGCTGCCCATGACATTGCCCTCTTCATCATAGAGAGGTGAGGCTGTCACCATAAAATCAGCATTCAGGCGATCTTCATGAATTTCCTGCGCATGTTCGTAACCATCGCTCAGCAAGCTGCCGTGCGGACAGGACTCAGGAGAAGTTGTGCTGTGGTGGACCAGTTCGTAACAGGCTTTTCCCACGGCATCTTCCGGGCGCATGCCCAGCCGGTCTGCCATTGCCTTGTTTACACGAGTAATATGAAAATCCCGTCCGATTATCGCGATCATGTCAGGAACTGCTTCAAAGGTGCGTTCCCATTCGATCTTTGTCTGCAGGATCTCATCCGTCAACTGCTTTTTATCGGAAATGTCATGGGCACTTACTGAAGCACCAACCAGTTCTCCTTTTATGTTTTTTATCGGTGAGAGCGACAGGGATACCTGGATCCTTTTGCCGGTTTTTGTCCGTCGCTCGGTTTCATATCGATCGACCGGTATGCTGTTTTGGATCTTCTGGAGGAGGAACTGCGATTCATCCGGTTTATCAGGAGGGAGGAGAATGGCAACGGGTTTTCCATTAATCTCTTCTGATGTATACCCGTAGAGTTTCTCGGCACTGCCACTCCGGTCGGTGATGATACCATCAAAGGTTTCCGCTATTATCGCATCTTCTGATGAGGCTACGACAGAGGCCAGTCGCCGGCACATCTGGGTGTCTTGGTGCATCCTGCCACTCAGGTAAGAGATGACAGCAGCGATTACCAAAAAAACGAAAACCCGTGCAAGAGCAGCGACCAGCACATCCATAGTGGCAGGATACAGGACAAAGACAGCCCCGAAATAGAGAGCGGAGAGCAGGAGAGAGAATGGCACGCCCTTAGTAATACGCAGCGAGAATGATTGGGATGTACAGGATGTGGGGGAGTGCGTTGGTGATGCCGTGGATAAGTCCATATATATTGAGAAGAAGTGTAACTGCCGCACTCGTCCCGATGAGTACCGGGATCAGAAGAGGCCGTTTGGATACCTGATCAAAATATATAAAATCCATGACGTGAGAGCCCCCTTTTATTCCGTACAGAATAGTTACCCGTTTCCTTTTAATGGTTAGTGCAATTGTTCGATTTCGAGATTAAAAAGTCCCGAACAATCAACGTACGTCATTGCAGGATTTATTGCAGGTTCCGATACCGGGGAAGAAGAAATAACCCGGGTTACTGCATTTGTTACCGGATGCGAAAGGGTAAAAACAGCACACTGATGATCTCTGCGGGAATAAAGTAAAGGGGTGCATTCGTTGTGTGATATATCCGTCTTAAAAAAATTGGGGAAGAGGAGCACTGATAGCCGGTGAAGGACCAGTCAGCCGGTATATCGCACAACGGCTCTTTTAGATCCAGTCCGGTCAGAACGGACCTGAACGCAGGGTTTTGACTTTTTGATCTTCGTCACGCAGGACCAGATAATATGAATCCGTGGGGAAGTTCCCTGTGCTCGCAATACGTGAGGGGGAATTGGTGAAAAGATACCCGTTTGTGGAGCGGAATATATACAACATATCGCCCTTCTCAACCAGGTATTTCGAGAGGGTTGGTGCAGGTCGGGCACGCTCCAACCCGTCCCTGGATTCGATATATACTCCCATCCAGTAATAGCGGGGGGAATCCGGGGTGATGTTAAGTACAAAAGAGTCCCCGCCTTTGTGAAGGATCCGGACAACCTCATGACCCTGGTGGAATCGTTTTACCTGTGGCGTGAAATAACCGGTTTTTTTGAGAGTGGGCATCGATCCAAACAAGACGTTTACGATGATTGCGATCAGCATGATGGTGAGCAGGATGACGGAGAGAAAATTTCCGTAAGGAGACACTCGCTTAGCCCTGCGGGATATCATTACGGTATATCGGCTTTTTTAATTAAAAGAAGAATGTATCTGTATCACCAGCAAAACGGATGAAGGGAGGCCACAGATTTACCGGTGAGCCGAAAGGTGCGACAACATACCCCTCGTCTGAGTTTCCCCTTCAAGGAACGGGACGTGTCAGGTACTGCATAATCCGTTCGATAACGACCGGGTTTTTCGGCAGGTTGATGTGGCAGTACTGGTCGGGGGGAGGCAGCCGGGCTGAATCATCCGGACCCAGGGGCAAAATATCCAGCGAGATTCCCGGGAGGCGAGATTCACTGTGCGGGACAATCCCGTCCCCTTCATATGTCTCCTGCCAACTCACGTCATATGTGAGATCCCATGTTTTTCCCCCAAATAAAGGAAAGAAATCGGATCTGCCACCAGGGTTTGCGGTCACGATGATCCGGTAGATGATATCCGGGCGGATTCCCGCTGAACGGAGGGCCTGCATGGCCGGGCTGCCGGGACGGACATTCTGCACGATCGCATCGGTAGCCGGATCGAACCCCGACGGGACAAACACGTCGGTGAGCCGGTTGATGATATCTCCTCCCATCAGCGGGTCATGGAACAGTTCTGCAAGCGCTGAACCATTGTTGGGCGGACCAAGACCGATCAGCTGCCGGACCTTCTGGCTTTGTGCAGTCCCGTCAATGACTTCAAGAAGATACCGGGTCAGGCAGGTGCCAACCGAATGGCTGACAATGTCGACGGGTCCAGCATACCCATATTCATCCCTCACCTCACCAATAGAAGTTCCCAGTGCCGCTGCCAGCTCCGATATATCCGCATCGTTCATACCGGTGTGGTCGAATTTCCAGAAGGGGATCGAGGCTTCAGAAAGCCGGGATACGAGACGGTTCCAGATCCCGGGGTGGCTGTTTCATCCATGAACGAGGATAACCGGGTACAGTTCACTGCTCATTACAGAATGATTGACACCAATATACGATAGGTTCTGCGATCCGGATACTGGTCAATTGCATTACTGCGGGTTCGCCCGTGCCTTGAGAGCCTCTCCATGCCCTCACCCCTCTTCTTATAACGGGAGAAATGACCGTTCCAGGTCAAGTCGCACCGGGAACTCATCCACTACATATCCGACAGTCTTGGATGTGATGAAAACCCGGCCAACCCCAGGAAGAACGACTCCACTTCAGAGGATTCATCAGCCTTTTTTCTCTTTGATTTTCATAGAGAGGGCAAATATTTTTCCATGTCCATCCTTTATTGGCTGTACCAAAACCCCGACCTTCCGGCGTTTGCCGGATTTTGTAACTACAGCCGTATTGGAATCGTATATGACCACTCCGCTTTGCTGGGCAACTTCAGTGATCAGATCCTTTAGTTGCTCGCCGGACTGGTCATTGATGAGCATCAGGACGTCCCTCCAGTAACTCATCAGAATCTCTGATTCCGGAAGATCGATAAACCAGGCAGTATAGGGATTGAAAAAGATAATCCTGCCTTTTTGGTCCATGACAATAATGACTTCGTTCACCCCCATGATCTTATCCGGTTCTCCTATTGGATAATTCTCAAAAGATCTCTTCCAGATACTGTGGTTGCAGAGAGCAAGATCTACATTGGTTTTCAGCTCGATATCCATAAACGGTTTAAAGACAATCCCGTAGGGTTGTGAATACCGGGCATCCTCAAGAAGTTTTTCATCATCAGTCCCGGTAATAAAAATAATGGGGAAACGGAAGAGCTGGAAAGTGTAGCGAGCGGTCGTTACTCCGTCAAGATGTCCAGATAAACAGATATCCATGATAATAAGATCCGGGTTCAGATCTGCGGATTTTAAAATCGCTTCCTCCACGGAGGAAATTTTCCCCACAATGTTATAGCCTTTTTTTTTGCAGCATCAGTGAGATGAGATGAGTAATAACACGGTCATCATCTACAATAAGGATCCGGGGAACGGGCGACATGATTCATATAAATGCATTTTTATACAAATGTCATATGCAACAAAAACGTTAAAAGGGTTTGCCTTGCTTAACGATGGGTAAACATATCACATGGCCATTCAATAAATCCAGCACATGCCAATAGAAACGAGATAACTACCTAAAAATGACCGACAACCCGACATTTACAAAATAAACAAAATTCTGTGATGAAAAAAATTAATTTTAGAAATCCGTCATGATACGGAACTGGTCGATCTCTTCGCGGTCGAGCTGTTCTAAGAACTCGTCAGCTGCGTGACCAATGTCTTTGCTCGCGGTGATGGCACGGCCGACCACAAGAATATCTGCGCCTGCCTTAAGTGCATCCTTGACAACATTGACCCGGACGCCGCCAGCGGTTGCCACAAGGAGCTTGCCACCTGCTGCCTTCTTGATCGCCTGGATGTCGCCCCATGCATGGGCGGTCTCTTCGGTGTCAATCGCACGGTGGAGTTCTACGATATCGGGTTTGACTTTGAGGCTCGCGATGACCTTCGCCGGGTTCGGCACATTGAGCATATCCACAATCGAGTAGATGCCAACCTTGCGTGCTTCAGAAATTGCCTTCTCCATCGTTGATGCTGGTGCAAGACCCGAGACTACGACCGCATCGGCAGTTGCGTCAGCGGCCATACGGGCTTCGAGATTACCGGTATCGAGAATTTTCATGTCCGCGATGATGAACGCATTGGGGCGGAGCTTGCGGATCTCTGAGATGACACCAAGACCAAACTTCTTGATAAGCGGGGTACCAGCCTCGATGATGAGATGGTCGTTCTCCGGAAGCTCCTTTAGCACCTGTGCAACCTTGCCCATATCCACAAGGTCCATTGCGACCTGGAGGTATGGTGCATCCCAGAGGCGCTGTACCTTGAATCCCATGACTACATGGGCGGCACGGTCCTTCTCGTACACAAGCGTCTTTGCATCGGGGAACCCAGCAAGCGCACGGTTGAGTGCAAGCTTGGTAGCACCGTAGTTATACCGGTAGAGCCGGTTGTAGTCCTTGGCATCCGGGTGAACGAACACCGATGCAAGGATGGCAACCTTCTCCAAGTCAACACCGCTGAACAGGCCTTCTTCAACACAGTCTGCGACTGCCTTTGCCACTGCTGCCTGCACGGGACCGAACATCTCGTTCACCTGGGCCATATCCTTTAAGGTGACCTTCGGGATGACGAGTGTGACAGGTTTTGTGAGTAGGTTCGGGCGGACAACCGCGAGCAGCGGGGTGTGCCCGGCCGAAAGCTGTGAGATCGCGTTTGCAAACGCTGTGCCGATCGGGCCTTCCTTATCGCCCATCAGCAGATCGATGTGCGCAATTTCCGCGCCATCGCCAACCAGTGCTTCTCCGACTAAATACATGAAACTCTCCTAATCCTGATAGTATGTGACGCTGAGTGATGATAAATATATCAAATCATGTGCCCGGTAAAAAATTCAAAACTGAGGAAAAGGGGAGAAAAAAACCCGTGTGAGGACGTCTGAAAGGAATCCCCAAGACCTGCTGAACGGGTGAACAGGAAGGATTGCCATCAGGGATACCGACACTGCCCCAAAAATATCATGTAAAATGAGATCCTGCGCTAATTGCCGCAGGCAGTTCATTTCCTCGGGTGCGTTATTTCATTGACCGTTCCGGTAACTCGGACCGGTTGATTATTAGCACCCCGTTCGATCACTTTTCCCCGCACAGCCACCCATTTCCAGCCCCCGCACGCGCAGGACAGCCGGAATTCGGATTCGAAAAGTGGTTTTTTTCCCTTGAGATGCTGGTAAAAAGCATAAAGGAGCCGCGGCATGTCAAGGGGATGAACAAAATATTTGCAGGTGTTAATCGTTATGAACTGGGGATTGTCGAGGTGGTATCCCAGTGTGTGATTGGCCCATTCATAGACATCCCTTACCTGCATCGTACGCATATCCACACCAAAGATGCCAATGTCCCCAGCCCTTAATGCGAGATTCAGCCGTTCCTGGCTCTCATAGAATTCCTGTGCCACTTTTTTCCGTTCGGTTAAGTCGATGATGATCCCCCGCAACCCGGCAGGTTTTCCGGTATCGGGATCAACGATCTTCCCCCAGTATATCAGGGCCGGGAAGGTGCTTCCATCCACCCTTTTCAGCAGGTACTCCTGACCGGTATTCGGTCTTCCGCCGACAGCATTTTTCATGTCAGTGATCACCCGTTCCCGGTCACCTTGTGTGATAAAATCAAGGAGAGAGATCTTATTCTCGAAATCTTCCCGGGTATAGCCGAACCATTCATAGCCCACACGGTTGGAGAACGTGAGGATATAATTCAGGTTCGTCTCGTAGATCGTCACCGAAATAATGTCGACAAAACCCTGGTTCATCTCTCGTGAGATATTGAGATACCTCTTGACCGCATAGTGATCGGAGATATCCCGGAACGATTCGATGGCGCCGGTTACTTTCCCGTCTGCATCATACAGGGGGCTTGCCGCGATCCACAGGTTTGCCCCGGCTCCATCCTTAAAATGGGGGACGAAATCTCGGTAGTTATCGTGTCACCGGCCCGCTCAAAAAACGGGTACTGCGAATCGATGGCAGGGTTCTCTTCAAGGACCAGATCTGCGAGGAGGGGGCGTTTCTCATGATAAAACGGCAGGGTATACTCAAAGTCTCCCTTACCGAGCATCTTCTCACTGCTGATACAGGTCATCTTCTCCAGGGTCCTATTCCAGGCAATGACATGACCACTCATATCCCGGACAAAGGTCGCATCCGGCAGGAAGTTGATGATGTCAGTCATCTGTTGCCGGGATCGCTCCAGCTCGTTGCTGATCCGCCGCCGCTCGATTGCCCGCTTGATCTTATGGCTCAGCTCGGCGATCATGCCCTGCATGTCCTGCCCTTTCTGGACGTAATAGTCCACTCCGTTGTCCAGGGCCTCGATGACAACATCCTCCCGGCCTTTTCCCGTGAAGAGGAGGAATGGCAGACTGCCGTTGCGTGAACGTACCTCTTTTAAAAATCCTATACCGTTTATATGGGGCATGTCGTAATCCAATACGATGGCATCGTAGGACCGTTCCGGGATCATTTTGAGGGCTTCCAGGGCAAAATTTACCGTGTCAACGGAAAATTCACCAGTCCTCTCAAGATAGATCTTGTTTACGTCCAGGAGGATCTCATCATCATCGACATACAAAACAGAATACATAAAAAAAACCCGGAATATTTTGAGAATTACTGCCGATTATTGAATAGAACCTGTTTATTAAATCATGTTTTTTTAATAACTCCATATAATGTGGAGATAATTCTCCATATATGTTCTTTGATTTGATTCCAAAAAAAAGGTCTATCACGGGTTAAAATTGATCCCGAATGCTAATCCGCATTCGTTTTTTACCACAACAGACAATGAAATGTTTATACAGTATATAATAGCATTAACCGGAAACTATCCCTCCGCATGCAGTGTGAGGACCGGTTTTGACCCGGCACGCGCAGTATAGATAACTGTTTTTACTCAATCCAAGCGCTGTGCGTAACGGCAAGGATATTTACCTATAGTTGCAGGGTTTTACATTACTGATGACGGGGCAACCAAGATAAGCAGACCAACCAACTGCTCGTACAAAAATAACCGTATAAGGAAACACAGGGCAATCCCCCTTTGGATTATCGGGAAAAAAGGGATAGGTTATTTCTGCCAGCAACCTATCTACTTTTTCTGGTATTTCTTGCCTGCCGAGAATGCCTTGTCGATCTGTTTTCCGACATGCCAGTAGGTTGCCTGTGCGTATACAACCGGGTCAAGCTTGGCGGTATCCGGTTTCCCATCCGTGACACATGCCTTATCAGCGTAGATCTCCACGACCTCTCCGATGTACAGCAGGTGGCTCCCGCAATCGATGGATTTGAACAACTTGCATTCGATGTTGACCGGGCATTCTTCCGCCAGGGGAGCGGTCTTTAACGTACCGTAAAAGGATTTGAAAACTCCGGACTTATCCTCCTGCGCACCGGAGACTAGACCGCAGTGATCAACCTCGACCACCTGTTTTGCCGAGGGCACGTTAAGGCTGAAGGTCTTATTTTCCTCGATCCCCTTTGCCGTGTAACGGGCCTTGTTGATCGCAACGCAGACCATTGGTGGCGCCATGCAGGCCACGGTTGCCCAAGCGGCAGTCATGTAGTTTGCTTTTCCTTTGACGTTTGCCCCCATAAGCAGGGTGGGCATGACACTCATGTACGGCATCGGGCCGAGGGTAATTTTTTCCATGGTAGTTCTCCGAAATGATGTTTGTACAGGGGAATTTAAGGGTATCTTTACGGAGATTTCAACCGGACACGGGTTGGAATTTTTTTAAGTGGATTCATATTTTAAAAATTTGTTCCGGGAATATGACTGGTACTTAAGTGTCGCGTGCCACAATTAATGTCCGTTTTGTTGACAGAGTTTTTGTCCGCTTTTGATATATTTTCGGTCTTTGTTGAAATTGATTTTGTTCATGTAGACTGATGACGGAGTCATCCATCCAAGGAT
>JBAZRZ010000050.1:0-15630 GCA_041662685.1 Methanoregula sp.
GGACGATTTATTAATTGTCTCCTTATTCTTTACTAGCATAACATTGTAAGGAGACACCATACCTTAGATCTTTCGGTTGTTTTTCACTCGGTTTTTCTTCGTGAGGAAATCATTTCTACAGAGCAATATTGGCCAGTCATGCGACACGACATTATACATCATCCAGGGCGCGGCCGGTTTTTTTATGGGAAAAACACGTATTTTTTTTAAAAATATTACCTAAATGACCATAACTTAAAAAGGAAACAAATAATATTTTAAAAATATGTTTGTTCCGACCGGGATATTTTTCACCAAAGGTGTCGGTGTCCATAAGGACCGTCTTGCCTCGTTTGAGCTGGCATTGCGAAGGGCCGGGATAGAGAAATGCAATCTAGTGTATGTTTCGAGCATATTTCCCCCCAATTGTAAACAGATCTGCAAATCTGACGGATTGGAACAATTGCTTCCGGGTGGCATAACGTTCTGCGTGATGGCCCGGAATGATACCAACGAACCCAATCGTCTGGTATCAGCCGCCATCGGGCTTGCCTTGCCCAAGGAAGCTGAAGAATACGGGTATCTATCCGAACACCATGCGTACGGTGAAACCCAGGAGAAGACCGGGGAATATGCTGAAGATCTTGCCGCCACCATGCTTGCTACCACACTGGGCATCAAGTTCGATGCAAGTCTTGCGTGGCAGGAACGCGAACAGATCTATAAGGCAAGTGGCAAAATTATCAAGACAAAGCATGTCTGCCAGTCCGCAGAAGGGGATAAAAACGGCCTCTGGACAACCACCATTGCTGTGGCAGTTTTCCTCTGAATCTTTTTTAGTTGCTTGGCCTCTGTTGAAATTCTAAAGAGAAACAAGTTGTCAATTTTTGGGGGATTTTGTACGTCGTGCTTCCACCCCTGCCGCCCGGGCATCCCCCAATAGTGCGATGGACATCAAAAGGTTAATGAAAAACCCCGGAAAATAAGGGGGTCACGGGGACGCTCCCCTTGGGGTGCCTTCCCCTCCGGGGGAGAGGGGGGTCACCCTCATGGCAGCCGACAGAGAAAATGCGGACAATGTGAAAAAGAGGATTTCAACAGGGTTGTTGTCTGAATTATTACGTGCCTGAATTTTCTTTTGCAAGGGAACAGATCTTTTCTGCCAGCTCCCGCACCGCGATCCGGGCGGGACTGTTTTTGGGAATCTGTGAGACCGGTGTTGCAGCGAGATCCGCAGCCTCCACTTCGGGATCATCCGGGAGTAATGCAATAGGGGTTTCCCTGCCAATATCGACCGGTGCCGTGCCGGTTTTGTATTTATTGAAGACGATATGGATCTTTTCGGGCTCCAACCCGAGCTGGGTGGCGATCTCCCGTATCCGTGAGATGGTCCGCAGCCCCCGTGCTCCGGGATCACTGACGATTAATAACATGTCGGGTTTTCCGATGGTTCCCCGGCTGAGATGTTCCATGCCCGCTTCCGTGTCAATAACAATAAACCGGTAATCCCGTTCCAGTTCCGTCATACATTCAGACAGGAGATCGTTTGCAAAACAGTAGCACCCGCTGCCTTCCGGTCTCCCCATGGCAACCAGATCGAAACCTTCCGCTTCGACAAGCGCCTGGCGGAACCTGAACCGGATATAATCATGCCGGTTCATACCGGGGGGGATCTTTCGTGAGAAGGCCTCCTCGCGCATACTGCCAAGGGTCTCGTGAATGGTCACTCCCAGCGCTTCATGGAAATTTGCATTGGGATCAGCGTCTACTGCGAGCACTGGTTTTTCTCCGATTTCGATGAATGAACGGACGAGCAGGGAACTGAGGGTTGTCTTACCCGTTCCGCCTTTTCCGGAAACAACTATGGTGAAGGGATGGGGGGGCATATAAAAAACCTTCTTTATCAACTGCTTTCCTTCTGGATACGATGCGAAATTTCTGTAGCTGTTTGCATGATGGAACAGGCAGAAGTACGATCGGCAAACCGAATCCCGCAACTCGGGGTGATAAGTGACTGGGCATCGAAGAGCTGCTCGGACATGCGTGTGCAGAGCTGCGTGCGGATATCACTATATTTCCGGTACAGGGATTCGGTGGTTTCTGTAGTAAAGATCCGTGAATCTGCAGGAACAATACCCCATGCAACAACTCCCCCGCGTTCCATATACCCGGTAATGGTGTCAGCGTAGAGCAGGAATTCTTTTGCCGTTGCGTAGGCATCGAAAGAGACGACCGATGGATTGAGCCCAAGGACAAACTCCCAGTCGGTATTTGAGCAGCAATGGATCCCCAAACCCCCTTCAACCAGTGAAGCAATATCTTCCCAGCCGGACTTCACCGTCTCTTTATCAACGGGTACAACCGAAGAACCCAGTGATGCGAGATACGGTTCGTTGAGTACTATCAGGGTCTCTTGTATGCCGGTCTTTTTTTGCATCTCGACTTCGCACCATCGGGCTTTTAATGCCAGCATCTTTGCAAGTACGTCAGCGAGCTGGGCATCGTAATAGATCGGACGTTTGGTTGCATCTACCACTTGCATACCAAACGTAACCGGGCCGGTAACCTGGAATTTTAGTATGCCGGTCCGGGTCAGATCATGCGACATCATCTCGATAAATGCGGAAGCATAATTCTCATGGAGGGCATAGGATGCGAAATTTTTCTCCACATAATCCATGTATACCTGTTCCATAGCAGCGGTCTGGTCAGTGGAACTGTCAAAGAGGAGACGATCCTCACGTATGATCCGCCCGGGCAACTGTTCTGAATCATTAAAGACAATACTTTCCAGTTGTCCCCGGTCAGGTAACGTTGGGATATAGGGAAAGGATGGGAAGATTTCAAGCACATCCTCACATGCCTCACGGGAATTTTTGTGGGGAAGAGCACCGACCCCGGTGGCACTGGAATGGGGAGAGGGAATCATCTTTGCCATATGACACTCACCGATTTGCCAGCCGGCATGAATCCAGGAGTTTCTGAACCATGGGAAATAGCGTCAGATCCGTATGGGGCAGGAATGTGCTGGAGGTGTATTCGTCCATAAATGATGATTCAGCATTGAGTTCGATATAGGCAATCCGGTAGGCGATCTCATCCAGGGTTTTTCTTTTCCTCTGGTTGATAAGTGCGATATTTGCACCGGTTACCGCCCCGTTGCCGATATTGATAATGCGGCCGATAGCGATCTCTGGTATGAGGCCGATGATGGTGGCATTCTTTTTGTTGATATAATTGCCAAATGCCCCGGCAAAATAGATGGTGGTAATTTCACGCCGTGTAATACCGGCCTGCTTCATCAGGGTCAGGCAGGCTGCGTGTACCGATGATTTGCTCATGATCAGATTTTTGATATCGTTTTCGGTAATGACAATATCTTTACCAATATCGGTATCGGCTGCCCATGCGACAACGTATTCGGGGAAGTGTCCGCTTGTGCGTATCCGGGGATTGGTAATACCGGTATTGATGCGCCCGGTGCGGTCGATGACACAGGTACAGAGAAGTTCTGCCAGAAGATCGATAAGTCCTGAGCCGCAGATACCCCGGGGTTTTAATCCATTGATCGTGGAATACGTCGGGTTGAGTGTGCCCTGTTCGATGGTGATCTTCTCGATCGCACCCGGGTTTGCCCGCATACCGAAGAGTACTTCACCGCCTTCGAGTGCGGGACCAGCAGCACCGGCACACGAGAACATCCATTCACTGTTGCCAAGCACGACTTCAAAATTTGTGCCGATATCAATCATGAGCGAAATATCTTCTTTTTCGCTCATGCCGCAGGCAAGAATATCGGCAATGATATCACCCCCGATGAAATCGCTGACTGCCGGAAAGATAAAGAGCCCCCCGTTTTTATTGCAGGCAATGCCGATCCTGCCCGTTGCCACCGAAAGTGCCCTGCGTACCACCGGAACATACGGTTCAGCAATCATGTATGCAGGATCGATGCCGAGCAGCATGTGAGTCATTACGGTATTTCCTGCAACCACTACTTCGTAGATATCCTCCCGGTCTATTCCAGCGATATTTGATGCTGAAGTAATTGCAGCATTGATGCTCTCGGTTGCAAGTGCCTGAAGTTTTTCAAGCCCGTTTTTGCGGGCAAAATTCACGCGGGCTAAAATATCCTCCCCACAACTGATCTGCCGGTTGTAATTCGAGGCGACTCCGGCAACTTTACCGGAGACCAGATCCCAGAGGTACACGACGATTGTTGTGGAACCCAGATCAACTGCTGCACCATAGAGTCTTTTTGAAGTATCATTCTCCTGCAGGTCTACCAGGCGGTATCCTCCCGGTACGAGAGAGACCGTCCCGGTTGATTTCCATTCGGAATGGCGCAGGATTGAGGGGATTTCGCGGAGCACTTCTAAAGGAACATACATTTTTTCGGCAGTCGGGCCGCCATTTTTCTGGATGCCCCAGAGCAACCGGGAAAGATCCGGGGAGGGATCGGAAAGTGTGGGTGGCTGGAGTTCAACGTAATATTTCCGGACGGACGGGTGAAATTCTATTGCTGTTCCCTGCCCGTCAATGAGGATCTTCTGTTCCTGGATTAATGTACTCTCGGGAATGGAGACCTGTATATCGCTTTCTATCGTTGTTTCGCAGGCAAGACAGGCACCACGGGCACGTTCATCATCCGTGAAAAACTGTGAGTATTTCTGCGCGTCAAAAATTGTCCTTCCTGACTGGACATAGACAATACATTTTCCGCATTTCCCCTGTCCTCCGCAGACCACATTGATGTTCAGACCTGCACGCTGGGCCGCATCAAGGATCGTGCAGCCCTGTTCGATCTCGATCTTGCGATAACCCGGTAGAAAAGTAACCGTTCGCATTTATTGTTTCCACTCCTCGTGCAAAAATTCCTCTATCTCTGCTGCATCCCGTGGCCCGACCAGTACTTTCCATCCGGTTGCCACTTCAATCCTGCCCGAGAGCGGGGATGCGTAGCCCGGTATAATGAGTTTTCTATGGGATACTTCGTCTTCAACGGCGAATTTTTTTATTGAGTCTTTCACCAGCATCTCACTGAGTTTTCCCGCAGCAACAGCTGTCAGTACCGACAATCCTTCAGTGTCAACGATCAGCATGAAGCAGGGCACACGGGTCGATTCAAGATATCCCTGGAGGGTAAAGAAGGTGAGCGAAAAGTTCACCGTCATCAGGACCGGTGCGTTCTTACCCGGATCTCCCACGCGATACAGGCCCGGGTTCATCTGGATGGGTTTCTGGGGATCGGTGTAAATATTCTGGCGCAGGGTCAGTGCTGCTTTTGCGGTTGCAGGAGAGAGTGGGGAGGAGATAATAACTGAAGCATATTTTGCAATACCAAGGGCAATCGCTGCATCCTGCATCTCCATTATGGACGCATCGAGACATACCGGGTACCCGAGATCGGGAGCTACCCGCGTGATGGCAAGCTGGCGAATCGTTGTAGACCGGACAATAAATGCCTGGAACGATTCCGGTGAAAGATCCAGGATAAGATCCTGCACGCCGTTGGCTGTGCAGTCCCTGGTAAACTGTGCGAGTTCATCGATTGTCTTTCCCCTGACAACCAGCGGGCAACCGTGTTGTTTTGCAAGGGTACAGAATTCCTTACGGTTTTCGGGTGTGGCTGCGTGGATTAACGGCCGGTAGGTTCCGCAATGCGTAAGAGCCGCTGACAGGGCCACAGGATCCGTAGCCATAAGTACCAGTGGCAGGTCTGCGGTTTTTTCAACCGTTTCGACAGCCCGGGCAAATATATCCGCAGAACCACTGGCATTTTCTATTGCTATCCCGTTAAACCGCAGATCTGTTCCCACACGGGTAAAAGACTCGTCCCGGACACGCATCGTTACTGCTAAAATTTCATCCGGTGTCAACGTATCGGCAATCTTGAACACTATGCCCGGGGGGTGATAAAACGTCTTTTCATGCCGATAGAGAACAAACTCTTCACCTACCGCAAAGGATCGTTCTCCAATCCCGAGTTTCACAAGCCGGATTGGCGGGCGTGTCGTAGCGCCCAATACTGCCTTGGCTGCATCGTCCAGGTACGGGCAGAGGTCTACATCCGTTTTACCCCCGGCAAGTTTCATGGCAAACGTCAGGCAGGTGGGATCGCCGCATTCCTTGCAATTTTTCTTGGGCAGGAGTTTGTAGATGTCGAGTGCTTTAAGTGCCATATTACTGCCCCCCCACTTCAATTTTCCCGTATTTAAGGCTTGCAAACGCTTTTCTGAGCAGGGGAATTGTCCTGGGGTGCCGTACACAGATGATCTCTGAACCGGCTACGGCTGCGGCAAGTCCGGTGGTGAATTCCCACTGGGCGGCGATATCATCCTGGATTACGGGTTCTGCTTCCCTTACTTCTTTTACGGTTAAGGTATCGGCTGCAGAACATATGATCGGCATGGCAAGATCTGCATCTCCTTTGAGCGCGGAGAACCGGATCCGCTCCATGGCGGAATAAGAATATTCAAACCCATAGCCGAGCGAGCCGGTATACGGATCGATGATGATGTGGTCCCGGGATACACCAATCTCCTTTAACAGGATATTGAGTTGTTTTGCCAGATTGACATCGATGGGGGACTGGGCAATTACCGAATGATTGTAAGCCATGGCGGCAGCAGCTATACTACGGTACCTGCCTGCTTCGGCAGTTCCCAGGAGCAGCTGTTCCCCCTGACCGGCTTCCCCGCATCTCTGGAATACTTCGCTGTCAATTTTAGGTTCATTACTTCCTTCGATGATGAGGGGGAGGCTGGTTTTAGACAACACAGTTTCTACGGTTTTTCCCACGGATGCCATATCTGAAAAATTCCGCTGTCGGGTGCTGGTGAGATACAGGCGAACCATGTCCGCTCCATAGACAGAATCGGCGGTTTTTGCCCATTCTCCGCAATCATTTACCCGATCCCCGCAATAGTTCCGGATGATCGGGGACCAGTTCTGCGGGTCATCGCAGATCTCAAAAGCGATGAGCGGAGCAGAAGAGTCCGGTGTCATTTCAAGGAATGGAAGTGTTGTTCCTCCCCCAATCCTGTAAGAAATCCTCCGGGTTCCCCCATCGGTTTTTGTTGCACCAAGCGTTACTCCGGTTATTGTGCCATTCCTGTCAAAATGAAGATCAAATCCCATGATCTCATCACACCAGGGGTTTCATTGCCAGGGCCGGGTGTTTTATGCCATCAAGATAACCCATGAGGTCCTCAATGGTGGCTGCTGTAGTTTCATCGGCGATCTTGTCAAACAGGTCAGGTATTCCCTGCTCGGCAAGTTTTTTTACCAGTCGGGGTTTAAGTTCTTCCTTGAGTTGTGCGGGCATCCAGACGAGGCGTTCAATTCCCCCCTCGCCCTGTAAGAACCGGTCAGAAAGGATATACCCTTTTGAAATTCCCGCAAACCCTGGTGTCTGGGCCCCGCCCCCGATTGTGCCGGCAAGGGTGGAAAATGACATGCCCGAAGGGGTCAGACCTTTGAACTCACGGTTCACCACCATGATACCGTTCACTTCAGGAAGCATCAGGGTGATGCATTCAAAACATCCGCAACAGGTCATCGGGTATTCCATGACGCTGTAAAGTGAGCACCGGTCTATCTCTCCGTGGCTGGCTTTTTTAACGAACTTATTGACTCCTTCGAATTCACCGTTCTGGGCATTGATCACCGGTCCTTTTTCAATGGGCTGGTTTGCACCGGCAGGCGATATCTCAAACGCGATCTTCCCATCCAGCCAGCTGATAGCTCCGCACAGGGCGGGGCGTTCAGGAGTAATTACGCAGACATGGTTGGGAGCAAATGTCTGGCAGAGAGTACAGGAATAATAGGTGTTCACGTCACTGTCACGCATACCCCGGATCCGGGCATCCCGTTCATCATAGACCAGTTCTGCCTCTTTCTTTGCCGCCAGTACTTTTTCCTTGTCCGTGATGAGCGTGACTGACACGGCATCGAGTAACTGGGGAAAATCCATCCGGAACTTGCTTGCAAGAAGTTTGCCGAGATGTTCGATCTTCACCCCTTTTGCGACCGCTTCTTTCGATAACCGGACCCAGATGAGATCCCGCTGGGCGACATGCCAGGATCCCTCACCGTAATTGACAAAATTATGAATCCGTCTCTCAAGGACCGGCTCATAATCTTTTTTCATGGTTTTACCGGCCACATCGATGATGATTGCCAGCGGGTTTGCAGACCCATCTTCCATAGAATCGACCTCGGGACCGATGACCGTTACCTGCCCGTCTTTGATCTCACCGGGATTTTTCATCCGGAGCAGTTCAAATGCCGGTGATCTGCCGCCACCGAACTCCACGAACATCTCCTCTTTCCGGATACTTTTCCCTTCAAACGCAGGAGAACAACCCATAGGAATTGGGATTGCGGTCACATTGACACGAATGCCTTTTGATTCCATGCCAATCCGGACAATATCTTCAGGAGTTGCAGAGATCCATGCGCCTCCCGCATAATCTCCCGGTGACAGGATGGGAAACCCAAGCACTCTCATACCATCGACAAGTGCAATTTCTTCATCGGACAGGCCGGGAAATACAATTACAATGGCTTTTGCCCGTTCCGCTGCATACGTTAAAAGCCGGTGCATATCCCCGGGGGTAACGCCTCCAAACATCATCGCTACGCGGGCGATGATATCGACAAAATGCACACCATGCAACGCGTCGGAACCAAGGGGGATAAGGCGATATTCAAGTCCCAGTTTTACCCCGGCAGAAGATAATGAAGGTATCACCGGGCCGGCAAGGAAGGTGAGCATATATTTTTCCTGGAGTTCGCGGCAGATGGCTGCGGCAGTGCCGGCACTACGGGGTGATCCGACAATGAGAGCAAGACCCATGATACTGCCGTCGACAAGGGAATACCCGAGTTTCCTTATGATTGTATCGGGAATAAAACCGGTATAGGGCGACTCTTCTTTTCCCTCCTGTGCAGTCTTCTTTGCAAGGATTATTTCAGAGGCAACCAATGAGTTATCTTTTGTACGGGAAAAAACATCCAGCGAGGTATCCCGGTCATGCACCGGAATACCCGTCAGAGCGTAGGAAATCGGGAGATGATAAGCCGTATCATCATAGGAAAAAGTTCCCTGTATCGTCGTTATTGCTGTTTTTAAATGGGATTCTCCATTTTTTATTGCCAACTCAATGTCGGTCATCGTTAAATTCCCTCGGATAAACAGTTGCCCAGTAATACAGATATAGTTTCGTTATGGGGTAATTACGATCAGTTTTTTTTTTTTGATTCTGCGTATCTGACGATAACGAAAATATATATCCCCTTTAAATGATATTCTCTTTAATGAGAGGCTAGAAGATGAGTATCATGCGAATTAATAATATTTTTTCAGTTCTTGTGCTGCTGATAGCAGCAATGTGTATTATTCAGCCGGTGCTGGCTGCTAACGGGACCGTTACCATAGCCTACCGGGGATCCGGCGGGAACTACATTGGGGATACAATTATTTTCGATGGCAAAGACACGGCTGGCAATATTACCTTTATCCGCATATCCGGCCCGGGTCTTCCCCCGGCAGGTGTTCCCATATATGATCTCAATGGAAAGCCGGGTTCGGGAAATCCTGTTGAAGTGAACCCTGACGGTTCCTGGAAACTCGCATGGTATACATCGAGCATCAGAGGCGTTGAAAATATGCAGACAGCACGATATTATTTCACGGCTGCTGATCTGGCCCACCCTGAAATATCCTCGACAACATCAATACTCATGAAAAAAGCTGAATTTTATGCCACCCTTACACCGAACCCTGCGACTCTTGGCGAATATATGTCGTTAATTGGTTCTGCAGAACGGGGAGTATCGTATGTCCAGATTAATGTAACAGACAATACCGGCAAAATCGTTCATTCCTACACTTCTCCGGTCAGTGCGTCCGGATATTTTAACTATGGTTTCCATGTTGACATGCAGCCGGGACAGTATTATGTGAAGGTGAGCAACCCGGAGATAACTACTCCAATCCAGATGATTCTCACGGTAAACTCCTCTCAATCCCCGACTCCAAATGGTACCCCCGAGGCAGTTACAACGGGTTCTATTTTTCCATCAGCTACGACAACGCAGAATCCCCCGGTTATTGCGGCAGGGAATGGGACACTCTCCATTGCATCAACACCGCCAGGAGCTTCAGTATATCTCGATTCGATGATGATGGGAAAAACACCCGTTGACCTGGGAAATCTGAATTATGGCAATCACCAAATCGAGATAAAAACTCCCGGATATTTACCCTATACGATTCAGGCAACGGTCCAGGAAGAAGCCCCGGTAATCTTATCCCCGGTCCTCATCAAAAGTCCGTCCTCAATCCCTCTGTCACCGGTCACAGTACTTATTGGGCTTTTCATAGCCGGTACAGTTGCCCTCGTATGGCGAAGAACGTAAAGATCAATAATTCCTTTTTTTATACCGGTTTCGTATTTTTTAAAAAAATTCCCATCATCCATACCATAACCTATATCGGTCTGAATGTAGACTTGTAGTGACATAACCGGTGAACATCCGTGAAGAAATTCTCTGTTATCGCTCACATGCCTGACACTCCCGGATCGCTGCACCGTGCAGCCGAGATTATCAAGCAGTATGAGGGCAATATCAACCGCATCCAGTTTGACCGGCGCATTGATCCAGGAACGGTTTTTTATGAGGTTCCCGCGCCGGAAGAATCCTATAGCCGGATTATACTGGCTCTCGAACAGATCGGGTACCTCCAAAGTTCCTTAAAACCCCAGAGTTTCTTAAAATTCACCGTCTATCTGCCTCACCGCCCGGGGGCCCTGTATGAATTTCTGAGTTTAACTACCGCAGTCGGGGCAAATATCTCGTTTCTGGATTTCGACGATAAGAGCCGGCATCGGGATCGTCTTACGGTAAGCCTGAACCTGGAGCAGGGGGCCGTCGTTGAGCGATTGCTCGATCAACTGAAATGGCTGTACCACCTTGAGATCATCGAATACGATACTACGGGCGAACAACTGGATGATACGGTCTTTTATGTCCGGTACGCCCAGGCCAACCGCGAGCTTATCGGGGAATCTGAAGATACATTTCTGCTCTCGTTTCTTGCCGATACCAACCATATGGCACAGGAACTGATGGACCGGGGTTGCGATCCCAAAAAAGTGTTTGAAAGTGTACTTGCTTCCGGACAAACGATGAAGGGGACAACCGGGGTGAATTTTTACGCGTATGTCCAGAAATTCCCGGTTGACAACCACACGACATTGTTCTGCTTCCAGGTTCCCTGTGGCGGAAATATTTTTCTGATAGCCGCCGGAGAGGACCTGCTGATGATTGATACCGGGTACGGGATCTATCATCACGATGTCATGGTCATGTTTTCCCGGTACGGTATGGGGGATAAAAAAAATCACCCGTATTGTTGTCACTCATGCCGATGCGGACCACTGCGGAGCTGCCGGATTTTTTGATATTCCAGCTCTCATGCACCGCAGTACTCTTGAGATCATCCGGACGAATAATCGGGCGTATGGTTCACGAAGCGATCACTCATCGCTCGATGAATTCTACACCAAGATGATCAATCTGTTCTCGAAATTCAATATCCCAAAAAAGATCGAATGTATTTCTGTTCCGAATGGAACCTCGAGAGGAATTTTTCCGGTGATCGGTGCGGTGTCTATCGGGACTGTTGATTTTGAGATACTGGATGGTCTTAGTGGGCATACGGCCGGGCCGGTATTCCTGTATTTTGAAACCCACGGTTTACTGTTCGCCGCGGATAGTGGATCAATTTTGCCAGTCTCTCAAAGGAACGGGCAGATTACAGATCACTTGCCGCATTTCTCGTGACTTCTGTCAATGTCGATAGTGACAGCGCAAAGAAGGAGCGCAAGGGACTCCTTGAACTGGTACAGGAAACCGATGCTCACCTTGCCCCGACCGGAAGAAGGTGCCTGATCTGTGGAGGTCATGGGGCGGTATCGGTATTTGAGGGGGGAAAACTTGTTGCTTCCGGCGAGATTGAGCGCTACGTTCCGTAAGGTTTGTCGGTACGTGCTTTTTCCCCGTAACCCCTGCAAACTGATAGTGCCGATGGCTGACAAAATAGCCACCTGTCATCGATCCGGTGAAGGGATCTAAAAAGCCTGGAAAAACTTCCTGATCAATGTTCTCCCTGATACGGTGAACTGGCAGGAAAAAACAGGAAACCGTTGATGGGAATCTTTTACGAAATTCTCATCTACTTTGCAATAGCATCTTTCTGCAGGGAATGTATGGAGAGCCACAGGGTACAGGAAATGATGCGGCTGATGGCATCAAAGATCCGCTCAATTGCCGATACCATATCGGATGACGATGTCGGGAAGTTTATTACCGAACTTTTAAAGGCAAAACGCATTTATGTGATTGGTGCCGGACGGTCAGGACTTGTGGCGAAAGCCTTTGCCATGCGCCTCATGCATCTTGGGTTTCATGCCTACGTTGTCGGTGAAACAATTACTCCGGCATTGAACAAGGGTGATCTGATGGTCATCTTCTCGGGTTCCGGCAGGACAAAGACCGTTGCAAATCTGGCCGAGACTGCAAAAGAGATTGGGGGACGAATTTGCCTTATCTCGTCGAATGCAGATTCACGTATCGGCAAGATCGCTGACTGCATTGTCATCATCGAGCATCACCGGGATTCTGTGGAAGATGATGCGGTTGAGTTTGAGATCCGGCAGATGATGGGAGAGCACAAATCGTTTGCTCCATTAGGTACGCTTTTTGAGACGGTATCCATGATCTTTTCAGATGCAGTTGTTTCACGCCTCATGGAGATCACCAAGACCGATGAGAGTGCACTCAAGAACCGTCATACGAATATCGAATAAATCAGGAAATTTTTATGAGCTTGAAATTTGCAGACCGGGTAAAAGATATTGAGATCTCGGGTATCCGCCGCTTGTTCGAAGCCGCAGGTCTCGATTCCATCAACCTCGGGCTTGGGCAGCCCGACTTTGATACGCCCCAGCACATCAAGGATGCAGCGATACGGGCGATACAGGAAGGAAAGACCGGGTATACCGGCAACAATGGTATTCCTGAGCTTCGTCGTGCAATCAGTACAAAATTCAAAACCGAGAACCGACTCTCCTACACGCCGGAACAGGTTATTGTCACGGCCGGTGCAAGTGAAGCGCTCCATATTGTGATGCAAGCTATGGCCGGTGATGGCGACCGGGTGCTCTGCCCGGATCCGGGTTTTGTCTCATACGCCTCCCTTGCGATCCTTGCAGGTGCAACGCCGGTCAGTGTCCCGCTCACCAGCTATTTGCATATCGATGTGGAGAAAGCCAAGGAACTGATGGACGGGGCAAAACTCTTTGTCATCAACTCCCCGGGAAATCCTACGGGGGCAGTCGAGAGCAAGGAGTCCATCAAAGCTCTTGTCGAATATGCCGATGATGCGGGTGTTACCATCATCTCAGACGAGGTATACGAGCATTTCATCTATGGTAAAAAGCACTGGAGCGCCGGACAGTTCGGGGATAATGTGGTTACCATCAATGCGACCAGCAAGACCTATGCGATGACCGGCTGGCGCCTCGGTTATCTCGCGGCATCTCCCGATATTATCGGCCAGTGCATCAAGGTTCACCAGTACTGCCAGGCCTGCGCTACGTCCATCTCCCAGTATGCGGCAGTTGCGGCGTACGAAGGTGACCAGCATCCCGTTACGGTGATGCGGGATGAATACCGGGTGCGGCGGGATCTTTTTTGCAAAGGTTTGTCGGCACTGGGACTGGATTTCCCGCTTCCCGAAGGCGCATTCTATGCGTTTGTACCGATGAAACCTGCGCTGACCCAGAAAATTATTGATGCCGGTGTAGTGATCGTTCCCGGCTCTACGTTCGGCGTCAATGCGCCGGAGTATGCCCGTATGAGTTATGCCACCTCGCGGGAGATGCTGGGGCGTGCCCTTGATAGGATCAAAAAGATAACAGGTGAATAACATGGTCAAAGAACTGTTACGCAAATTATCCAATGCCCACGGTGTTTCGGGCAGTGAAGGCAACGTCTATGCACTTATCAAGAAAGAGCTCAAGGGGCATGTCGATGAGATCCGCGAAGATGCCATGGGCAACCTGATCGCGGTTAAGCACGGCAACAAGTTCAAGGTGATGCTGGCCGCTCATATGGACGAGATCGGGCTCATGGTGAAGTATATCGAAGAGAAAGGCTTCATCCGGTTCGTTGCTCTTGGCGGATGGTATGGGCCGACGCTCTACAACCAGCGGGTAGTCCTGCATGGGGCAAACGGCCCCGTCATTGGTGTTATAGGTGGTAAACCCCCGCACATGATGGACGACGAAGAGCGCAAGAAGGGTGTCAAAGTCGAGGATCTTTTCATCGATATCGGTGCAACCAATCCCGATGAGGTGGATTATCTCGGTGTTGAAATCGGTACCCCCGTGACAATCGACCGGGAATTCTGTGAGCTTGCCAACTCCCGGGTTACCGGAAAGGCCTTTGACAACCGGGCCGGTGTTGCCATGCTGATAAAAACCTTGAAAGAGACCGATTCCCCGCTCACGATCTTCGGTGTCTTTACGGTACAGGAAGAAGTGGGCCTGAAAGGTGCACGCACTAGTGCATATGCACTCGATCCTGACTGTGCAATTGCAACCGATGTCACGATCCCCGGCGATCACCCGGGCATTGAGATGAAGGATGCTCCTGTTTTAATGGGAAAGGGCCCGGTCATCACCATCGTAGACAGTAGTGGAAGGGGACTTATTGCCAACCGTAAAGTCGTGAAGTGGCTTAAGGAGGCTGCGGACTCAAATTCGATTCCCGTGCAGATGGAAGTCGGCAGCGGCGGGACCACGGACGCGACTGCAATCCACCTGACCAAGGGAGGTATCCCGAGTACAACGATGAGCATTCCTTCCCGGTACATTCATTCACCGGTAGAAGTGCTGGATTGTCTGGATATCGAAGCCGGTGTGAAAATACTGGTGGCTGCGTTGAAGAAGAAGCCGGTGTTGTAATCTCTCACTTTTTTTAAAGATTTTAAAAAAAAAATCCCTGACAATTGTAAAAAGGTCAAAAACATAGATGAAATATCTGATTATTTTTGTATGAAAATCAGATTGATCTATAAATTGAGTTAATCGAGTTTTATCTCCAGATCACAACAGGATTGTGCCGCCGCCCCCGTAGGGATGCCTCCGCGGCGGTTCAGGGACCGTCCATTCTCATCGCCTTGCCCAGCGAGGCGGCCCCCGATGGGGGGGGTGGCTCCTAAACTCAGGAAAAGGCGACATTATGATTTCAATAATTTGAATATGTGCTCTGTAGAAATGATTTCCTCACGAAGAAAAACCGAGTGAAAAACAACCGAAAGATCTAAGGTATGGTGTCTCCTTACAATGTTATGCTAGTAAAGAATAAGGAGACAATTAATAAATCGTCCGGTCGGTTTATCAGTTTTATCAAACATGCATATTCCCTTGTCCAGTCCACTCGACTCACCTCATATTCTTGTAAGTATTCCAGGAGAGATTACACTCAACATCAGCGGTTGACACGACTTCTTTTCAAAGAATATCGAAAAGAAAACTATCGCACCGTCATCTGGAACCTTGAAGAAATGGATCGTAT
>JBAZRZ010000051.1:0-15602 GCA_041662685.1 Methanoregula sp.
CGGACGATTTATTAATTGTCTCCTTATTCTTTACTAGCATAACATTGTAAGGAGACACCATACCTTAGATCTTTCGGTTGTTTTTCACTCGGTTTTTCTTCGTGAGGAAATCATTTCTACAGAGCAGTATTTTTAACGCTGGTAACCGTAATTCCCGTTACCTGCGCTGCTTCATTCACGGGTTCACCAGAGATCTGATGGTACGGGGATTCCTCGGCCGCGATCAGGATCAATCCGAATGGGATCAAGACGATTACGATGAGTAATGCGAGGAGTCCGATTTCCATGCGGGAGTACGTGCTCATAGTTCTCCTCCCGCCGGTATGATGCAATAGTTCGTGTTCATCATCTCACCTCACTCCTCCCGCCGGTTTAAGCCAGCTGGGTTTTTTGAATTTCAGGAATACAAGCGGGGGTACCGCAAGCAGGAACGTGCCGAGCAGCACCGAGCCCACGTAGACAAAGTCGCTTGTCGAGAAGTACGATGGCGGCATAAGGCCGACAACAAACGCAAACAGTGTTCCGGCCATACCCAATCCTCCGACAAGCCAGATCCCGATCATCCCGCCGGGGATCTTAAAAGGCCGTGGTATATTGGGCTGGCTGTACCGGAGTTTGATCACCGATGCAAAGACAAGGACATACACAATGCAGAGCAGTTCGACCGTCATTGCCGAAAGAATCCAGTATGCCTGGTTGACTGACGGTAAGAAAGCATAGAGAAGGGAGATGACCGATCCAATGAGCGCCTGTATGAGGAGTACGGCGACTGGTGCCCCGTACTTGTTGGTCTTGTCAAAGAGCGGGGGCATGTTGCCTTCCTCCGCAACGATAACCAGGCCTTTGGCCGGGCCAATTAACCAGGCGGCCAGCGAGACAACCTCGCCCAGCGTGATCAATACCGCCATTGGTGCCACACGCCAGGGTAAACCGGCCGCTTTGAAGAAGTACTCGATGGCTTGCATGACCCCGGATGCGAGATTGAGCTGATCTGCGGGAATGACCATTGCAATCGCAAGGGTTGCAAGCACCGTGCAGACCACGATGATGATGGCTGACAGTGCCATTGCCCGGGGAAAATCCTTCTGGGGATTTTTTGTTTCGAGGGCGTGGAACCCTGCCATCTCCATACCGGCGAACAGGAGAATAATTGTAGCAAAGAACGGGAGTGTTGAGGCGTTGATTACCGGAATCATTGCTGCGAGCGTGAGAGGCGGAAGCACCAGGGTAGCGCCCGAACCCATCCACTAGACGCCCAGCAGGATGATCAGGACCGCGGGTATGATACTCCCCAGAATGACGCCCACATTCCCGAACTTCGTTGAAGCCTCCTCCCCGAAGTACGCGATCGCGGTTGTGCCCCAGAAAGCGATCATCATGACGCTGAACATGCACCAGGGATTGTTCGCCAGCGCCGGCGTAAGTGCGAATGCGAGGGTGGATGCGATGAATGAAAGGACCGTCGGAAACCAGACAAGGTTATTCGACCATTCGCAGAACAGGGCGGCAAATCCTCCTTTCTCCCCGAACGCCTGTTTCACCCATGCATAAACACCGCCCCCTTCCGGCCAGTCGGTTGCCAGTTCTGCGCCGGCAAGGGAGATCGGGATGAGGACCATGACAGCCCCGATAATATACCAGCCGATGCACGACCAGCCATAGACCGCCATTGAGGGAAAATTCCTGATACTCATAACGGCAGCTACGTTTATCATGGCAAGGGCAAAAAGTCCCAGCACTTTTTTTGAGGGAAGGCCATTATTCTGGCCGGGTGTTTCTTCGCTCATGGTTTCTTCTCCTTCACATTCTCCTTGATGCAGTACAGCATGTATTTTCCCTTGACGTTTTCGATACCATGAGTATCATGCTCGAACCCGGGGAAGAGCTGTTCGCCAAAGAAATTAAAAAATGCCCGTCCTGCCGGTGATTTGCGGAAGGCCGTTCCCCCGGCATGCCCCGGCGTATGCCACGAGTATTCGAAATCCTTTGAGAACTTTACCAGTTCCTTAAAGAACGGGGGAAGTAAATTCTCCCGGTACCGTTTTGCGGCTGCCGTTATGCGCCCGGCAATAAATTCCGGGGTGTCTTCCATCACCCAGATGTATTCATTGACCTCACGGACCGTTTTTAAAGGGAGAGATGTCGGCGGGGCGTTTGTGGGTTCGCCCATCAGGAATAAGGGAATCTTTTCATTACGTTCCCGTATCTCATCAATGATCTTTGCAGTCTCCAAATGTCTATCAGGAGTATCGCCACCAAGGTTCCAGTTGATCAGGATACAGTCAATATCAGGAAGAGCCGAGTAGGCTGCACGGGCATCATCGATGATGGCGACGGTGAGCGATTCTTCCGGTTTCATGGACTCCTCCCAAAATGTATCCCGTATAATTGTTCAAAATTCGGGTTTTTCTTTTGGTAATATTGTATGAAAAACAGTAACGACCTCATGTATACACAACTCCCAGGTGATTTTTGTTCCCCGGGATTTTTCTTTCACGTATCCCGTAACTATAGCCTGAAGGATTTATTCCCTATTCTGTTGCAGGATAGGAGACTGCGGGTAAACTGAAGAATGGCAACAATTCCCTATCACCGGTACCTACCCTACACAAAAGAACTGACATCGGAGATATTTAATCTCCCAGATGGGTAATGAGTGCACCTCAATGACAGACAGCATTTACTCGTGCAAAAAAAAACAAAAAACCAAAAGAGAATGAGAGAAAAGTGAAAGAAAATTAAAAAAATTATTCAAAGAGCCGGTAGTTCGGCGCTTCATCAGTGATGAGGATATTATGCGGGTGACTCTCGGTCATACCGGCATTGGTGATACGGACGAATTTTGCATTCGTGTGCATCTCCGCAATGGTCTTTGACCCTGTGTAGCCCATCGCCGCTTTGAGCCCACCCACGAGCTGGTACATGACTTCCCCGACATGGCCGACATAGGGTGTCACGCCTTCAACTCCTTCAGGGACAAACTTGGTAGCCCCGATATCTTTCTTCTGGAAGTAGCGGTCACTTGACTGCCCGCTGCTCATTACCCCAAGTGAACCCATGCCGCGATACTGCTTGTACCGCCGCCCTTTGATGGTGATCACTTTGCCCGGTGCTTCATCAGTACCGGCAAACATGCTGCCCATCATAACGGTATCGGCTCCTGCCGCGATGGCCTTAGCGACATCACCTGAGTATCGGATGCCCCCATCTGCGATGACCGGTACTCCCGCCGGGTGAGCGATCTCGGCAACCTGGGCAATTGCAGTGATCTGGGGGACCCCGGTACCTGCAACAATCCGGGTGGTGCAGATCGAGCCGGGACCGATACCAACCTTGATGCCATCAACACCGGCTTTCACCAGTGCCTCAGCCGCTTCAGAGGTTGCAATATTGCCCGCGATCACATCGGCTTTAACACTGCCTTTGATCTCCTTGACCGCAGCAACGACTTTCATGTTATGCCCGTGCGCACAGTCAACTACCAGTGCATCCACCCCGTTCTGGTCCAGCAGTTCAGCCCGGGCAAAATCGAACGGTCCGACTGCTGCTGCAACACGGAGATTGCCTTTCGCATCCCGCGTCGCATTGGGATACTGGCGTTTCTCTAAAATATCCTGCATCGTAATGATACCGATCAGTTTACCTTTTTCATTGACCACGGGCAGGCGCTCGACTTTGTTGGTGTACATAATCTCAAGCGCTTTTTCTGAGGTGATATCTTCTGGGGCGGTGACCAGTTTTTTTGTCATGATTGTCTTGATATTCTCGTCCCCGCGTTTGGAGACGATTGCCCGTACGTCACGCCTGCTGACGATCCCGATGATGCGACCTTTATTGACCACCGGTACACCCCCGATACTGTACTGGTGCATCAGCTGTTCGGCATCGGAAACGGAAGCGTGCTCTTCTACATAGAGCACATCGCGTTCGATCAGTTCTTCTGCCTGCTTGACTTCGATGAGTTCCTGCAATTCATGATCAGCAGTCATGTTCCGGTGGATAACCCCGATACCCCCTTCACGGGCAAGGGCGATTGCCATCAGAGACTCGGTCACGGTATCCATTGCCGCAGAGACAAGAGGGAGATTCATGCTGATATTACGGGAAAATTTCGAACGAATATCTGCTTCGGCTGGTTCGAGCCAGGAAGCCTGCGGTCTGAGCAGCACATCGTCGAAGGTTAATGAAAGGGGCACATCCAGTTTCTCAATGTACATAAGTCACCTGTATTACCTGATCCTCGCAAGCGCGGTGTTAATTAAGTCTTCACGGATTGTTGCATTACGGTCGCCACCGCAGACCATCCCGCGCACACCAATAATATCCGGGTTGATTCGCTTGAGGGCATCAATATCCTCAAACTTAAGCGCACCGGCCAGAGCGGTCTTAAGGCCGAGTTTCTTGTTCATTACGGTAAATGTCCGGAGCGCATCTTCGTTCATGAATGCAAACGTGCTCTGCCGGTCCTTGATGCCGGTATCAACCATCGCAAAGTCGGCCCCTTCATCAGCGGCGATAGGTGCCATGTCAGAGGGGGAGATCGATCCCATGCGCTGGTAGTCCGAGTACGCAGCAATCACGACAAATTTTTCCGGGAACTCGTCTTTCACGGCTTTTACCACCGCCGAAATCACCGCGCGGGCTTTTTCTTTGCCTTCAAAGGTAAGCCCGATCTTGATGTAATCCGCCCCGGCGCAGGCTGCCCCATACGCGGTGAGCGAAGCTCCGCCCGGTTTGAAATCAAAATCGCCAATAGCCGCACTCACCGGCTTATCGGAAAGTGCCTTGATCTCGCGAATCACCCACGGATAGTTGGCGCCCAGCGAGCCCTCTGATGGTTTTTTAACGTCGATGATATCAGCGGCAAGAGAATGCCTGGCCTCATCGATTGAGCTTGGGCTGACCAGCAATTGCATAGGATTTAATGATCTTTTGTCCTAATAGTGATTGCGCTCACCTATGAAACTCGTTCTTGCGATGGATTTGCGGCAAAATCTGGTTGTCCACGGCAAATCCGGGAAACGGGAGACCTATAAACCGCTCGACTGGGGCATATCCCCGACGGCAGAACCGCTCAGGTACCTGGCAGCGATCCGGCCAAAATATCTCTACATTGCGGATCTCGACCGGATTGAAGGCACCGGTTCGCATGATGCATGCGTGAAGCAGTGCGCGGAAAAAATCTCATGCTGTTATGTGGATCGCGGTTGCAGTACCCCCGAGGATATGCTCACCGGGATGAATATCAAAAATATCATCGGCACGGAAACGGGGGGCGCGAATCTCTCACAATACCGGGACGGGTTCCTAAGCATCGATGTAAAAGGTGGCAGGGTGATTCCCTCAGGCAAAACGCCAGAAGAATTCCTTACCTCTGCGAAGGGCTGGAATTTCGAGGGATGTATTATCTTAAACATTGGTTCGGTTGGAACTGAGTCGGGCATGGATGCACAGGAACTCGCACGCCAGCGGGCCGCGTATGACGGGAGGTTGTTCTATGGCGGTGGCGTTGCAACAGTTTCTGATCTCGAAACCCTCAACGCAGCAGGATTTGATGGTGCGATCATGGCCACAGCCCTGCACCGGGGCCAGATCCCAATTGAATGGATACGGAGGGGAAGCTGTTGTTAGTCACGATTGAGGGGATTGACGGGAGCGGCAAGAGCACGCTGCTCATCGGGCTTAAAAGCCAGCTTGCGGATCTCAACCCGATCTTCACCCGGGAGCCGGGCGCAACCTGGGTGGGCGAGGCTGTTCGAAGGGCCATTGCTGAACAGATCGACCCGATCACCGAAGCATCACTCTTTGTTGCGGATCATGCCGCACACCTTTCTACGGTTGTCCGTCCCACCCTTTCTCAAGGCAGACTCGTCATATCGGATCGGTACAGCGACAGCCGCTTTGCCTACCAGTCGGTGACGCTAAAAGGAATAGTCCCGGACCCGGAAGGCTGGCTGAGGGCGATGCACGATGGCTGGTCAATTACGCCGGACCGGACGTTCCTGCTGGTGCTTTCCATTGATAATGCTCTTGCCCGGCTCGCTGACAAGAGCGGGTGCGAACATTTCGAGAAGCGCGAGGTACTCGAAACCGTCCAGACCAATTACCTTGCATATGCCCGCAAAGAGCCCTCACGGTTTGTGATCGTTGATGCGGCCCTGGGGAAAGAGGAGATTGTGAAATTTGTTGCGGATGGGATCCGGCAGATTGTGCGGTCGGGAAAAGGGGGGCGGAAGCGATAGGGTCTCGATTTTTTCACTCTAGAGGACCTGTTTTTTCATTATTTCGTTCATGCTCTTTGGAGATTATGAGTGTGACCCCCTATCTCTCACATAGGGAGAGGCAGCCCATGGGGAGCAGCCCCTTGACCCCCTTCTTTTTTCTACAGTTTCGATTCTGGAGAATCAGGAATGGAACTGTCAGATTTGCACCCAAATCTTGAAAACCGTGACGGTTATAGGGGCCCCGCATCAGCCCATCTCTTTAACCGCCGCGGGGGCGCCCCGTCGGGGGTGGCGGGGTTCATCATAATCTTTCAGAAAAAAATCTTCAAAAAAAATAAAAAAAGTTTAGAAATTAAATCTCACACTTTCGCAATCGTCAATATCACATCGCCAACCGGGATTACATCGACCTGTGCACCCTCTTCCATGTAGGAATATTTTGGCGTAAAGGAATTTTCGGGAACTGCGGTTTCTGAGCCTTCAAGCAGAATCATTTTTGGCGGGTTTGCCAGTTGTTCCGGTGAAAGTGCCTTGATCGCAGCCATGAATGCCTGCGCCTGTTTGCGAAATGCCGGCCCAATGACCGAGCGGTTGAAATCGACATCGGTGATCACCCGGTCGAGTTTAGCCGCATCCGTGCGCCAGTAAACATCGGCATTGAGCGTGCGTCCAGTATCGCCTTCGTCGTTCACCGTATGGGGGGCGTAGATGGTGACTTTACCGAGTGGTGCGTTGAGCGCAAGGCCGGCCTCATGTTTGTATTTGCGCACTTCGGCAACAACCTGCACGAGCAGGTTGCCTTCCATCCGCGCTGCATCATCATCGTACGTGAAGGAGACCCACGGTTGTTTGTGTACGCTATTGCCGTGACTGAGGTGCGAGTAGCACTCTTCGGCAAAGTAGGGCGTGAATGGCGCGAGCAGCCGGCAGAGCGCATCGAATGCGGTGTGAAGGGCAAGGCACGCACTCTTCCTTGAGTCATCGCTCTTATACAACCGACCCTTGACCAGTTCGATGTAGTTGTCCGCCAGCACTTCCCATGCAAACTCGCGGATTGCTTTGAGTGCGACATCGAACTGGTAGGCTTCCAGGGCATTGCTCACCTGCTCCACGGTATCCGAGAGCCGGACGAGCAGCCAGCGATCTGCGAGCGCGGTGATCTGCGCATCCGGATCATAGCCCTCCTTCTCCAGCTGGATCAGGGCAAACTTGGTGATGTTCCACATCTTGGTCTGGAACCGTGAGGCTGCAACCACATCGTTCCAGTTGAACATGATGTCAGAGCCGGTTGCCGCACCCATCGCACCCCACTGGCGGAGCGCATCGGCGCCATACTTCGAGACGATCTCTTCGGGCACGATGATATTGCCCCGGCTCTTGCTCATCTTAAAGCCGTCTTCTCCGAGCACCATGCCGTTGACCAGGATCTCGTCCCAGGGTTTCTGGCCGGTGAGTGCCACCGAGCGCAGGATCGTATAGAACGCCCAGGTACGAATGATATCGTGGCCCTGCGGGCGGATCTGGGCGGGGAAAAACGGCGGTGTGCCGCTGCCATCCCATCCGGTGACATTCAGCACCGATATGGACGAGTCCATCCAGGTATCGAGCACATCGACTTCACCGGTAAATTCCGTACTGCCACATTTTTTGCAGGGGTGTTTCGGGCTGACCTGCGTGGGGTCGACGGGCAGGTCCTTGTCCTCCGGCACGGTCATCTCGCCGCATTTCTTACAGAACCAGACCGGAATCGGGGTGGCAAAGATACGCTGGCGGGAAATACACCAGTCCCATTCCATCTGGTCCACCCAGTTCTCCATCCGGAATAGCATGTGTTCAGGAAACCATTTGATCTGGTGGGCAGCATCCGAGATCTCTTTGGGCTTGATCTTTACAAACCACTGGCGCTCGGAGAGGATCTCGATCGGCGTCTTGCAGCGCCAGCAGTTACCCACGCGCTGGGCGAGTTTCTCCTGCCGTTTTAAGATATCCTGCGCCTTCATGTCGGCAAGGATCGCAGCCCGGCATTCGGTGGTATTCAGGCCCTTGTATTTACCGGCGATCTCTGTCATTCTTCCCTGGCGATCGATCGCTTTTCGCAGTGCCAGGTTGTGCTGTTTCCACCAGTGGACATCCTGCTTGTCACCAAAGGTACAGATCATTACGGCGCCGGACCCAAACGCGGGATCGACGGCCTCATCCAGCACGACCGGGACCTCGTGACCGAAGAGCGGGACTTTCATTGTCCTGCCGTTCAGCTCGCGGTAACGCTCGTCATCTGGGTGGGCTGCGATGGCAACACAGGCTGCCAGCAGCTCTGGCCGGGTGGTGGCGATCTCGACGCCATCGAAATCAAAATAATTGAGCTGGGTTTCCCGGTCTTCATAGGAAACCTCGGCAAATGCGATCGCCGTCTCGCACCGGGTGCAGTAGTTCACCGGGTGTTCGCTCTGGTAGATGTAGCCGGATGCGAGCATGCGCAGGAACGAGAGCTGGGTCTTGCCGTAATACTTCGGCTGCATGGTGACGTATTCGTTCGACCAGTCGGTGGAGAACGCCATCTTTCTCAAGGTGATGCGCATCAGCCCGATGTTCTTTTCCGTGAGCTCGCGGCACATCCGCCGGAACTCTTCGCGGGAGACATCATTTTTTGTGATGTGATTGAGCTCTTCGGTTTTCACTTCGGTCGGAAGCCCGTGGCAGTCCCAGCCCTGCGGGAACATCACGTTGAAACCTTTCATCCGTTTGTAGCGGGCGAAGAAATCGATGTAACACCAGTTCAGCGCATTACCAATATGGAAGTTGCCGGTCGGGTACGGCGGAGGGGTGTCGATCACGAACTGCGGTTTTTTTGAGTTTTTATCAAAATAGTGATCTTCATCGCGCCAGGTACTGCGCCAGCGCTCCTCCACCTCAGCAAAATCATAATTCTTGGGTAGATCCTGTGATGACGCCATTACCCAGATATTAGAAATTGAAATAAAATATAGTAATCGGATTCAAAAGCGACTGGCGGTAATGTTTCCCTTGTCTGCATGAACTGACACTCAGCCTGAGTGATAAAGCTCTTTTTTTGGTTTAACAGCAAATGATATACTAATGGCGCGACAGAGTGGCCTTGGATATGCAGCGGCAATCGCCGGTGCGGCTATCCTTGCCGGACCCCATCTCAAACCCGCATGGCTGATGGGACTGGTAGTGATCCTATTCGCCCTCATCCTCTGGCGTTTCTTCGATACCAAATATCTCAGTTATTCCATCTGTGCACTCGGTGCCCTTTATGGTGTCACGCTCCTTCCGTTCTTTGTTTTTGCCACATCGCTTGCGATGATCGTGCTGGGGGAGCTCGTCTTCCAGATGGGTACCGATGATCTCAATGCGTACCTGTATTATGTCATCACGACTGCATGGGCGGGAGTGCTTGTCATGGCATACCTGCACGAGATGGCTACCCAGACCGTCATCTTTGGTATCATCGCTGCGGTGCTCTTAAAAGTAATTCTGCTCAAGTACGAGGACTCGCTGGTTCTTGAAGCGGTTGGCGTTGCGATGACGATGTGGCTGATCCAGGAGCTCAACTACCAGGCGAATCTCCAGCTGGTGGTGACTGCGGTGATCGTGGGGTTCACATTCGGCTACTTTGCCTTCCGTGCCAAAACCGCGGACCTCTCCGGGCTCTTCTCCGCTGCGCTTGTTGGGATCATCCTGCTCGTCTTTGCCAATCCCCAATGGTTCATGATCATGCTCACATTCTTCATCTTGGGTTCGGTTGCCACCAGATACAAGTTTGAATACAAGAAACGGATCGGTGTTGAGCAGGGGCGGGGCGGGGCACGGGGATACCGGAACGTCTTTGCCAATGGGATCGTTGCCGCAGCCGCAGCGGTGCTCTATGGGGTCTTCCAGCAGCCGATCTTTATTGTGATGTATGTCGGTTGTGTGGCTACGGCAGCGGCGGATACTCTTGCAAGCGAGATCGGTGTAACCGGTGGAATCCCCTACATGATCACCACGCTCAGGAAAGTGCCCATAGGTACTAACGGGGGTATAACCCTTGTCGGGGAATCAGTTGCACTTCTCGGGGGTCTTGTAGTTGCACTCGTTGCTTTCCTGCTGGGCGTTATCTCACTGCCCGTGGTCGCAGTCTGCGCGTTTGCCGGGTTTGTCGGTGCGAATATCGACAGCGTTGTCGGTGCAGTCTTTGAGAACCGGGGCATCTGGGGCAATGCAGGCACCAACCTGATCGCAACAATCGGGGGCGGGCTGGTGGCGATGGGGCTTTTCTTTGCTCTCCACCTGAGTTAACAATCCTACTCGTCATTTCTTGAATATCTTTTTTAATCCGATTGTTGCAGGGAGCTGATGCCCCTGTTTTCATGAATGTGAAGATTTTGCACCCAGTCAAAGATTTTTGTTCATCGCTGTATTGAGTAGGAAACGGATGTATTGAGTCGATCACAAAGATGGGGGTTGATGCCCCCAGACCCCAATTACGATGTACCCCGCCGCCCCCGCGGCGGTTTTAATGATTAAAATGTTGAAATCTCATTGCCCCACCGTGCCTAAAGAGAGGCCCTGATACAGGGAACTCTCGTAATTGAACGAATCATAGTTCTGGTGCAAATCGGATCCGTTCATGTCGATTTCTCCAAAGCCGACAAAACATGTATTCAAATTTTAGAATTTTCTGCAGAGCTAACGGCTCACGGTTACTGATCCCACTTAAAAAAAGAATTATCGGTGCAATTGACCGCTTGAAAAGGCGAAGTTAAAAGAAAAAGTTTTTGTGGGGGCTGACCTACCCGTTGCTTGACTGGATTTCTGCTGTTTAGTATCCGTTTTTAGTATTTGTACCAGCGTCCCTTGCTGTCATATTCTCCGGTAATGGGCTGTTCGACAGAGATTGAACCCTGCATGATCGAACGGAAAAAACACGCCTTATAGGTAGAGAGGTTGGGCAGGAGTACCAAAACGCCAAAGAAGAGGCAGATTGCGGTTATGACCGTTCCGTCGGACCCAATCATACCGGCAAGCTGGTCGGGAGTAAAGGCTGCGATCTGTGTCTCGTTATAGTGCGTGAGCGGTTCGAGTTTGTCATAGAGCGCAGCTTCCCAGACAATCATGAGTGAGAAGGTAATGCCGAAGAACACAGCCGCTGATATCACATAGAACTTAAAAACCCGGATCGATTGCACGGTCACCAGTTCTATACTGCGCCGGATGGCATCAAAGATATGCCGGTCTTCAAACACTGCTGCTGTATCGAAGAATACGGTGAGGAATGCCACAGGCACAAGGAGGCAGATCGAGAATACTCCTAAGAACTCCGGGTCTGCCGGAGCTCCCCCAAACGAGAGGGTGATCATGACAAGGGCAACGAGAATAAATGTACAAAAAATGAGCACCAGCAGGGGCAGCAGCACCCGGAAGAAATACTGGATACCTCCGAAGAAGAGCTCGCGGATACCTCCGTTCCCGTTCCGGATCACTGCATAACTCCCGGCCAGGAAAAAAACCGCAATGAGTGAACCGATCAGGACCAGACAGGTGGCAAAGAAGCTGCCCTCTGAATGAAATACCAACCAGAGCATCGCAGCAAGAAGACCGGTCACCAGTCCCGGCACCCAGAGTACCGGGATGCGCTGGAGCAGGCTGAAGGCTTCTTTGAGTTCTGTTAACACCATGATTAACGATTCCTTGGCATTGCCACAATCTCGCGCACCTGAAGATCAAAGAAGTTGGAAGTGTGCGCGGGCTTGATTACGCAGACCGTGTCCGCCCCGCTCGCGGTACCCCCGACTGCAATGACTTCTTCGGCAATGCCGATGGCACCCTGATCGGCAGCAATGAGCACGCACTCAACAGCAACCTTGAGCCCGACAGCAACCGTGCGCCGTAGGGATTCTGCGATTGCGTCGGACCGTGATCCGCCGCCAATCTTGGGTGAGCGGGAGAGGGCACGTTCCAGTCCCGAGAGCGCGTGGGTGCCGGTCACGATCTTCACACCCTGCCAGCGCAGCCGGTCCGCAATCTCCTGGAAGAACTCCCACTCGCCGGATTTTGCAAATCCCATGACATGCGAGACGACAACGAGGTTTAGACCGGAACCCTTCATTGCGTGGAAGAAAATCTCGGCTGTTGAGCCGGATGTGCTTGCAACAATGACGGTGTTAAGCCTGAGTTCCTTTGCGCGCTCGATGGCAAACCGGGCTGCATCAGCGGTATTTGCCTCCCCCGGCTTTTCGAAATACCAGATTTTCTTTTGTGTAAACGTCATAAGTACCTTTTATTAAGCCGGGATGGAAAAACTTTGTCAGATTCTTACCGGACCGTAATTATGGTTATGAGATCCAATATTCATTGAGGAACCAGATATGATTACCCTAGCGCTTGCAGGAAAACCCAACTGCGGAAAATCCACGTTTTTCAAGGCCGCGACCATGGCAAACGTCGAGATTGCCAACTACCCCTTTACGACCATCAACCCGAACTTCGGTGTTGGTTACGTGCAGACAAAGTGCCCGTGCCACGATCTCAAAATCACCTGCACGCACTGTGTGGATGGCAACCGGTTTGTGGCTGTGAACTTAATCGATGTAGCCGGTCTCGTGCCGGATGCCCACAAGGGCAAGGGGCTGGGTAACCAGTTCCTCGACAATCTCCGTCAGGCGGACGCGATCCTCCACGTGATCGATGCCAGCGGCGGTACCGACAGCGAAGGCAACCCGGTGGGCGTGGGCAACCACGACCCCGAAGAGGATATCAAGTTCCTCATCTACGAGATGACGATGTGGGTGCACGGGATCCTTGGCAAGCACTGGACACGGATCAGCCGGCAGTCGCAGGGTAAGGGAGCCAACATTGAGCTGGGTATTGCAGAGACATTTGTTGGTCTTGGCATCACCACTGATGATGTTCATGATTTACAACTACAACTCAAAATTGACCTGATCCATGGATCGAACGATGATCTCATTCCCTTATGCGCGGAGATTGTGAAGATCTCTAAACCCATGCTGGTCATTGGCAACAAGGTGGATGAAGCACCCGAGGCGCTGCGCACAAAACTCGCGGCAGCCAAAGTTGCGTTTGCCAGCGCAGCCTCTGAGCTTGCCCTCCGCAATGCGGCAGGAGCGCACTTAATCGAGTACCTGCCCGGCGATGCAGAATTCAAGATTGCCAACGAAGGCACGCTGTCAGCCCCCCAGAAAGCCGGGCTTGCAAAGATCGCGGCAATGATGAAGGAGAACAATGGCACAGGTGTGCAGCAGGCAATCAACCGTGCGGTGTATGAGTTGCTCGATATGATCGTGGTGTACCCGGTCGAGGATGAGAATCATTTCTGCAACAAGCAGGGCGATGTGCTGCCTGATGCATTCCTGATGAAGAAGGGATCAACCCCCCACGATCTCGCGTTCCAGGTGCACACGGATATTGGCAAGGGATTTTTGTATGCCATCGACGCCCGTTCAAAGATGCGCATCAAGGAGAACCATGTGCTCAAGAATGGTGACATTATCAAGATCGTCAGTGCGGCAAAGTAAGAAAATCTTTTTTTTTTTTTTTTTTTTGCTTTTAAATTCCGTTAATCCAGTTTTCGTTTAAAATTTATTCTTTCAAAAGTATCCTATTTTTTTTAAAAAACAGAGATCAATGATACGTTCTGATCCCAAATGCATAGTCCGGATGTTACGGACCGATATGTGGCATCCCTCTTTTCGATTAAGAACAAATGCTCAAAACTATAGGAGGTGGTGTCAGGTTTGAGGATTGTTCAGAACCAGTTCCACTAGTATTTATTTACAAAATCTTTATTCCTGTATACTGCTGTATATTGCAGTATATATCAGAGGTTACAACGGTTAGGATGCGGGCAGAGACCAAGGCCCTCCTGGATGATCTGAAACTGACTCCCCGGGAGACGTATGACGATTTTGTCCGGCGCTTAGCGGAAGCCGCATACAATGACGAGCCGATGACCTCAGAAGAGATCGAGGCAATGGAAGAGGGAATCGCGGACCTCAAGGCAGGGCGGGTTTACACGCTTGATGAAATTATGAAAGAATGCAGTGATGATAAAATAATCAAGGCCCGGAAACTGTGATTAAGTGTATCAGATCATTTTTTCACGACGGGCTAAAAAAGAATTGCTGTCATTTTCGGAGGAACACAGGATTCACATTGAACTGGCATTGAAAAAGTTTGCAGCCAGTCCGGACCAACGGCATGATGTGGTGAAGATCAAGGACAGCCCCAAGGATCCCCCCGCGATACCGGCTCAGGATGGGAGAATACCGCGCTACGTTTTTCATTCACCATGATCTGCTGATTATCGAAATTATCACTATCGGGAAGAAAAAGAACTCCTCATACTAATTTCTCTGCGGGGCAGGTACCCCGTTACTGCCGTCACCGTATGACGGGTGTCATGCAATTGTCTGACAATCCAGCCGCACATAGGGAAAAAAGCGGCAAAAATCCCGTATTTTTCGCAGAAAACGGCATTTTCTCCAAAAGCCATTTATAATGAAAATTCGAACAGGAGAATTACCTAGAACGAAATGGCAGGTGGTGAAGTCATGAGTGGAGAAATATACCAGGCGCAGGTGATTCGGAATTTCTTTGAGTGTATCACGGGAGTCGATCGGAACCTGACCCGCATCTACATGTGCGTAATGAGTCTTGCAAAACTCCGTATGGAGTCTCCCGAGAAGATGTCGGCCCTTGTCGACCAGCTCAGGAAGAGCAAGATGCAGAAGGAGTTGTCCGTTGACATCCTCGATTACATGTGCGATGCAGCGAACCAGATCGAACTCAGTATGGTCCAGACCGCATTCGGTGTCAAGGATATCTGTGAAGTTGCTCAGGACTTCAGCGGTATCAGCATGGACAGTTTATAATACAATCTTTTTTTAAAAGAAATATTCCATTAAGGGAGAATTTTTAAAAAAATTCCAAACGGATCACTTCTTCGCAGGTTGCCATCAATATTTTTCCAGCCGGTCCTGCACCAATATGCCGTCGTAATCTGATACTTTCCGTTTCAGGAGCTTGCGGCACCCGCGACAATGCTCGTATAATCCTGTTATCCTGAGTTGGAAAATGTCCGTAATGGTGACCAGGTAACGCATTGGGCTGGTTTTCTTTAGGTGCCCAAGGGTCTCCGAAAACATTTCCTGAAAACATCGATTTCTATTGATACCGATCTGCAGGTAATTACCGGATTCACGATATCAAAAAGCCGGGTTCACGATTCAAAACACGCATTCATACTTCTAAAGAAATTTCGTAAACTCCATAAATCTCAGTGCTATGTCATGGACCGGGGATACGATTCCGAGAAAATGCACCGGTTTATCCGTGAAACTCTTAAAGCGGATT
>JBAZRZ010000052.1:0-15222 GCA_041662685.1 Methanoregula sp.
CCCCAAAAAAAAATAATTTTTTTTTTAATTAGAGCCAGAAAATTCGTGAAAAATTACAACTCGTTTTAGTTGTCCACAATAAATGCGACATTTCTTAAGGGATCTCAATAATTTTGCTTTATGAATCCATGTACGGGGTGCGTATTAGATAGCCCAAAATACAAACATCCGATCTGTATTCAGAAACCTTCCGAAAATCTAAAGGGTTGTATCATATCTCGTGATCCCACATCTGATTTTATTGTGCCCTTGAACGGATACAAAAAGGAAAATGGGAATCTTCAATTTAATGCTCCTCAAAAGTGGCTATGTAATCGTATTCAAAATTTTATGGGATTTGAATCGAATTCAGCGGAAATGAATAAAACTCGCAATTTTCTTGATAATCAATGTTATTGGACACATTTCCATAAATGTCCCACGAGTAAAAATGATAGACAATTCCCTAATTTTTCACGTGCTAACGGAGAGATCTGCGCGGAAAGGTGGTTCAATCACGAATTTCTCAAATTAAATTTCAAAAAGAAGATTATCATCCTCCTTGGAAGAGATCTGCAATCATATTATCTCACAAAAAAGGAGTCTTATCAATTTTTACAAGATAATCATGTTATTATTCTCCCCCATCCGTCAGGGGCGAATTGTGGTATCGGGGGTCATGGAACAAAAATAAACCAGCCGATAATCAATATAAAAAACCGATTAAAGAAGAGATTGACAGGTTGTTACATCTTATTGACGATTAGCATGAACCTATTATCTCATTTATGAGATGTTTTGCGTCGGGAGAAATCTACAGCGGCAGTGGTGAAACCCCCGAGAGTGTTCTGCATATTGAGTCTTCCTCCAAGGTTATAACAATCCTGTATTTGCTGTAACCGGCGGAGCCCCTCCGGCACAAACTCTTTTTGTCATCACTCCGACATTGCTATCACAGGAGTGGGCTGGTTAACCATGAAAAAAGAGTATGTTGTCGGAGTGACGGGGGCGAGCGGGGCGTGCTATGCCCGCCGCCTGCTTGAGGTGCTGTGCCCGCATGCCAATGTCCATCTCATTGTCTCGGATATTGCGCAGCAGATCGCCACCCACGAGGGTGTCTCATTAGAAAGGTTCAATGCAACGATCCATCCCATCGACAAGATGGGTGCATCGATCGCCAGTGGTTCCCACAAGATCGACGGGATGGTGGTGATACCCTGCAGTGCCAAGACGCTCTCGGCGATTGCAACCGGGTACGCCGACAACCTGATCACCCGGACGGCAGATGTCTGCTTAAAAGAAGGCCGGAAATGCATTCTTGTCACCCGGGAAACTCCGCTCTCGAAAATTCATCTGAAAAATATGCTCGCTGCCGATGATGCCGGGGCACTGCTCATGCCCGCCTGCCCTGCTTTTTATCACCATCCCAAGACCATCGATGATCTGGTGGATATGGTCGTTGCCCGCGTGCTCGACCATCTTGAAGTGGAACATACGCTTGCACAACGCTGGAGTGGTTACGATGCGTGAATTCATTGAAAAAATGCGCAAACAGGGGCTTGTTACTGAAGTAACAGGGCCCGTCTCTGCTGATATGCAGGCTGCAAAGATGGCGAGCACAACTGACAAACTCCTCTTCTTCCACAATATCGGGGGCAAACGTGCGGTGATGAACCTCACTGCCAGCCGGACTTCGCTCTCCCTTGCCCTTGGCATTGACGAAAAGAAGATTGTCAAAACGCTCGCCGATGCAAAATTCGATGGAAATGTTGTAGAAGCCGGCCCGCTGAAGATGGAAAAGCCTGATCTCACCCGTATCCCCATCATGCACCACTTTCCGAAAGATGCGGGAAAATACCTCACGTCTGCGATTATCTTCTCCCGCTGGGACGGTGTGGAGAATGCATCGATTCACCGGATGCAGGTGCTCGATGATCACCGGGTTGCAGCCCGGCTCGTGGAAGGCCGGCACACGCATGTGATGCTCAAAAATGCGCTTGCGAAGGGTGAGAAGCTCCCCATCGCCATTACGATCGGGACACACCCGACCGTCACGTTTGCGAGCTGCACGCGGGTGCCGACCGGCATGGAACTCGCTTACGCGGCGGAATTGCTGGGCGGGGAGATGAAGGTACACCGGTGCAGTAACGGGGTGCTCGTCCCGGATGCGGAGATCGTGCTGGAAGGTTTTATCACGGCGGAACTTACTGAGGAAGGCCCATTCGTCGATATCACCGGGACCTATGATCCGATCCGCATGCAGCATATCATCGAATTCACCGGCATGTACACGAAGCCGGACTGCATCTACCACGGCATCCTGCCAGGTGGCGACGAGCACAAGATCCTGATGGGTTGCCCGTATGAGCCGAAGATCTATAAAGCGGTGGCCGGGGTCACTGAGGTGCGGGATGTTGTCCTGACCAAGGGTGGGTGCGGGTACCTCCATGCGGTAATACAGATAAAAAAGAGTACGCAGGGTGATGGCAAGAACGCGATCATGGCAGCGTTCGCCGCCCACACCTCGCTCAAGCACGTGGTAGTCGTGGATGAGGATATCGATCCCAATGATCCCCATGACGTGGAATACGCGATTGCGACCCGGATGAGCGGTGACCGGGATATCATGGTCATTACCGGTGTCCGGGGCTCATCACTCGATCCCTGCCAGCTCGAAGATGGCACGAACGTGAAAGTCGGTGTGGATGCAACGATGGTACTCGGGCGCGAGGCGGACTTCTCGCGTGCCACCTGGTGACCGTAATGTATCTCGATCCCGACGATGAACGGATTCTTGCAGGCGAGCAGGGTGAGACTCGGCAGAAGATGCTCGAGCTGCTCGTTGCACTGGGCAGGGTGTTTGGTGCCGAGCGGCTCGTGCCGATCCGGAGTGCCCAGGTAAGCGGGGCTTCCTACAAGACGATCGGGGAATACGGCCTCCAGTGGCTATCCTCGCTCGATGCAAAGGCGGTTGTCCCGGCGGTCTTAAACCCCATCGGCATGCCCCGCGAGCGCTGGCAGGAGATGGGTGTTGATCCGGATTTTGCCCGGAAACAGCAGGCCGTTGTCGCGGCTTACGAGCGGCTCGGTATCGGCCTCGAATGCACCTGCACCCCGTATTACCTGCGCGAAACCTCGTACGGGGATCACCTTGCATGGTCGGAATCCTCAGCGGTCTGCTACGCAAATTCAGTGATAGGGGCACGGACAAACCGCGAAGGTGGGCCGGGGGCGCTTGCGGCTGCTCTTGTCGGCAAGACACCCTGTTATGGTCTTCACCTTGCGGAGAACCGGAAACCCCAGGTGTTCGTCCGCGTGCAGGCAGACACCCGTGACTGGAGCATCGCCCACTATGGTGCGCTTGGCTACTACGCCGGCAAACTGGCGGGCAACCGTATCCCGTTCTTCTCCGGGATAAACCCGGACAGCGACCGGCTCAAGGCGCTCGGGGCAGCAATGGCAGCAACCGGCGCCGTGGCGTTGTATCACGTTGAGGGTGTCACACCGGAAGCAGTAAACGTCCCGTTCGAGTTCTCCGGTCTCGAAGTTATTGCGGTGGAATCCGGCGAGATCGAGGCATTATTTAAGGAGCTGCCGGTTGATGCTGTTGCCGTCGGCTGCCCGCACTGCTCCCCTGCGGAACTCACCACGATTGCCATGCTGCTGAACGGCAAAATTGTTACAAAGCCCCTGTACGTCTTTGCGGCACAGGGCGTCATCGATCTCAACCGGAAAACGGTCGACTCAATCGAAAAGAGCGGGGCCCGGGTCTTTGCCGACACCTGCATGGTGGTTTCTCCGGTGATGGAACAGTACTCCGCTATCATGGTAAACAGCGGCAAGGCGCTCGCGTATGTGCCGGATATGTGCGGGGCAGCTGCACGCATCGGGACGATCGGAGAGTGCGTGAAGGTTGCTACGGAGTAAGATCTCCAGCCCCTTCCCTGATGCTACCAGGATCCACAGGTGAAGGGTAGTACAGGAATGGTGCTCTCAAGCCCTCCTGGATTCCATTACGCTGACAGAGGAATTTTACAAGTATCGCCATCCATTATGGAGGTTTTTATCTCTCCCAATGTAATCCGACAATTTTTTGCCGCAAACCTGCAGGTGAAAAATCCAGCATCCCCCGGGAGATCCGGCAACGACGCTTGTGTCCCCGGCATTTCCCCCAGTACGGGACCAAGCCTTAAGTGCCATCACCGGCATATGTGACATTGATCCACCGGAAAATCCTGTAACAACCCGGGGATGAAGTTTTTCGGGAAGTGAGGTATCGGCGAATCGTGATGTCGTGACTGCATGGAACCCCTCATACTCTTTGGTATTCTCCTTGCGTGCGGACTCACATTTGTCAACGGCCTCAACGACGCAGCGCACTCGATCGCAACGATCGTTGCCACACGGGCACTTTCACCCATAAAGGCAGTGTTCCTGACCGCTCTTTGCAATATGCTCGGCCCCTTTGTTTTCACAACCGCGGTTGCGGCTACCATAGGCACGACAATCCTCACGCAGAACGCCCTGACCCCGGCAACACTCATCCTCGCCATGGGCACCGGCATCTTCTTAATCTTCGCAGCAACCCGCGCCGGCATCCCCCTCTCGAGCAGCAATGCGATGGTCGGAGGGCTGCTCGGCGCCGGTGTAGCGGCATGCGACCTGTCCGTGATCATCCTCCCGGGACCGGCTATGGTAGAAAGCGTTACGTTCTATGGACTCCTGGGTGCAATCACCGGGGCCGCCATTATCAGTGTCATCACTGCAGCTCTAGAGGGGGATGTCCGGTACGGGCTCCTTATCGGGGCGCTTTGCGGTGCGGCAGTTCCCATCCCTCTCCTGATGGTTTTCGGCGTAATCAAGCTCTCCGGGCTGCTCGCTATCGTATTGTTCATCATCATATCTCCCATCTTTGGCATGACCGCCGGGTTCCTGTTCGATCTCTCCTATGTCCGGCTCTTTAAGCATTCCCGCCAGAACCGGATGAAACAGATCTTCCAGCCGCTCCATGTGCTCGCCTGTCTCCTCCAGGCGGCCGCACACGGGGGAAACGACGGCCAGAACTCGGTCGGCCTGATCACGGCCCTGCTCGTTGCCTCGGGGATCCTTGCGAGTTTTGCAATCCCGGTCTGGGTGATCCTCATTGCCGCAGTTTCTATTGGCCTTGGCACCTGCTTTGGGGGCTGGCAGGTCGTGGACAAGATGGCAAAAGGGATTACGAAGATCCGGCCCTACCAGGGGTTCTGTGCAGCCTCCGCCAGCAGCGGGACCCTGGTCATGGTGACACTCTTAGGCATCCCGGTCTCCTCGACCCATGCGATCAACGGGGCTATCATTGGTGTAGGAGCCACCCGGGGAAAAAACGCAGTCCAGTGGACGGTGGTGCGGGAGATGGTGACTGCGTGGATCATTACCATTCCCCTCGCGTTCGCCTGCGCATTTGCCGGCTATATCCTGCTCTCACCGATCCTGCTTCATTTTTCCTGATCCCACGGGTTTATGCGATGATCCTACTCGATTGAGCAGATCGTCCGTCATTTCCCGCACCCACTCCTGCCGGTCTGCCCAACTCTCCTAGACAGCTGCCATCCACCGACAGATCATCGCATCTTTCTCTGCATCGATTCCGGTCCGCAGGACATCTATCACGGTAATTACGGCCGGCTTCACCGGAGGCTTCAGCCGCGGCCAGTCTTTTTGGATACGGGCAATCTGCATGTGCGCCAATTGGACTTGCCTGCCGGTATATTCTTTTTCAAGGGCGAGGTACAGCCCGATAATCCCGAACGCAATGGAAATATTCCGGGTTGTGCCGCCGCGGTGCTGGGCCGCATAGGAATCCACTGCATGCTGGTGGATGAATTCCGCATCCTGTTTGGCCAACCGTGTAGCACAACAGGTCGCTGTGCTGCTGCCAGCACTCGCCCGTGGCATTGAACCGATCCGGGGGATAGCTATGACGGTCGGGAAGGCCAAGTCCGCAACCGGGGCACAGGGTCATTGCTCTTCCAGAATCCACAAAGGTCACCCCTTAACCGGAGTATGGACGGGAAAAATAAAAAGGATACTTATCGCACGGCAAGCAGGAACTTTTTGATCTCAACAACCGCAGCCAGGTCAGGGTTCTTTCCCGGGCCAACCCCTTCGCCATAGGAAAGGATCTTCTGGACATCGCTCTTTTTGACACTGGCAAATGACATTTTATCCCAGATCTTCTGATCGATCGTGTTCCACGTACACTGCAAAAGGTGCCCGAGGAGGAGAATCTCATCTTCAGAATATGACTTCCACTCCGTCTCCAGACCCTGCTGGATCTGCTTGATCGCCTGTTCCACCAGTTTCTCACGGTGAACATGGTACAGTCGCCGTCCCACCTCAGCCTGCGTTACATCTGGCATTTAAGTCTCCTTCCCCTATTCATAAGGGGATGATGAATGAATCCCGTTCTCCGGGCATATACGTTGCGATAGAAGGGTAGTTCCAGGGAAACGACCCATTTCATGGGGGAGTATGGTCTGACTGTGGGTTTTACAAAAACAATATAACCCGGTACGGGGATAATTCCCACCAGTATCCTACCATGTCCCGCAGCACTGAAGAAGGTCTGGGCCGACGACGGTTCCAGGTCCAGAAGGAAAAAGCCGTTGAAGAGACGTATGAGAAAATCCGTCGCAGCTTCGGCCCGGATTGGCAATCTTTTTCTGCGGAGGATTGTGCAGTGCTCCGCGATCTGTTAGGGGAGATCTGGATCAGTGTTGAGAGGGACTGCTGGAAAGATTACTGCTTTTCTACCCTGTCACACGCAGATATTCTTTCCCTCATTGCCATAGCAAAAGAGGGACAATGCCTGAAGTGTCTGACCTCCGATGCACTTGCCCGCCTTGATGAGATCCTTGAGTAGTGCCTCTGGTGGAAGCTAACTACCGACGGAACCGGGCTTCGTTTCGTCTGCATTTTTACAAACATTAATATAGGTACAATAGGTTAGTTTGTATCATGGGGAGGCATAAAAATGGTTAGTTGGGAAGTTCCCATTGGAGCCGCAATTGCCTTTGCCGGGGGTGCGATTGCCACCGGTTGGGCACAGTCACGGATTGGTGCAGCCGGAGCAGGTGCGATTGCCGAACGCCCGGAAACTGCCGGGACGATCATTATTTTAGAAGCAATTCCCGAGACACTGGTGATCTTAGGTTTTGTCGTTGCTTCCATGATCATCCTGATGGTCAAGTGACGGCGGAAATCCTGGACTGACACGACGAGGTGCGTGTTCTCCTGCTTAAAAACGCGATTCACTTTACGTTTGGGAGGATCTGGACATTGTCCGGGCATGCATTCCGGTTTTTTAAGTAAGAATAAAGCGGCTGGTGATCCTTGTGGCCTATGAAAACCTGTTGAGATCGGTTGACGAAAGTGCACAGGAGCGCGAGCGCGAGCTTTTAGAAAATGCACGCGTTGCCGTAGAGACCGTCAAGAAAAAAGCAAGGGAACAGGCAGAACAGATACGACAATCTCAGATTTCTGATGCTGAAAAGTCCGCAATCGCTGAGAGGAACAAACTCATATATGTTGCAGGTTCAGAGAATAAAGCACTCCTGATTAAAATCCGGGAACAACTCTTTTCTGCGGCATTCAACGAGGCCAGGCTTCGATTGTCCCACGTACGAAACCGCCCGGAATACCCGGAAATTTTTAACAAGCTCACCGTTGATGCGGCCGGGGCTCTGGGGGCGGATACGTTCCATGTTCACGTGGACAAACGGGATGAAGGGCTCTGCCGGAAAACGCTTGCCGCTTTAAACCTCCACGCTGAGATTATCCCGGACCTTGATTCTGCCGGCGGGCTTGTTGCGTGCCTACCCGACCGATCGGTGATCATCACAAACACCGTGGAATCCCGGTTGGAACGGGCACAGGATCTCAAAAAGCGGGAGATATATTTGATCCTTTCGGGTGACTGAGATGGACTGGGGGTATATCAACGCACGGATGCGGGGGATGAAAAGCCGCCTGCTGGACAAGCGTGCGCTTGATAATCTGGTAATGCAACCGGATATCGAGTCCCTCATTGCCGAACTCGAAAATACTCCCTATAAGACTGATATCATCGAAGCCAAAGTCCAGTACTCCGGTGTGCTCTGCGTTGAATACGCGCTGCGAAAAAATTTCACGAGGACATTCAGGAAAATCCTTAAATTTATCAGGGAGGAAGAGGCGGAACGGTACATCACTATCTTCCTGCACCGCTGGGATGTCCAGAATATCAAAACAATCCTCCGCGGGAAGAACATCCACATCACCAATGAAGAGATCCTTGACTGCCTCGTTCCCGCCGGGGAACTTGATGAAGCAACGTTGATCGAACTCGTCCGGCAGCCGGATGTCCGGGCGGTGATCGATATGCTTGCCACTTGGCAGATTGTGTACGCAAAACCCTTAACTGAGGAATACCCGGCGTTTGCAAAAAGGGGAGATCTTGCCCTGCTTGAGTGCACACTGGATGAGTACTATTACGCCAATGCGCTTGACCAGGTAAAATCCCCCTCCTATAACAACGGCTTGATCAGGAATATCATCTCTTTAGAAATAGATGTCGTGAACCTCAGGACAATCCTGCGGATGATCCGCGATCACATCGACCCCGTGGAAGCAAAAAAATTCCTCATCAGCGGCGGGAAGGAATTCAATCAACGCCAGCTCGATCATCTGCTCTCCCTGCATTCGATCGAAGAGGTGGTAGAGGAACTCAAAACCACCCCCTACCGGTTCCTTGCCGATGTACCTCCTCCTGCCATGAGAATCCAGAAGATCTCGGTGATCGAAAAACAACTGGAAAAATTCCTGGTGCAAAAAGGCGTTGGCGCTTTTCTGGGAGATCCCCTGAGCGTGGCCTCGGTGATCGAGTATTTCTGGGCGAAATATAACGAGATCACCAATATCCGGATCATCTCCCGGTGCAAGACTGCTGATTTCTCGTTAGAGCAATTGAAAGAGGAACTCATCTATGTATAAATTCGTGGTTGTGACCGACCGGGATCGTGCATCAGGGTTCCGGCTTGCCGGTGTAGAAGTCCTTGAAGCGGGAACCCTGGACGAAGCCAGGAAAGTGATCCCGCCGCTCCTGTACAAGGATGATATCGGTATTGTGGCGGTGAACGAGGAGTTCATGCTCACGTTGGATGAGAAACTGATGGACAAGATCGAGAAGATGCACCGCCCGCTCATCATCCCGATTCCCTCAAAATCCCGGGTGGTTGACCGGCGGACGTACATCGAACGGCTCCTTCGAAAAGCAATTGGGTATAATATCGTCTTAAAGAGGTGATGGTATGATTACAGGACCCATTTCACGAATTTCCGGACCCGTCATCATTGCCCGTGGTATGAAAGGGTCAAAAATGTATGACGTGGTCAGGGTGGGCGAAGAGTCGTTAAGAGGAGAGATCATCCGCCTTGAAGGTGAGGATGCGGTTATTCAGGTCTACGAAGACACCACCGGTCTTACCCTTGGAGAGGCCGTGGAAAATACCGAAAAACCTCTCTCGGTCGAACTCGGTCCCGGGCTTCTCGCCTCTATCTACGACGGGGTGCAACGCCCGCTGCCGGAGCTCCTTAAACTCTGCGGGGATTTTATTGCCCGGGGTATATCGGCCCCGGGGCTCAACCGCGAGAAAAATTGGGATTTCGTCCCCTCTGTCAAGATCGGCGATACGGTTGCCCCCGGAGATATTTTAGGCACCGTGCGGGAATTCCATTTCGAGCACCGGATCCTTGTCCCGCATCATGTGTCAGGTACCGTCACCGATATCCGGAGTGGTCAGTTCACGGTAGAAGATACGATCTGCACGCTCAATACCACCATCCACCTCCCCATGATGCAGGTCTGGCCGGTCAGGATTCCAAGGCCACACCAGAAGAAACTCGACCCGGTCCTGCCGCTGATCACCGGGCAAAGGGTCTTTGACTGCATCTTCCCGGTCACCAAGGGTGGGACGGCGATGATCCCGGGCGGGTTCGGGACCGGAAAGACGGTATCCGAGCAGACGCTTGCCAAGTGGTCCGATACGCAGGTCGTGGTGTATATCGGGTGCGGTGAACGGGGCAACGAGATGACCGATGTGTTAGAAGAGTTCCCCCTGCTGGTGGATCCCCGGACCAACCTCCCCTTAATCCAGCGAACGATCCTCATCGCGAATACGTCCAATATGCCAGTTGCTGCACGGGAGGCTTCGATCTATACCGGCATCACGATTGCAGAATATTTCCGGGACATGGGGTACGATGTGGCCCTGATGGCAGATTCGACATCACGGTGGGGCGAGGCACTGCGGGAAGTATCCGGACGTCTTGAGGAGATGCCCGGAGAAGAGGGCTATCCTGCGTATCTCGCCACCCGGCTTTCTGCGTTTTATGAGCGGGCGGGCAGGGTCGTGTGCATGGGTTCGGGAGAGCGGAACGGTTCCATCACCGTTGTCGGGGCTGTGTCACCCCCGGGCGGAGACTTCTCCGAACCTATCACGCAGAACACGCTGCGGGTGGTCGGGACATTCTGGGCACTGGATACCAACTTGGCATACCGCCGGCATTTTCCCTCGGTGAACTGGATCAAGAGCTACTCGCTGTACCTGGACAGCATCGGTGACTGGTATACGAAAAATGTTGCCCCGGACTGGAGGGAAATGCGGGAAAAATCCATGTACCTGCTGCAAAAGGAAGTCGAGCTGCAGGAGATTGTCCAGCTGGTGGGTCCTGATGCCCTGCCGGAGAGTGAGAAGGTGATCCTCGATGTGACGAGGATGATACGCGAGGATTTCCTCCAGCAGAGCGCGTACAGCGACACGGACTCCTTCTGTCCGATTGAAAAACAATACCTGATGCTCAAGGTGATTATGACGTACTATGCCAGTGTGATCGAGGGGATGAACCGGGGCATCACGCTCAAACAGGTGCAGGGACTCTCCTTAAAAGCTGACATCGGGAGGATGAAGGAGATCCTGGATATCAACCTGATCCAGGCCATTATCGGGGATATCGATCAGCAGCTGCTGTCGCTTGAGGTGGAACGATGAAGCCCGTCTCACTGGTGACAAAAGAGTACCGGACGATCGATTATGTCTCTGGTCCCTTAATCTTTGTCAACAATGTCAAAGGTGCCTCCTATGGGGAGATCGTCCGGATCACCCTGCGCGACGGGGAGGAACGGACCGGGCAGGTGCTCGAAATCTCCGAAGAGCATGCGGTCATCCAGGTGTATGAAGGCACGCGGGGCATTGATACAACAGACACATCTGTCAGGTTCACCGGCGAACCCGCCCGGATCAATGTGTCACTTGATATGCTGGGTCGGGTCTTCAGCGGTGTGGGAAAAGCCCGCGATGGCGGCCCCGAGATCATTCCCGAGGCGATTCTCGATATCGCCGGAACGCCCATCAATCCTTCTGCCCGGGACAAGCCGGCTGATTTCATCCAGACCGGCATGTCGGCCATTGACGGGCTCAACACCCTGGTGCGGGGACAGAAACTGCCGATTTTCTCGGGCTCCGGTCTTCCGGCCAGCAAACTTGCTGCCCAGATCGCCCGGCAGGCAAAGGTCAGGGGTGAGGGGGAGAAGTTTGCGGTGGTCTTTGTTGCGATGGGCATTACCCACAAGGAGGCATCCTTCTTCATGCGGGACTTCGAGCGGACCGGTGCGCTCGAACGAGTGGTCTTTTTCATGAATCTCGCTGACGATCCCACGGTTGAGCGGCTCGCTGCACCGCGATGCGGGCTGACGGTGGCAGAGTTCCTCGCGTTCACCCACAACCTGCATGTGCTCGTTATCCTGACGGACATGATCAATTACTGTGAGGCCCTCCGGGAGATCTCGACTGCCCGGGAAGAGGTGCCCGGCCGGCGGGGCTATCCCGGATACATGTACACGGACCTCTCCTCGATCTACGAGCGGGCCGGCCGGCTGAAGGGCAAGAGCGGGTCGATCACCCAGATCCCAATCCTGACGATGCCCGACGATGATATCACCCACCCGGTGCCCGATCTCACCGGGTATATCACCGAAGGGCAGATCGTCTTGTCCCGGGATCTCTTCCGCCGGGGTGCCGATCCGCCGGTTGATGCCCTCCCCTGCCTCTCCCGGCTCATGAACCTGGGCATCGGCCCCGGGAAGACCCGGGAAGATCACCGGGGGGTTGCTGACCAGCTCTACGCATCGTACGCGTATGGCCGGGACCTGCGCAGGCTGGTGGCGATTGTCGGGGAAGAGGCCCTGACCGAACGGGATAAAAAATATTTGAAGTTAGCAGACGGCTTTGAGAAACAGTTCATCTCGCAGGGTGATGAGGACCGGTCGATCGAAGAGACGTTTAAGATTGCATGGGACCTGTTTGCCCTGCTTCCCGAGGACGAACTCAAGCGGATAAAGCGGGAGTACATCAAAAAATACCATCCCCTGCACCGGGAAGCGGGCGGAGGCTGATGTATGGAGCAGGTCAAGCCTACCCGGATGGAGCTGATGCGGAAGAAATCCCAGATCAAGCTTGCCGAGCAGGGCAGGGACCTCCTGCGGGAGAAGATGGATGCCCTTATCCAGGAATTTTTCAAGATCTTAAACACGATCTCGAACACCCGCGACGAACTGGAATTGGTATCGAAGGAAGCCTATCTCGCTCTCATGATCGCCCAAGCCGTCGATGATCCGGTCACGCTCAAGTCCGCATCCTTTGCTACCCGGAAGTCAATCACAATCGATATCACCGGAAAGAACATCATGGGTGTCCCGGTTCCGGTTATTGAGAAAAAACGGATATCGAAGAGCATGCTGGAACGGGGCTATGGGATCATCTCCACGAGCGGGCGGATCGATGAGACCGCAGAGCGGTTTGAAGCCGAGCTGGATCTTCTCATTCAACTCGCCGAGACAGAGACTGCGATGCGGCGGCTGGGGGCAGAGATCCAGAAGAACCGCAGGCGGGTCAATGCGCTGGAACAGATCCTGATCCCCGAGCTCAGGAGCCAGGCGAAATACATCAAGAATGCGATCGAGGAGCGGGAGCGGGAAGACCTGTTCCGGTTGAAGAAGGTCAAGAGCATTTTAGAGCGGAAGAAGAAGAAAGCAAAGGAGAAGAAACTGGTGGAGGAGATGAGGGGGGTTGAACCTTATAATTGAATTATTTCAGAGATTTGAAAAATGATTAACTGCTTGCACCTGTAGCAGACAAAAATCCTGACCTCTGTCGTGGTAATTGACGGGGTCATCCTTGTCCGGGTTGTGGAACCAGCGACTCCCCCGCAGGTTATTATGATTAATATGGAGATTGGTTGGCCGAATATCCTTGTTAACGCCCTCCGGTAATAGTAATAAGTGCAATTTTTTTTACTCATAAACACCCTTTAATATGTCGTTCACAGACTCTATCTCATCCTTAAAGCCAGGGGTTCTAAAGAACGCTGTCATCCGGTTTTTCCGAATGCCGGTAGGCATGAACTGTCCAGCCAGCCAGATTTAGGGTATGCCCATGATTACCAATACACTTCGGTTCAAACCTGTATCGGAGAGTATCTGGCAAACGAGGTTTGAAGGAGTGAGATCTATGAGAGCAGAAAAAATTGCTCTGTAGAAATCCTATTATTATCATATATTACGTTCATGCTTTCTGGAGATTTCGAGTGTGACCCCCTCTTCGTCTAAGAATCTACTAATCCCCTGCGTACTATCGCCATGTGAGGATGCCGTAGCGGCGGGGGTATGCAAGCATGACCTAAAAGAGCGTCAGGAAAAAACGGATGATTTCTACAGAGCAATTTTTTTCAACCAGAGTCTGCCCGGAATTTTTCAATCAAGGTCCGGTTGAAAACTTTCCGGCAAGGTCTGATGCATTTTTCCCCCACGCCCCCACGTCGCAGATGCATAAATGGGCGCATGTTTCAATCAAGGTCTGGTTAATTTTTTTCCGGTAAGGTCTGCTTATTATTTCCGGCACAGGCCCCACCCGTCCCCGCTGAAACCCGGAGCTGGATCACCTGTTACGGTGCAATCACCGAAACACAATCGACATGGGAAAAATCACGATCATTCGTGATGAGATAATCAAGAGCATAATGCGTGCAGCTGGCTGCATGGAGGGCCTCGGAGAAGAGGAGACCGTACTTCCGTGAGAATATGAGGGTTTCATCCAGGAGTGGAGCAGTATCAAGGACGATCATCCCATAATCGTGGAGCACTTCCCGGGTTACATCGAACGGTAGAGGAAAATCCGCTATCCGTTCCGGGTTCTGTTTCAAGAATGCGATCGCTTCTTTCGGCTGCATGCCTTTTTCGGTATATATCTGCATGAGCAGGGCTTTGTGGAAGAACTCATCAATGACGGTGCTGTTGATATGGCCCTTCACCACACCATTCCGCACTTTTTCGAGCAGCTCTTCACAGGCAGGAGTGAACCGGGTGGTGGTGAAGGCATAGATGAGAATATTAGTGTCGATAAATACGGAGCAGTCATGGAGGCTGGAGATTTTCATCAATAGAGCTCTTCAATGTCGGTTTCCGCGATCATCATGGCGAATTGTTCTGTGACGGGGATCTTGGTCCGGCCGGTCTTCTTTTTCAACCGTACGAGGACTTCGTTCTGACCGTTTGCCAGCGGGTGATCGAGGATGATCATGCGCCCGTCAACCATTTTTCCTTCGACTGTAACCGGCATGTTCGCTCCTTTTGTATTTTATATATTACTTCTCTGGTATATCTGCTTCTCTCTCTCCGGATGCAGTCGTGCGTCATCAGGCCAGCCCCCCCATCCCCTCCGAAACCCGGGGTCTGGCCGATCTCGCGTAACGGCCCAGCCTTGAACCTCTCATTGCATCCCGTTTGACAATTGCCCGGAACAGGGACGGGCTCACAACTTATGAGAATGATTCGGTCGCTGAGGAGCCGGTGATCGCGAGGCAGAAGCGGGCGGGGGAGGAATGGTTCCCTCAGTGATTGGAAGATTCAAATTCCTAAACCGATTTAATCATGATACGGTTTGAACATTGAAAATTTAAAAAAATAATATTGAGACCTGCACAAATCAGATTGATTTTAATTTTTTATGTCAGCAGATTCCCATGAAAATAGATTCGCAAATGCTTTTTTTTGCTCTGTAGAAATGATTTCCTCACGAAGAAAAACCGAGTGAAAAACAACCGAAAGATCTAAGGTATGGTGTCTCCTTACAATGTTATGCTAGTAAAGAATAAGGAGATAATTAATAAATC
>JBAZRZ010000053.1:0-14693 GCA_041662685.1 Methanoregula sp.
TTATTAATTATCTCCTTATTCTTTACTAGCATAACATTGTAAGGAGACACCATACCTTAGATCTTTCGGTTGTTTTTCACTCGGTTTTTCTTCGTGAGGAAATCATTTCTACAGAGCAAAAAATTTCAACCGGACTTCGATTTTTTTCCAACCGAACCCTGGTGACAAAAAGATAACCAGACGCTGATCGAAATTACATTCAAATCCTGCCGTACCTTCATTCCCCAAATTCCCCCCATTTCACCGACGGCTACAGACGTAACCTCCCTCCCGGATCCCCCTATATACTAGTGCAGATCCGGACTCTCACGAAACCCGTCACAGGTCACTTACCCGTCCAACACACCTGACCTGTCACGGGTCAGTTGACCCGTCCCCGGTATCCCGAAATATCTCCGACGGAGAAACCCCCCTCTCCGACGTGAACACCTACCGGAAAACAGGGGTTCCTTGCATTTATGCCTCCTCCAGCCTGATCTTAAGCGAGATCGGCCATCCAATTGAGCCTAATTGCGCACATTTGACCTTACGATGTTATTTTTTCTCATCCCGGGCACGCAAAGAAGAGATAAAATTGAATTTACATCCATTTTCCCTGAATTCCGCACATTTCCCGATCCCGGATACGACACACTCCCGGTTGAAAAATCCAAAATAACCCCCATTTGCCAAAATAAGCCCGATTTGAAAAATGAGTTCCGGTCCCTTTTCGATACTCCCGGGGGATCTCTGCTCCGATGGATACTGACGGAACAGAGGGGCGAACCTGAGAACCCTTGAATCCAATTCTGCTAATTACTAATGAGTAACTTTGAGTTCTCTTTCCGCACAAACCTTAACGGCAATTTGAGTGATACGTAGTGTAAGGATACGGTATGACAACAATAAAAGCAAAAGTCATCGATGGTTTCCATCTCGAACTGGAGAAAGGAATCTCAACAAAAACCGGCGACGAGATCTTTGTTAAAATCATTGAAAAAAAAACCGGTCACCTTACTTCGTGGAGCCTGGGGTTGTGATGTGGATAGCGCAGACTTTGTAGATACCCTGCGGAAATCCAGAACAATCGAACCGTTATGAATTTTTTCTGGATACCAGTATCTGCGTCGATGTGCTCCGGACAAATGGGCCAGAGGAATCCTTTGAATTGTTCAAAAGTTTTTCTGATGACAAGAATATTGGAATTATTTCGGTTATCACGGTCGCAGAGCTTAAGCGCAGGTGTGGAACTTTCTGCACGGAAAGATGCGATGAAAAAGACCGAGGAACTACTTGCGTATGTCCGGATCGTTGAACGCGATGAAATAGTTGCCATGACCTGTGGAAAAATGTATGAAAAACTTTCAAACGCCGGCAGGAAAATCGAATTCAACGATTGCCTGATTGCGGCTACATCTCTATCCTTGGAAATGAATGAAATTGTAGCGAGAAACTGCGATTATTTCAACCGGATCGAGGGTTGTTCTGCAGTCGTACCCGAAAAACTGGATTTCTAAAAGTTTGTGTACCTTTGAAAAAAATCCAGCAAATCCCCCATGAGTAAGCCAAAACAATTGTTTTCTTACAATCCAATGGAGATCATACCATGGAAGTTGTTACCCTCTCCTCCAAAGGCCATAATGTCATTCCCGCAAACGTCCGGAAAAAATTTTCCTTATGCATGTCGGTTTTTCTCTCAAACGGGTAAGATGGCATCATCACGGGACCGCCCACGCGGCGGGGGCTTTTAGCCCCCAGGAGGGTCAAATCCCCGGAAGAATTTGTCGCCAGAGAAAAATGGTTCAACCTTAAAATATTTTTTTTTTAAATTCTCCAGCATATTCCATATGTCACATCACCCCACATCCACATCCATAAAACGTTCGGCAACCAATCCTAGTACCGAAATGGACAGCATCGACACCTACTTCCCGTACAGCGAATACCGCCCGGGCCAGCGCCACATGCTCGAAGTCGTGGCGCAGGTTGCCCGCGAGGGCGGGATCGCCATGATCGATGCCCCCACCGGCAGCGGGAAGTCCAGTGTCGTTGCCTCGCTCCTTGCCGAGCGGAACAAGAAGAAGATCGTGATCGCGGTACGGACGGTCAGCCAGCTCACCACGTTCATCCGCGAACTCGAACTGGTACGCAAAAAAGCACCGCACTTAAAAACCGTGTACCTTGTCGGCAAGAAGAGTATGTGTCCCCTTGGCGGTGACGGGGATATTTACCGCAAATGCGAAGGTGTCAAGGCCTTCTCCTCCTCGCTCATGCGGGACCGGGCGGACAAGGGGGCGCTTGTCCCGTCAAAAGATCCCTTCATCATCCAGCAGATACGCGCCATGGACAAGGAACACCCGCTTCTCTGCCCGTATTACATCGCGAGCAAAATGTTTGTTCCGGCAGAGACGATGGGCGTCAAGATGGTGGCCTCCACCGAACTCCGGGCCAAGACCGAACGGGTGATCGCCCACCCGGTGCCCCCCCGGGAACTCGCGGAGTTCTCCGGTACCTGCTGCCCGTACGAGCTAATGATGCAGGCCGCCCGGAACACCGATGTCGTGATCCTCAACTACCACCACCTCTTTGACCGGGACATCCGCGAACAGCTCTATGCCAATCTCGGGGTTGAGCTGGTGGATGTCCTGCTCCTCATTGACGAGGCGCACAACTGCGGCGATGTCATCACCGGCATCGAGAGCGTGACGTTAGTGGAGAGCGACCTCGAACAGGCCTCTCGCGAACTCTCCGGCATGCGAAAACGGCACAAGGGGGCAGAGGCAGTCCAGCATGTGCTGCCCCGGCTCACCGAATTCATACGGGGCCTTACCAACTCCGTGGAAGCCGAAGATTGGTTCGATCCGGCGATCTTTGACCGGATGATTGTCCGGGAATCCCTGTACAAATCCATGGACGAGATCGTCGACGACCTGATGGGTCTCGCAGAAACCATGCGGGAGAAGAACCAGAAAGACGGGGTATTCCGGGAGACCGCCATCGAACGGCTGACGAAATTTTTAGTCCGGCTCTCGCATTCCTCAGCCGACCCCGCCTACCTGACGGTGTACCGGAAAACAGAAGCAGGGATCACGCTTGAAGTGCGCAACATCGATCCGGCCGCCTCCCTCTCGGAAGTCTGCGGTTCGCACTCCTGCTGCATCCTGATCTCCGGCACCCTCTCCCCCGTTGAGAGTTTCCGCCACTACTATTTCGGTGATGCAAAGGTGACCACGCTCTCGCTCCCGAACGCGTTTCCCAAAGAGAACCGGCTGATCGCCTGCGCAAACGACATCACGACGGCATTTTCCATGCGGCAGAACAAGGACAATACCTCCCGCGTCAGCGACTATATCAAGGCATTTGCCGCCCTCAAGGGGAACAGGGCCTGTTACTTCCCCAGTTACCAGATCCTCGAATCCTTTGCCAGTCTCGCTGTCCCGCATCTCCGGGGAAAACGGATCTACATTGAACCCCGCGATGCAGCTACTGCGGCGGCAGCCCTCACCGAATTCCTTTCCCTGCCCTCACGGGGAGAATCCGGGATCATGTTTGCCGTCTGTGGCGGAAAATGGAGCGAGGGGCTCGATTACCGGGGCGAGATGTTAAACGGTGCGATGGTGATCGGCCTCCCGCTCGCCCCGTTCAATCGTGTCAGGAAGATGACGATCGAATATTTCCGGCACAAGTTCGGCGACGAAGGAGAGTTCCTCTGCTACACCCTCCCGGCAGTCAACCGCTCCCTCCAGGCCTTGGGAAGGGTGCTCCGTACTCCTGAAGATCGCGGGGTGCTGGTGCTGGGCGAAAAACGGTTCCTTGAACGGCGGGTGCGCCACGCGCTTCCCGGCTGGATTCAGGAAGAGATGATCGAATGCGATGTTCCCCGGTTCCGGGAGATGATGGGAAAATGGAGATCATAAGCGGTTCGTGCCGGTTCGGGCTGTGGTATGTCCAGGTCTGGTGGAACGACACCGCCGTGCAACGCGTGCGTTTTTCCCCAACCGGGCTGGAAGGGGATGTTCCTTCACAGGTCATGAGATACTGCGGGGGGCAACCGGTTGATTGTTCATCTCTGGACAGCTTCGCACTCCATGACGATACCGTGTACAGCCGGATTTACCGGGAGGTACGGAACGTGCCCTACGGAGCAACCGCAACCTATGGGGATATTGCAAAAACCGTCGGCACATCGCCACGCGTAGTCGGACAGGCAATGGCCCGCAATCCCACACCCCTGATCATCCCCTGCCACCGGATTGTAGCGGCGCAGGGCATCGGGGGCTTCTCGCCATCCGTTGAGATCAAGGAAGCATTGCTTGCCATGGAAATAAAAGTCCTGCGAAAAATCCTCCAGGGTAAAAGGGACAAGATAATTAAGGAGAGGCGATTACCTTAAAAAGGGAGCCGGTTTTGAGATCAGCAGTCATCCTTGTAGGAGGAGCAGCACGACGTGCAAACGGCCAGGAGAAATATTTCTTCACGTACCAGGGAAAGACGTTTATAGAGCGGCTGATCGAATCCCTTTCTCAGGTTGTTGACGAGATCATCCTTGTGGCACGGGATCCCGAACAATGCCGGCGTTTTCATACGATTGAAGGGGTCCGGTGTATCATCGACATCCGCACGGGAACCGGGCCCATCGGGGGGCTTCATGCCGGAACTCTCGCGGCGCGCGGGGAAGAGATCTTTGTGTCTGCCTGCGATATGCCGTGTGTCGATCCCCGGGTTGTCGCCCTTTTATTCAACCGTATTGAGCACTATGATGCCGCAATTCCCCGCTGGAATGTAGAGATGCTCGAACCATTGCACGCAGTGTACAGGAGATCTGCACTGATCGGTTATCTCGAAAATCACGAGTCACTCTCCCTGCGAACCATGATCAAGGCCCTGAATGCACACTATGTGCCTATCGATGAGATACGGGCCATTGATCATGACCTGACCACCTTTACCAATATCAACAAGATCGAAGAACTGGAACGGATTAACAACATCCATATATGAGACCGGTAAAGATACCGTACCTGGGTTATCCGGGAGTATGCAATAATGCCGATGTGAGTCATGTGAGCATATATGCAATGAGATCATCGGTTTACTATAGTGTATTCAACGCTGAGCACCGGGGACAGTTTCCGTGGATCGTAGAATGGAGCATCTTTCCAGCGATAATGAAAAGATCCTGTGTCTGTTCATCATCGCAGCGGTGAGTATCGGTGCAATCCTCACGACCATCTTTTCTTTCACCCACGGTATCTTTGAGGTCTATCCCTTCCTCTATATCCTGCCGATCATTCTCGTGGTGTATTTTTATCCCAAACGGGCAGTGCTCTTCTCGCTCGGCATCAGTCTCCTGTACATCTCCCTCATCTACCTGCTGGGTTTTTCCCACCCTGTAGTGATTGTAATCTCTACTGCATGGGTTGCGATCTTTATAGCAATCGCTTTCGTGGCATCATCATACGCCAACAGTCTGCTGGAAGAACGGAACCGGATCAAAAATGTTCTGGATAATTCCCAGGACGGCATATTCTGCCTCGATCTGCGCACCCGGCGTATCCGGGAGATCAATGTAACATGCGCCCAGTGGCTCAGGTATGACCGCCAGGCACTGCTCGGAGAAGAGATCTCCCGGATATGGACGGATGAAAATAGCCTGGAACTGTTTGTTACTGCTGCAACAAAGGGGCTGAACAACACTGATACCGACGTGATCTTTGTCGCACACGATGGAACCCTTCTGCGATTTGTCGTCTCTGCGGTTCTCGTAACGCGTGACCGTATGCTCTGCTCGGCGATTGATATCACCGGCAGCAAAATTGTCGATGAAGAGATACGAAAGACACTCGAAGGACAGGTCGGGCAACGTACAGCGCATCTCGAAAAGATGAATGAGGAACTGCGGGCCGAGATCCTTGAACGCCGGCGGTTTGAGAGCACTGTCCTGGCCGGACAGCTGAACAACAACAATGAGGAAGATACATGACCGGTGCCGCGATGAGTAACGACAAAATCTACTGGTCGGTTTACCATAGGTCTTACCATCCTCATTTCAATGTATGCGACCATCTACTCGCTCACTCATGGCATCTATGAAGTCTTCCCCTTCCTCTATTTCCTGCCGATCATCCTCTTTGTCTATTTTTACCCGCACCGTGGCGTCATCTTCTCCTTAATTATCAGTACAATATTTTTGTTGCTGGTCTATTATTTCGGGAATTTCGATCCAAATCTTGTTGCCGTATCTACGGCAGGGTTTGTGATCTTTGTTACCATTGGTGTGGTTACCTCATCCTTTGCCGGGAGTCTCAGGGCAGAAGAACGGAAATACCGGGAGATCTTTGAAAATTCACAGGCGGGGATATTTACCTTCGACCCGCTCACCATGCGCATCCAGGAGATTAACGGAAAATGCGCCCTGATGCTCAGATACAATCACACGGACCTGCTCGACAAGGACCTTTCGAGAATTCTTGTCGATTCGGTGAACCGCGATTCATTTATCAGCGAGAACAGGAGCCGCCCGAGTAGTGGAGAGACCGAACTGTTCTTCCAGACCCGGGACGGGGCTGTGCGCCAGTTCCTTGTTTCCGCATCACGAGCAGACGACAATATCGTGATCTGTTCCGCGATTGATATCACCGAACGAAAACTGGCAGAGAGCGTGATCAAAAAAGCAAAAGAGGATCTGGAGCTGCGTATCCGGGAGCGGACGGATGAACTTTTGCGGGCAAACGATGAACTCAAAGCCGAGATCAATGAACGCAAGCGGTTTGAATCGGCGATCCGGTTGGCAACCCGTAAACTCAATGCCCTTTCATCCATCACCCGCCACGATATCCTCAACCAGATCACGGCGATCGTCATGTACCTCTCGTTAGCAGAAGAAGTGGTCACCGATCCCGCCACACGAGAGCATCTCCAGAAGATCGAGCAGGTCACCCGGCTTATCCAGAAACAGATCCCGTTCACCCGCGATTACCAGAATATCGGTTCAACCATGCCCCAGTGGCAACACGTTTCTGGTACGGTTAAGAAGGCAATCACCGACATCGATCTCGGGGGTTTCACGGTGGAGACAGCACTCGAAAATCTTGAGGTCTTTACTGATTCCCTGCTCGAAAAAATGTTCCATAACCTTGTGGACAATACCCTGCGCCACGGCAAGAAGGTGACAAGGATCCGGTTTTATTACCAGGAAACACCGGATGGGCTTACCATAGTTATTGAAGATGACGGTGTCGGCATTCCCACAAACGCAAAAGACCGGATCTTCAAGCGGAAGTATTACCGGAATACCGGCTATGGCCTGTTCCTTTCCAGCGAGATTCTGAGTATCACCGGGCTCACTATAAAAGAGACCGGCGAGCCGGGTAAAGGGGCACGATTCGAAATTTGTATACCCAAAGACGAATACCGGTTCGCATTGCCATAGAACGGGATGTAACTCCGCCAGGAATTTTCAGGATACCTATCTTTTCTTTGGATACCAGGAAGACAGTAGCCCGCTTTGTGGATCACTGCACCGGTCCATGCAGGAGTAAGACTTTTGTTAACGATAACTTCCATACGGCTACGCCAGCAGCAGGCAGTCGGAAGGGGGGATTCACCGTTTGACGGTGTAATTTATTTTAAATGGATCATCGCTGTTTTGAATGGGTAACGCATGTTTTTAAGCAGATTACAAAGATGGGGGCTGATGCCCCCATACCCCCAAAAACAGAGATGAACATTTCCCGGGAGTAAACACCGGCAAAAACTCATATCTTCTTTTTCCTGCCGCTTGCATCCCGCATATAATTCCCAAACTCACTTTTGAGCAGTTTATTTCCCGAGAAAACCGGGCCATCCCGGCATACCCGGAGCCCCGAGGGATCCACGCAGCACGAACCACAGACACCAACACCGCACTTCATGTACCGGTGCAGGGAGAACTCGGTCTTATGCGCAATCCCTTTCTCATCGACTGTCAAGAGCACGGAACGCATCATCACTTCCGGGCCACAGACTGCCACACGGTCGTACATACCCAGATTGAGATCGTCCATGAGGGTAGTCACAACCCCCTTCTGACCGAGCGAACCGTCATCGGTTGCGATCAGCACATCCGTGCACTCATCCAGCTGAGCGACAAAGAGCAGTTCGGATTCGTTCCGTGCGCCAAGAAGCATGGTCATGACACAGTCAGCCCGGGCAAGAGGCAGGAGTGGGGCAGCACCGACTCCCCCGGCAATCGCCAGCATCTTCTCTCCCTTGGTAAACCCGTTACCAAACGGGCCGCGTATTCCCAGTTTTGCACCCGGGGCAAGATCGAAAAGGGCGCTCGTTGCATCCCCGACTTTCTGGACGGTGATGCTGTTCTCTGAAGAGAGGGCCATCGGGATCTCGTCCACGCCCGGCACCCAGACCATCACGAACTGTCCGGGAGCATGGGGCAGGGATTCCTCGAATACGAAGGTCCGGATCGTAGGAGTTTCCGTTTTTATCCGGGCGATGGTGACCGGCACCAGTCCCATCCGATCGTTATCGCTCATGGGCGCACCCCACGATCTCTTCAACGTCAATCCCACTCCGGGAATACAGCTCCTTTGAGATTTTCTCAAAGACGTTCACGTCACCATGAACCGCACTGCCGATCTCGACTGCCCGGGCACCTGCCATCATCATCTCGATGACGTTGTCAGCAGTAGAAATGCCCCCGCACCCGATGATCGGAATTTTACAGGATGCATAGAGTTCGTACACGCACCGGACGGCGACCGGAAAGATTGCGCTGCCGGAAAGCCCGCCGAACCGGTTGTCGAGCACCGGGCGCCGGATACCCGTCGAGATGCGCATCGCCTTTAACGTGTTGATTGCCACGATCGCATTCGCCCCGCCCCGTTCCGCAGCCTTGCCAATCGCTGTGATGTCGGTTACGTTCGGGGTAAGTTTCACCCATGTCGGGACCCCGGTGCTGCTCACGGCGCGGGTGCAGGCTTCTACCAGGGCCGGATCACTGCCGATCGCAGCGCCATATCCCTCGGCATGCGGGCAGGAGAGATTCAGCTCAATGCCTGAAACTTTTCCTTTGAACCATTCGGCAACAGTGGCAAATTCCTCGGGATTTCCCCCGAAAATGCTGGCAACCACGGGTTGTTTTGCGAGGGGAGCAAGTTCTTCAACAAAATCTTTTGAAGGGTTGGGCAGGCCCATGGCATTCATCAGCCCGTCTTCCAGTACCACAAGGCATGGACCGGCATGCCCTTCCTTGGGTACCGGCCCGATTGATTTGGTCACAACGCCGCCGGCTCCTAAAGAGAGCATCCGCGCAAGCGATGTGCCCGTTGTTCCCAGTACTCCGGCAGCGAGTAAGAGGTGATTGTTCAGGGAAACCCCCCCTACAGTTACCGGTCCGGGTTTGATTGATACCATCCATCAGAAAATGGTCGTTAATTTAATATTAGCATACCCATATTGTAACCAGATGGTGAGCCTTGCGGTAATGGGAGTTGGCAGGATTGGTGGCGAGGTCGCCTATCTCGCTTCCTCCATGGGGATCGCCGATGAACTGGTCCTGTATGACAGCGCACCCGGACTGCTCAAAGCGCAGGTACTGGATCTTCAGCACACGGGGCTTGCAACCGATATCACCACCGATAAACGAGCAATTCGCAACGCAGATATCTGCATCTTTTCTGCGGGACTTCCGCGTAACCCGTCAGTAAAAACCCGCGCCGATCTGCTCGAAGCCAATTCTGCCGCAGTCAATGAATGCGCTGACCTGCTCAAAGGGTTCAATGGCATTGTGATCACGGTAACAAACCCCATGGATGCCAAAAACTACCTGCTCTGCAAACGGACAGGCATACCCCGGGAGCGATGCATAGGATTTGGGGGCCAGCTCGACAGTGCACGATTCGCCCTTGCCTTGCGCTCCCGGGGGATCACCGGGTTTACCTTTGTGCTCGGAGAGCATGGCGAGCACCAGGTGCCCGTCTTCTCGACTCACTCCTGTGAGATCCCCCTACCCATGAGAGAAGAGATCCTCACTGAACTGCGGGGAGTGAGCATGGATGTGATCAAGGGCAAGGGCGGGACCGTCTTTGGCCCGGCCCTGCATATCGTTAACCTCACCCGCATGGTGCTCAATGATGCCCGCGAACTGGTGATCTGTTCATCGGTACTGGAAGGGGAATATGGGATCTCCGGCTGTTCGCTGGGGGTTCCGGTCAGGATCGGCAGGAACGGGATTGGGGCAATCGAGGAATGGCAACTCGACAGCTGGGAGCAGGAGAAGATGAACGAGGCTGGAAAATTCGTAACAGAACTCTGCCAGAAGGCGGTTTCCTGATATGGCATCAGAGTCCCAGCGCACGGATACCTGCATGAACACCCCCTGCACGCTCGATCAGTTTTCCAACAACATCTCCCTTGCGATCAACCAGGTGGAGTACAGCCGGGCGCCGGACGGCCCGGTCATCCACATCTTCGGCCGCAGTGCTCAGGGAAAAGCACTCCGGCTCGATGTAACGGACTTCAGGCCGTATTTTTACATACCCGCAGACCAGGCCGAGGGTAATGTACCTCCGGGACAGGCCACGTTAGAGGACGGGACGCAATACCGTTCGATCCGTGATGAACCGCTGCGCAGGATGTATGTCCAGCAGCCGGGCGACGTCCGTGATATACGCGAACGGTATCGGCACTTTGAGGCAGATATCCCGTTTGCCACCCGGTTCATGATCGATTGTGGGCTGACCGGAGGTGTATCCGCTCCTTCAATGACGGTGGACTATAAGGATCTCAGGCCCGCAGAAGTGGATGCACCGGCCCGCTCCTGTATCATCGATATCGAATGCGAAGATGAGCGGGGCTTTCCCGATACCCAGCGGGATGCGATCATCTGCATCACCTGCTACGATTCGTTTGACAACGATTATACCACGTTCCTGTTCAGGGACGGGGGCATGCCCGTGGAGATTACGGAGAAGGAAACGGAAGGTGGGCTTGTCAACGGGTGTTTCCGGAAAGACACGCACACCACCACTAACTATTCCGATGAAGTATCGATGCTCAGGGCGTTCTCTGCGTACATTGTTGCGCGGGACCCGGATGTGCTCTCCGGCTGGAACTTTGTGGAGTTCGATATGCCGTATATTGCCGGCAGGATGGAGCGGCTCGGACTCTCGGCCACCCATCTCGCCCGCTTACCGGGTATGACGGAACGCAATGCATTGCGGGGGCGGGCACTCTTCGATCTCCTGATGGGATACAAGAAGATGCACCTCACCCAGAAAGAGTCCTACCGCCTCGATGCAGTAGCTCTTGAGGAGGTTGGCGAGCAGAAAGTGCGGTACACCGGCATCATCTCGGATCTCTGGAGAAAACAGCCGGCACTCCTGGTCGAGTACAATTTCAAAGACGTTGAACTCTGTGTCAAGATAAATAAAAAGGACAACATCATCGAGTTCTACCGCGAGATCGCCCGCTATGTCGGCTGCCCGCTCGACAAGACCCTGAACTCATCGAGCGTGATCGATGTCTACATCTTAAGAAAGGCATATGGGAAATACGTCCTGCCTTCCAAGGGATTTGCGAACGCGGATGAGTTCGAGGGGGCAACCGTATTCGAGCCGAGCAGGGGCGTGCGGGAGAACGTGGTGGTGCTCGACTTAAAATCGCTCTACCCGATGGCGATGATGACGATCAACGCCTCCATGGAGACCAAGGATCCCGCCGGTGAACTGGTAGCACCTAACGGGATCCGGTTCAAGAAACACCCGGACGGGTTAACGAGGAGCATCATATCCGAACTGCTCAAAGAGCGGGACGATAAAAAGGCACTGCGCAATAAATATGAATTCGGCTCTCCGAATTACGTGCTCTACGATATGCAGCAGAACGTGCTCAAAGTGATCATGAACACGTACTACGGTGTCTCGGGCTATACCCGCTTCCGGCTCTTTGACCGGGAGATCGGCTCGGCAGTTACGTCAGTCGGCAGGGCCATCATCGAGCACACCCGGCGCGTGATCGAGCAGCAGGGCTACACGGTCATCTACGGGGACACCGATTCGTGCATGGTGCACCTGCCCCCGAATCTTGACCGGGACGCGACGATTGCAACGGCCCGGGCCATCGAGAAGCGCCTCAATGAGAGTTACCAGGAGTTTGCCCACAAGGAACTGAATGCCGATGCCCACTACTTCTCGATCAAGTTCGAGAAGATCTATGAACGGTTCTTCCAGGCCGGTAAGAAGAAGCGGTACGCGGGACACCTGGTCTGGAAAGAGGGCAAGGATGTCGATGAAGTGGACATCGTGGGCTTTGAGATCCGGAGAAGCGATACGCCCCAGATCACCAAAGTCGTGCAGCAGCGGGTGATGGAAATGATCCTGAAAGGAGAGGAATATGCTGGGATCAAGTCTTTCCTTTCCGAAGTGATCACAAAATACCGGGCGGGAAAATATACTCTTGACGAAATTGGCATTCCCGGCGGAATCGGCAAATCCCTTGATGATTACGGGACCGATGAAGTACAGGTGCGGGGGGCAAAGTATGCCAACCTGCATCTCAAGACCGAGTTTGGCAAGGGGAGCAAGCCCAAGCGGATCTATATCCGGACCGTGACTTCGAAATACCCGAAGACGGATGTGCTCTGCTTCGAGTACGGCGACCAGGTACCCCCCGAGTTTGTTGTTGACCTGGAACTGATGCTGGACAAGACCATCAAGCAGCCCATTTCACGCATCATCGAAGCGCTCGGCTGGAGCTGGGATGATGTAGATCCCCAGCGGACAACTCTTGCCCAGTGGGGACTCGGCTGATACTTTTTTTTTTAAAACGTTGTTGGGGCCGGGTCAGGGCCTCTGATCCAGCAGCCGGTCGGCTTCTGTACGCACGTCCGTTTTTCTCATCTCGTGTTTTGCGAGCGTCCGCTGTATGAGCGTATTATAGACCGCAGGCATCTCTGACTGGAGCTGCTTTACTCCCTCTTCCGTGATCCCGCCGGGGGTGGCCACCCGGCGCAGGATCATCTCCAGAGTATATCCCTGTTCATCGAGAAGCTGAGCCGAGCCGGAGAGTGTGGAGACGGCCAGCGCCCGGGCCTGTTCCGGGGAGAGAGTGCTGTGCCGTACTGCGGCACGGGCAAATTCCTCGATAAGGACTGCGATCAGGGCCGGGCCGCAACTGGTGAGATCCGTTGCAACCTCAAAATTCTCCTCATCGATCACCACGACATTCCCGAGTGCGGAAAAGAGCGCTTCGCATTCCTGTGCCGCTCTCCGGGGGACTGCGGCATTATGACAGAGCAGGGTGATTCCCGAACTCATCTCCCCGATAAGGCTCGGGACAACCCGGGTGATTGGGCCAGGGAAAAAGCGGGCGATCTGCTCTATCGGAAGGCAGGTGGCGATGGATACGAGATGGGTATCCACTTGCAGATCGCCGGCAATCTCTGACAGGACATGGACGGTATCAAGAGGCCGGGTGCAGAGCACCACACGATTGCACTCCCGGACGAGGGCGAGGTTGTTCTCCGCAACCTGTACAGACGGGTATTTGTCAAGCAGCGCGGTGAGTGCTGCAGGATGCCGGGTGCTGATGATAACGTGGCGGGGTTCCAGGCACTTTTTGTCCAGCAACGCCTGTACGATCATGCTCCCCATGCTCCCGTACCCAATGAAACCTGTTCCTGAGTTCATGTCCCATAACCCATGCCGGATCCATAGTGTGCGATCAGGTAAATACCCCCACGGATATTGCATCGCACTATTGGCCCCAGCCCCGCATTCAAGCCAGAAGACACGCGATATTTTATTTAAAAAACAGGAAACCGTTTTCTTATATCCCGGGCATTTCCTCTTATGAATACCAGTAATTAAATTATCACCCGGCAAAAGATCCATCTTATGAGTCTTATGGAAATCCTCTGGGCGCTTCTCTTTCCGCTTCTTGGGGCAATAGTTGCCCTGGTACATATAAACCAGGAGAAAAAAACTGCTGATACTCACCGGAAACTGGAGATCATACTGATGTGGCAGCTCGTCTGCGGGCTCGGTCTGTCCCTGCTCTGGGGTGGAATCGGCCACCTGCTCTGTTCGGATCGGGTAGCCGAATCCATCGGGTGGCCAATCGGCAGTCCCTTCCAGCGCGAAGTGGGCATGTGGGATGCCTCGATTGGTGTTGTGGGCATCCTGTGCCTGAAGTACCACGATCATTTCTGGCTTGCAACAATCATTGGCGGAGGACTCTTCCTGTTCAGCGCCGGTCTCGGTCATGTGTACGAGTTCATTGCTCACGGGGATGTATCTCCCAACAATATCGGCGGGGTGTTATGGGTTGATCTCCTGTTCCCGATCCTCCTTGCCGCACTGTACCTGCTCTACCATAAAGAGAAGGGTGATGTCAACACCCTGATATAAAAATCCCGTTGTTCCGAGGATGGACCTGCACGATCTGTTGTCATGAGATGCGACAGCAGAAATAGTAGATGAGAAGGGAACCATCAGGATGTGCTTTGCCAGAGGTATAGCAGACCGGAGAGAATTCAGCCAGCACTCTTTTTTTTTTACTTAAACCTTTCCGGTAATATCCCCGTTGGACCGGAAATTTCTGCTCTGTAGAAATGATTTCCTCACGAAGAAAAACCGAGTGAAAAACAACCGAAAGATCTAAGGTATGGTGTCTCCTTACAATGTTATGCTAGTAAAGAATAAGGAGATAATTAATAA